>CBIHKY010000020.1:0-40846 GCA_966205705.1 uncultured Alphaproteobacteria bacterium
GTGCGGGGTCGAGGGGTGCATGCCGCCGGTGCGTATGCGATGGTGGAGGTTATGATGACAGACATAGACCAGATGCTGGACGCCATGCGCATGTTGCCCACCGATGAGCGGCTGAATGGCATGGAGATCAGCGTGTTCAAGGGCATGGAGCGGCGGCGCGAGCAGAAGGCCTCCCGGCGCAGTCTCGTGTTGGCCGGCGTTCTGGCGATTGGCGTCGGCTGGGTCGGCAGCACGATGACGGCGGTGCCTGCGCAAGCATCCGTGCTCGCCATCGGCATGTCTGATTATGCGCCCTCGCGCATTCTTGGCCAATGAGTGCAAAGCGCTATCTGCTCGTCGCGCTGATTGCCTTTGCTGCGGCACTGGCGGCAGTACTCGTGGCGCGGGTGTGGCTTGCTCCGCCTGAGCGCCCGGTTGAGGGTGCCGTTCACGCCTTGCTGCATGAACGCTTGAAGCTGGATGCCGCGCAGGAGCAGCGCATTCACGAATTGGAGGCGGCCTTCGCCAAGCGGCGCGACGCGCTGGAGGCGGAGATGCGCGTCGATAATGAGCGGCTGGCGCAGGCGATTGCTGCCGAGCATGGCTATGGGCCCAAGGTGGGCGAGGCGGTGGACCGATCGCACCATGTGATGGGGCAGCTGCAGAAGGAAACGCTCAGCCACATCTTCGCCATGCGCAATGTGCTGCGGCCCGATCAGGCGGCGCAGTTCGATGCTGCCATCGTCAAGGTGCTCACGCAGCCAGCGGCTCAGTGAGTGAGGCAGCGCCTGACGACAGGATGCTCGTCGCGCGTGCGCTGACGGGGGAGCAGGCAGCCTATAGTGAATTGATGCTGCGGCACCGCGATGCCGTGTGGCGGCTGGCGCGCGGGCATGTGGGCGATGCGGATGAAGCGCTGGACATCACGCAGGAAAGCTTCGTCTCCGCATTCGCTGCGCTTTCCCGCTATGATCCCGAACGGCCCTTTCGCACATGGATTGCGCGAATTGCGCTCAACAAATGCCGCGACTGGAGCCGTCGCCGGGCGGTGCGCAGCTTCTTCACCTTCGCCAAACCTCTCGACGATGCGCTCGACCTTGCCGACACCGCCGCATTGCCGGACGAGGCGCTGCAGTCACGCCATGAGGTGCGCCGTATTCAGAGCGCCATCGCGGCGCTGCCTGTTGCGCTCAAGGAAGTGCTGCTGCTGCGCACGATCGAGGCGATGAGCCAGGCAGAGACGGCGCAGCTGCTCGGCATTTCCGACAAGGCGGTGGAGACGCGGCTTTATCGTGCGCGCGCCAAATTGGCAGATATGTTGAGGGATTGAAGATCGCCCCGCGTATGAGCGAGTATGAGCCAATTCTCCTGCAATCGCCGCGCTCTCATCAAGGGCGCCGCCGTACTCACTCTCGCGCAGGCCTTCCCGGCATGGGCGCGCAGCGGCACGGCCGGGCTGCAACCTGCGCCGGGCGTGCTTTCGGGTGACACGATCGCGCTGACGGTTGGCGAGAGCCATTTCAGCACGGGCGGGCGATCGGCCCATGCGATCACCATTAATGGCACGCTTCCAGCGCCGCTCATCCGTTTGAAGGAAGGGCAGAGCGTCCGCCTTGCGGTGACGAATACCCTCAAGGAGGATACCTCAATCCATTGGCATGGGCTGATCCTGCCGTTCCAGATGGATGGCGTGCCGGGCATCAGCTTCCCCGGCATCCGGTCGGGCGAGACCTTCACTTATGAGTTCCCGATTCTGCAATCCGGCACATATTGGTATCACAGCCATTCAGGCCTGCAGGAAGCGATGGGCCATTACGGCCCGATCGTGATCGACCCGGCCGGGGTCGACCCGGTGCGCAGCGAGCGTGAGCATGTGATCGTGCTGTCCGAC
This sequence comes from uncultured Alphaproteobacteria bacterium, assembly GCA_966205705.1. GTDB lineage: Bacteria > Pseudomonadota > Alphaproteobacteria > Sphingomonadales > Sphingomonadaceae > Sphingobium. Next base: position 1,871 of record CBIHKY010000020.1, read on the forward strand.
TGGTCGCCGGTTCATCCCCATGTGCTGCTTAAGCGGCTCAAGCAGATGGGCGGCTATTATAATATGCAGCGCCAGACGCTTGCCGGTCTGGTCGAGGGTAAGGATCAGAGCCTCAAGGACCGCATGGAGTGGGGCGCGATGCGCATGGACCCCACCGATATCTCGGACGTGACCGGGGCGACTTACAGCTTTCTTGTGAACGGGCATGGCACGGCGGAGAATTGGACGGGGCTGTTTGCGCCGGGCGAGCGGGTGCGCCTGCGCATCATCAATGCCTCGGCGATGACCAATTTCAATGTGCGCCTGCCCGGCCTGCCGATGACGATCGTCCAGTGCGATGGTCAGCATGTGCAGCCGGTCGAGACGGATGAATTCCAGATCGGCATTGCCGAGACTTATGATGTGATCGTGCAGCCGAAGGACGCCGCCGCCTATGGCTTTATTGCCGAAGCGATCGACCGCTCAGGGCTGGTGCGCGCGACACTCGCGCCGCAGCTTGGCATGGTCGCGCCCATCCCTGAGTTGCGCAAGCGCCCGCTGCTGACGATGAAAGATATGGGCATGGACATGTCTGGCATGGACATGGGGCAGGGCGGCGTGATCGACCTCAGCCAACCCGCCAATGAGAGCATGGGCGGCCATAGCATGAAGATGCTCGACCCGTCCGTTGCGCCGCAGGTGCCGATGGGGCCGGGCGTTGCGACGCTCTCCTCCATGCCAGCCGATCGAACGGCTGACCGGCCTACGGGGCTGGAGGAGGTCGATCATCGCGTGCTGACCTATGCGGACCTTCGCGCGCTTGAACCGAATGAGGATGTGCGCAAACCCACGCGCTCGCTCGACATCCACCTGACCGCCAATATGGAACGCTATATGTGGTCCTTCGATGGGGTGAAACTATCCGATGGGGCCGAGCCAATCGCATTTCGCCATATGGAGCGGGTGCGCGTGACATTGATCAACGATACGATGATGCCGCATCCCATCCATATTCACGGCCATTGCTTCCAACTGAGTACGGGTGAGGATGCCCGGCATAATCCCCGCAAACATACGGTGAATGTGCTGCCGGGGGGCAAGGTGAGCTTCGATCTGACCGCCGATGCGGTGGGCGACTGGGCTTTCCATTGCCATATGCTGATGCACATGCATGCAGGGATGATGCGCGTTGTCACCGTGCGCCGCGAAGGGGACGCGGCATGAAGCGCGGGATGATCGAGAGCATCGCTTTGCTGCTGGCGAGCGCGTCTGCGCCGGTCTTTGCGCAGGGGCATGACCATAGCGCCATGACGGACTCTGGGACAGCGCCTGCGGGCAATGAGGGCATTCCCAAGGGCGTCGCGCCGCCGGTGCCGACCGATCATGCTGCCGATGCCCTTTATGATCCCGCCGTGATGGCGCGCGCGCGCGCAGTCATGACGGAAGAAAATGGCGGGATGCTCGTTTCGAAGCTGATGCTCGATCGCCTTGAATATAGCCCCAAGTCAGGTGGCGGGAGCTATCATTGGCAGGGCGAAGGCTGGATCGGTGGAGACATCAACCGGCTGGCGGTGCGATCCGAGGGTGAAGGCAATGCTGACGAAGGCGTGGAAGATGCCGAGGTGCAGCTGCTTTACAGTCGCGCGCTCGATCCCTGGTGGAATGTCGTCGCGGGCGTGCGGCATGATGTCCGCCCGGAGCCGCAGCGCACTTATGCCACGGTCGGCATCGAGGGGCTGGCGCCCTATTGGTTCGATGTGGAGGCGCAGGCCTTTTTGTCGACCAAGGGCGATGTGCATTTTCGGCTGGAAGCGAGCTATGACCAGCGGATTACCCAGCGTCTAATCCTGCAGCCTGCCGCCGAAGTGAATTTTGCTGCGCAGGATGTGCCAGAAATCGGCATTGGATCGGGCATTTCCAATGTCGAACTGGGGTTGCGCCTGCGCTATGAAATTGCGCGGGAGTTCGCGCCCTATGTCGGCGTGCAGTGGGAGCGGACGTTCGGCGGCAGCGCCGGTTATGCGCGCGATGCGGGAGAAAGCGTGTCCGCCACAAAATTTGTTTTGGGCGTGCGTTTCTGGCTTTGATTGCCGCAGCATAAACTGTCGGGCGATTGCGTCAGTTCACCATCTATGCGTGCCGGGACACGGCATTTCGCGCATTTGCGCTTGAGGGCCTGCCTTACGCTCTGCCGTGACTTGAGAGGTTTACGGTCGATGCTGCGTTCAGCCTGTGCATATCTGCTGACTGGGATTGCGCTGCTGAGCGCCTCCACCGCTTGGGCGCAGGACGACGCGAACGCTTGGAAGCTGAGCGGCGGCTTCGATCAGCTGGAATTGCGTCAGGGGGACGGCGAGGCCGCTCTTACCTGGGACGGCACCTTTTCGCTCGGCAATGCCACCGATCAGGTGATGCTGGCGACAACCGGCGGCGGCGCACTCGACAGCCAGATCGATGAAATCGACCTGCGGCTTTTCTATGGGCGTACGGTTGGGCAGGTGACCCTGCTGGCGGGCGTACGCCAGAACCTGTCACCGGGCCTGCGCGATACCTATGCTGCGGTCGGCGTGCAGGGCGTCATCGCAGGGCGGCTCAATTGGGAGACCTATGTCTTCTTCTCTCAACAGGGGCATGTCATCGGTGAGGGGCAGCTCATCTACAAGCTGCCGATCACAGATAAGCTCTATCTTGAGCCGCGTGTTGCGCTGGGTTGGTCCGCCGATAGCGTTGCCGAGGAGGCTACGCGACCGGGATTGACCGAAGGAGAAGCCACGGTGCGCCTGCGCTATAGCGTGAACGATATGATCAATATCTACGCCGGCGTGCTACATGAGCGGCTGCTCGGCGGCACGCGAGAGCTTGCGCTGGAGCAGGGTGACGCGGCCCAATCGACCATCGTTTTAGTGGGATTCGGGCTTAATTTTTGAGGCGTCAGGCCGCGAGATGACGCTCCGCAAGCGCAACATGGAGCCGGATGCCGAGGCCCAGCACATCATCGTTAAAGTCATAATGCGGATTATGCAGGGGCGATGACCCTTCATCCTTCGCCTGCCCCAGCCAGATATAGGCGCCTTTGCACGCCTGCAGCATGAAGGCGAAATCCTCCGATGTGAAAGCGGGGTCGGGCGCGACGCGCGCATCGGCGATGGTGGCGGCTGCGTCCAGCGCTTCCTGCGCGGCCTGCGCATCGTTGATGGTCGCCGGGTAATAGCGCGTATAATCGACCGTCGCAGTCATCTCATTGGCCTGCGCCACACCTGCCGCGATCTGGCGCACCGATGCCTCGATGCGATCCTGCACGGCGAGAGAGAAGGTGCGCACCGTGCCGGATATCGTCACCAGCTCGGGCAAGACATTGTGCGTATGGCCGCCATGGATCTGCGTGATCGAGAGCACGGCCGATTCCGTGGGCGGGATCCGGCGGGCGATGATGGTGTTCAATTGCTGCACAAGTGATGCTGCAGCAAGAATGGCGTCTGGCGTATCCTGGGGGATGGCGGCGTGGCCACCACGGCCCTCCAGCGCGATCGTGAATTTGTCCGCTGCGGCCATGATCGGGCCAGCGCGGGTGGCGATGGTCCCTGCTGGCAGATCCGGCCAATTGTGCAGGCCGAACACCCGATCGCAGGGGAAGCGATCGAACAGGCCATCCTGAATCATCTCCCGCGCGCCGCCATATCCCTCTTCGGCGGGCTGGAAGAAGAAGTTGATCGTGCCATCAAAATTGCGCGTGCGGGCCAAATGCTGCGCAGCACCGAGCAGCATGGCGACATGCCCATCATGCCCGCAACCATGAAACACGCCTTCGGTTTTGCTGGCATAGGACAGGTTGGTCTGTTCCTGGATCGGCAGAGCGTCCATGTCCGCGCGCAGGCCGATGCTGCGGGCAGAGGTGCCATTGCGCAGCACGCCGACGACGCCGGTCTGGCCGATGCCTTCATGCACTTCCAGCCCAAGCGCCCGCAGCTGCTCGGCAATCCGCCCGGCGGTGCGATGTTCGCAAAAGCCCAGCTCGGGATTGGCGTGAATGTCCCGCCGAAACGCGACGAGAGGCTCGATCAGGTCATCAATGTTCGTCATGCGGGCACTCTAACATTATCGATGTTCATCAAACAGATGCTGCAGCGGATAATGATGTTTGATGAAGGGGGATTTGATCACGACATAGCTGAAATATTTCTCGATGCCATAATCGCCTTCCAGCATCCCTTCGATGACCGACTGATAATGGGCAACGCCGCGCGTGACGAACTTCAGCAGATAATCATAGCCGCCGCTCACCAGATGGCATTCGACGATTTCATCCAGCTTGCGGATTCGGGTCTCGAAGCGCGAGAAATCCCCGGCGCGATGTTCGGTCAGGGTCAGCTCGGTGAAGACTGTGAGATATTCCCCCAGCTTGTGCAGATCGATAAGCGCGCCATAGCCGGTGATGTAACCGGCTTTCTCCAGGCGCTTCAACCGGGTGAGGCAAGGGCTGGGCGAGAGACCGACGGCGTCCGCCAGCTCCACATTGGTAATGCGGCCGGATTTCTGCAGTTCCATCAGGATCTTGAGGTCGATCCTGTCCAGTCTCGGCACACCCAACATAAAACTGCTTCCCCTTATGCCAATCTCATGGCCGCGCGAATATCTGCCTCTTCCAACAGTTCGTCGAGCGTTTTGCGGATGCGCGCGAAGATCATGTCCATTTCATCATCCGATGCGCAGAGCGCCGGCGCGAGGCCGATGATATTATCTGCAAAGGCGCGGAAGATGACGCCATTGTCGAAGCCCTTGGCGAACAGGCGATCGGCGAGTTTGAGGGCGGGGTCGAAGGTGGATTTGCTGTTCTTGTCTGCCACCAGCTCAATCGCGCCGAGCAGCCCGCGTCCGCGCGTGTGGCCGACCAGCGGGTGATCGGCAATATCCGCCAGGCCAGCTGCGAACCGCGCGCCGACAGAGACGCCATTGGCGAGGATGCCGCCCTCGGTGTAAAGCCGCAGCACTTCCAGGCCGACAGCGGCGCTGACCGGGTGGCCCGAATAGGTCGCGCCGTGGCCGATCACCATGTCGGGGGACGCACCCTGAGCAATGCCTTCATACACCTTGTCGGACATCAGGACGGCACCCATCGGCACATATCCCGCAGTCAGCCCTTTCGCGAGGGTCATCAGATCCGGCGACACATCTTCGGGATCGCAGGCGAACATGGGACCAGTGCGGCCAAAGCCGGTGATAACCTCATCGACCACAAACAATATGTCGAGCTCGGTGCAGGTCTGGCGCATGGCTTTGAGCCAGCCGACCGGCGGCACGATGACGCCGCCGGAACCCTGAATAGGCTCGCAGAAGAAAGCCGCGACCGTGTCCGCGCCCAACTGCGCAACCTTGTCCTTCAGCTGCTGCACCGAGCGGGCGATGATGGCGGCATCGTCGCCTTCCAAGTCGCTGCGATAGGTCAGCGGCGAAGGAATATGATGTTGCGAGGGCAGCGGCAGATCGAACCCGCGATGGAAATTCGCAAGCGCCGTCAGCCCCGCGCTGGTGCTGCTGGAGCCATGATAGCCGCGTTCCAGAGCGATGAACTGCTTCTTGGCGGGCTTGCCGATCGCATTGTAATAATGGGTGATGTAGCGGATGACGGCATCCACCGCGTCCGACCCGCCGAGCGTGAAATAGACGTGATTGAGGCCCTCGGGGCTGAGATCGACCAGCTGCTGTGCGAGTTTGACGGCAGGCTCGCTGCCAAAGTGGAAATAGCCGGTCGCATAAGGCAAGCGGCGCATTTGCTCAGCGGCGACCTCGACAATGCTATCCTGCCCATAGCCGACGTTCACGCACCACAGGCCGGCGAAACCGTCAAGCAACTCCTTGCCGTTGATGTCCTTGAGCCACATGCCCTTGCCGCTTTCCAGCAGGAGCGCGCCGTGCGTCTCATGCCCGCGGAAGGATGTGACCGGGTGGATCAGGTGATCGCGGTCAATATCCACAAGGGAACGGTTGGATTGGAGCGTCATTTACGGCCTCGCCATCATGGTCATGAGCACAAGCTTAGTCGCCGCTGGCGGAGCGATTGCCTGTTGAGAGGGCAGGGGCGCGCGCCCAATGCCTTATCGTCCACGAGCGCAGCATATTATGCCGCGCCGTGGAGCCGGTCAGGAAAGCGCGTCGGCAATGGCTTTGCCGCACTGCTCGGTGGTGGCCTTGCCCTTGAGATCGCCGGTACGAAGGCCCGGTTCGGCCAGCACGGTCTCGATGGCGCGCATGATCGCTGCGGCCGCATCCGCCTCGCCCAGATGCTCCAGCATCATCGCGGCGGACCAGATCTGGCCGACCGGATTGGCAATGCCCTTGCCTGCAATGTCCGGCGCCGATCCGTGGACCGGCTCGAACAGGGAGGGAGACGTGCCCTCCGGGTTGATATTGCCCGATGGCGCAACGCCGATGGTGCCGGTGCAGGCAGGGCCAAGATCGGAGAGAATATCGCCGAACAGATTGGACGCGACGACGACATCGAACCGATCCGGGTTCAGCACGAATTGCGCGGTCAATATGTCGATATGATATTTGTCATGCGTGACGGTGGGGTAATTTTTCGCCATTTCTTCAACGCGTTCGTCCCACCAGGGCATGGTGATGGCGATACCATTTGACTTGGTGGCGGAGGTCACATGCTTGCGGTCGCGCGTCTTCGCCAGCTCAAAGGCATAGCGCAGGATGCGGTCGGTGCCGTGGCGGGACATGACCGTTTCCTGGATCACGATCTCGCGCGGCGTGCCGGCAAACATCTTGCCGCCAACGGAGCTATATTCGCCCTCGGTATTCTCACGCACCACCCAGAAATCAATGTCGCCAGGCTCGCGTCCGGCGAGCGGGCAGGGCACGCCGGGCATCAGGCGCACGGGGCGGATATTGGCATATTGATCATATTCGCGGCGGAACTGGAGGAGTGAGCCCCAGAGCGAAATATGATCGGGCACAGTATCCGGCCAGCCGACTGCGCCGAAGAAGATGGCATCGGGATTGCCGATCTGCTCTTTCCAGTCGTCCGGCATCATCTGGCCATGTTTCGCGTAATAATCGCAGCAGGCGAACTCCTGCCATTTCTGCTCGATGGTGAAGCCATAAAGGCTCGCCGCGCGCTCAAGCACGCGCACGCCCTCCGGCATGACTTCCGTGCCGATGCCGTCACCGGGGATGACTGAGATGGCGTAGTTGCGCTTCGCGGACATATTGCACTCCATTTGCCTGGTGAGGGCTGGATTCTATTTGATGATTTGAACGGGGCTGGCGGGGCCTCAGCCTTCGAGCTTCAGGCCGCCAATGTGGAAGGCCTTGGTCTCCAGATATTCGTCGATGCCCGCATGCGCGCCCTCGCGGCCAAGGCCGGACTGCTTGATGCCGCCAAAGGGCGCCATTTCCATCGCCATGCCGCCCGTGTTCAGCACGACCATGCCCGCTTCCAATCGCTCACCAACGCGGAAGGCGCGGTGCAGATTTTCCGTGTAGAAATAGCTCGCAAGGCCAAAGCTCGTATCGTTCGCCATCGCGATGCCCTCGGCCTCATCGCGGAAGCGAAACAGGGGCGCGACGGGGCCGAACGTCTCTTCGCTCGCGAGCAGCATGTCCTGCGTGGCGCCGGTGAGGATGACGGGCGCGGCGAAGCGCTCGCCGGTCGCGCCCTGTGGTGCCTGAGCATAAAGTGTCGCGCCATGTGCGAGCGCATCTTCGATATGCGCGTTCACCTTGTCCACGGCGGCTTTGTTGATGAGCGGGCCGATGGTCGAGCCATCCTGATCGCCCGGAGCGACTTTGAGCATGGACACGGCCTTGGCGAGGCGCATCGCGAATTCATCATAGACGCCATCCTGCACCAGGATGCGGTTGGCGCAGACGCAGGTCTGGCCTGCATTGCGGAACTTGCTTGCCATCGTGGCGGCAACGGCCAGATCGAGATCGGCATCGTCGAACACCAGCAGCGGGGCATTGCCGCCCAGCTCAAGGCTCAGGCGCTTGATGGTGTCTGCGCTCTGCCGCATGAGTAGCGCGCCGATGCGCGTCGAGCCCGTGAAGGAGAGCTTGCGGACCTTGTCGCTGCCGGTCAACACGGCGCCGATGGGCGCTGCCTTGCCGGTCACGATGTTGATGACGCCCTTGGGGAAGCCCGCTTGCTCGGCCAGCTTGATGAGGGCAAGCGCGGTGTAGGGTGTCAACTCGGATGGCTTGACGACCACCGGGCAACCGACGGCCAGCGCAGGCGCGCATTTGCGCGTGATCATCGCGGCGGGGAAGTTCCAGGGCGTGATCGCTGCGGAGACGCCGACCGGCTCCTTCATCACCAGGATGCGGCGATTGGTTTCCGGCGCGGGGATGATGCTGCCATCGATCCGGCGGCCTTCCTCGGCGAACCATTTGATGAAGCTTGCCGCATAGCGAATTTCGCCTTCGGACTCGGCGATCGGCTTGCCTTGCTCGGCGGTCATGATGCGCGCGAGATCAGGCAGATTTTCCATCACCAGTGCATGCCAGCGCTCAAGAATATTGGCGCGATCGCCTGCGGTTCTTGCGCGCCAGGCTGGCCATGCGGCTTGCGCTGCGTCCACTGCGGCCTGCGTTTCGGTCTCGCCACAATCAGCGATCGTGCCGATGATGGCGCCCGTCGCGGGATTATCCACATCGAGCGTCGCGCCCGAGGCCGCACCGACCCAGTCGCCACCGATGAAGGCCTGCTGGATGAAAAGAGCGGAATTCTTAAGCGAAATGGTCATCCAAGAGCCTGTGTGGTTAGAGAAAAGACCGTGACGGACGGATCGATAGGCGGCCGTGTTCCACGGACCATTCTTACAACCCGGCCGACGCAGGGGAGGCCTAATTCTTCGAGCCAGAGGCAAAGATCGCTCTCCAGCGGCACATCCAGGCGGCAGAACATGCCGATGTTGGACCCGAGCCAATGGGAGATCAGCGCTTTGGCGCCGCTCGTATCAGGCGCAATCGTAGGCCCCACGACATAACCGCGGCCAAAGCGCCTGAAGAGGGCGAAGCCGACAGGCTCATTCTTGCGCGTCAACACCACGCCCTTGGCGCCGCGCACGAGGGCGTCGAGCAGTGCATCGCGGTCCATGCCGGTGGCCCGGCGAGCGAGCGCGCGCAGGGTGGGCATATCTTTTGCGCCGAGCGGCCTCACCCGCTCATCCGGGATCAGCTCGGCCATCGGCACGGCAAAGGCTGCGCCGCGGTGCTGGAAAACAGGGCCAGTCGCCTCGAACCCCAATTGCTTGTAGAGGGGAACGCCCGCATCGGGCGCGTTGAGCAGCACGGTGCGGTCGCCCAGATCGGCCAGCACGGCCTCCATCAGGCGGCGCTCCAGACCCATGCCCTGCGCCTTGGGCGACACGATGACCATGCCGAGCGTCGCAGCATCCAGGCCATAAAGCCAAGCCATTGCCGTGCCGACAACCTCGCCATCGCGCTCGACGACATAGCCAAAGCCAAGGCTCAGCAACATCTCCCAGTCTTCGATACGATGCGGCCAGCGCTCCTGGCTGGACAGCGTATGCGCAGCAGGCAGATCTGTCGCGGTCATCCGCCGCAGGTTTATTTTTGCCTCTGTACTGGTCGCCATGCCTCTGCTCCTTGGGCGAAAAACGGCCGCCCATGTTGCGCTCATCTCTAGTCTATTCGTCCACCTTTAAGCGGCACACGTGGCATTGGCTGCCGCTTTCGTGCTGAATTTGGAAGATTCTCGCGCTGCTTTTCTCGCAACTGCACAAAGTTCCTTGTCCGCCCGCTCGGTGTGGCAACGCCGCTCTCTCCGATCCCGCCATGCCAGGCTGTCGTGAAGCAGCGATGGCGCGGGCGAGCATCAATAGCCCCGATCCCGCGCAATTTCACCATCCATGCTCACGCCGGACTGATGACGGCGAATATTGGCGATCAAAGCCTGCGCCGCGCTATCCGCCCGCGTCATGCTGGCCACATGGGGTGTGAGCAGGATGCGTGGGTGTGTCCAGAAGGGATGGTCGGCGGGTAAAGGCTCGGGTTCTGTAACGTCCAGCATCGCACCGGAGAGATGGCCCTCATCAAGCAACGCGATCAAATCCTCATCCACAAGATGCCCGCCACGTGCGGCATTGATCAAGCACGCGCCCTTTGGCAGGCGAGATAATGTCTCATGGGATAAAATGCCGCGCGTCTCATCGGTGAGGGGCAGCAGGCAGATCAATATGTCGCAACTGGCCAGGAAGGTGTGTAAACTGTCCGCGCCTGCATAGCAGTCGACAGTCTCGATGCTGTGCGCCGAGCGGCTCCACCCTGACAATGCGAAACCGAAATTGCTAAGGGAGCGCAGCACGGCCTGACCAAGGCTGCCCAAGCCCATAATGCCGATGCGGCGCTCGCTGGCTGGCACCAGCTTGATCGGCGCCCAGCGGCCTTCCCGTTGCGCCTGCCCATAGTCGATGAGGTTACGGTGCATGGCAAGCGCGGCCATCGTGGCATATTCCACCATGCCGGCAATAATGCCCGGCTCGATCATGCGGACGACGCGAATATGATCAGGCACTGCGGCCATATTGAACTGATCGACGCCTGCGCCGATGGAGAATAACACCTCCAGCGCGGGCAATTGCGCGAACAGATCGGCTTGGGGATTCCAGGCGGCGAGATAGCGGACCGTCGCCTTGTCAGGCGCGTCGGCTGGCTCGGAAAAGCCAATGTCGGGCGCGTCCTTGGCGAAAATGTCGCGCCAGATGCGGCCGCGATTTGGGTCGGATGTGTAGAGAAGGGTCATGTTGGGGAAACCTTGGGAATTGGGCGGCGTCGCTGGGCGCGGGCATGCCACCACATGGTGGGGCCGGAAAGAGCAAGTGTGGCGAGCGCGATGGCAATCACGAGCAGCAGAGCAGGCCCGATCTGGCCGAGCGCACTGCCTGTGTGGATTGGCAGGATGGTCATCCACAGAGCGGGATTCTTATCGGCGGGCGTGGCGCTGACGATCTGCGGTTTGGCGATATCCACGACGACACGGTGCACGGCCCGTGTGTTGCGCTCGGGCGCCTTGAAGTTGACGATCAACCGACCGCCGCTCAGCCGCGCATCGTTTAGAGTGCTGCCGGGAAACGCATTTTGTGCAAGCGCCATGCCTCGGTCGATCGCGGCGGTGGGCGGGATGAGGCGTGGTGCGGGGGTGCCGCTCTCGAACAGATCTGGCACGATGAGCAACAGGCCGGTGCTGGCGACGATTACAAGGAAGGCTGCCATCACAACGCCCAGACTGCGATGCGCCTGCCGCAGGATGAGGCGCGGCGACGCAGTGAGGCGGATGGTCAGCGCCTTGGCGGGGTTGCGCTTGGGCCACCAATAGGCAAGCCCGCTCACCAGCATGACGAGCAGCGCCAAGGCATTGAGTGTGATGATGACCATGCCGGTTTTGCCTGCGACCAAACGGTAGTGGATTTGCAATGCGGCCTCGACCGGGAAGCGCAGCAGGCCCCCTGCGCGCCGCACTGCGCCGCCATTGGGATCGATAGAGGCATAGGCGCTATGGCCTTGCTGATCGGTCAGCTGCGCCAGCCAGGTCGCGCCAGCAGTCTCCGGCGCGAAGATGCGAATAGCGTGGTAGCCGGGGAGGGCTTTGTCCGCCGTTGCGACAACAGCGCCGATGGAGATTGCGGGGCGCAAGCCTGCGCTGGTCATGCCGCTGGGGTCGATCAACCGGGCGAGCGGGCCACGATAGAGCAGCATGGCGCCGGTGACGGCCTGAACGAGCAGGAAGACCGCCATTGTGAGGCCGACGATCCGGTGAATGCGGAGCCATTGCGCGCGTGGCATCAGATGCCTCCAGTCTCAGGCAAGAAAAAGGCCGCCGCTATTCCCGACCTTGACGGGGAGAATAGCGGCGGCCGTGCCGGGGTGGAGAGGCCCCGGCGGTGTTGCATCAGAAGTTGAAGCTTGCCCGAACCGTGAACGACCGTGGCGTGCCGGGCTGGACCCAGAGTGCCGCGTAAGAGCTGGCGTAATATTTCTTGTCGAACAGGTTATTCACGTCAGCCGAGAGTTTGATCTGCTCGGTGATGTTGATCGAACCCATCACCTTGGCGATGGTGTAGCTCGGCAGGAAGAAGGTTGTTGCAGTCTCACCAAGTCGACGGCCGACATAGTTGACGCCACCACCCAACATCGCTTCAGTGTTGCCGATCGAGAAGGTCTTGAACAGCAGCGCATTGCCTTGATGCTTGGCAACGTTGATCAGCGGATCACCTGCGCGGATCTGGAAGCCGAAGTTCGGATCCTGAGCGTTGGTCGACCATTCGGCGTCAGTGTAGGCATAGGTCAGGAACAGCTCGAACCCTGCAGGCAGCTTGGCGTTGAGGTCGAACTCGACCCCCTTGCTCTTGGCCGAACCTGCCGTCTGCGAGAAGCCCGCATTGGCTGGATCTGCCGTCAGCACATTGTCCTTCGTCATCGTGAAGAGCGACACGGTGCTGGTGAGGCGACCGTCCGGCGTCACGAACTTGGCGCCGACTTCATAGGATTCGCTGTTTTCTGGTGCGAAAAGAACATTGGTAAAACTGACTCCGCTGTTCGGGCGGAAGCCTTTGCCATAGCTGGCGTAGAAGGAGAGGCTTCTGGTCGGCTCGAACACCAGGCCAGCCATCGGGCTGAACTTTGTGTATTTGGCTTTGAGATGCGTGTTCGTTGCGCGCAGAAGAACATCTGGCCGGAAGTCATCATAGCGACCGCCGATGCGGACCTTGAACATCTCGCCGATCTCGATCTGATCCTGCGCATATATGCCCCAGGCCTTCTGAACCTCAAAATTGTTCTGAATGACGACATTGGGCGTCGGCGAAGCGATGTTGTAATTCGGGTTGAAAATGTCGATCGAGTAGGACTGATCCGCCGCAACAGGCCGGTAACGGGTCTGGAAGGTGTCGATCTCGAACTTGTCCCAATCCGCGCCGACGCGAAGATTATGGACGATCGATTCACCCATATTCACCTTGCCGGCGATTTCGCCGCGGAACACCATATGGTTGGTGCTGTAGTCGCGGAAGCGGCGCTGGCGGGTGAGGGTGCGACCGTCATTGTCCAGACGCTGACGGCTCAGCACCAGCTCAGGATCGCTTGAGAAACCAACGAATGTCGTGTCCTTATAGCCAGCGCCCAGCATCAGCGTCCAATCGTCGTTGAAATCATGCTGATATTGCGCCTGATGGCCCAGAACCTCGATCTTGATCGGGCCGTCATTGGGGTTGCCAAGATAGCGGGTGTTGGGGATTGCGCCCAGATTATAGGTGATCGAGCCATTGGTGGCGACGGTCGGGATAGCGACCACGCCGCGATCGAATGGCACTTTCTGATTCACATATTCCAGCTCGTAGGTGAAGATGTCCTTATCGGACAGCTTTGCGAGCAGGGATGGGGTGAGCGTGTATTTCTGCGTGTTGATCGTATCGCGGAAGTTGTTGGCTTGCTCGGACGATCCATTGATGCGGATGGCGATGCTGTCGCTCAGTGGCAGGTTGAAATCGCCATCAACACGATATTTTTCCCAGCTACCGGCGGAAACCGAGAAGCTGCCGCCCTTCTCGAAGGTGGGCTTCTTGGTCACGATGTTGATCGTGCCGCCGGGCTCACCGCGGCCAAAGAGTGCCGAGTTGGGGCCCTTGAGCACTTCGATCCGGTCAACGTTCGATGCGTCGCGTGGGCCGCCATAGCCGCGGCCACCGTTGAAGCCGTTCACGAGGAAGCCGCTTGGGAAATTCTCGTCGCCCGCAAAGCCACGGATTGCGAAGCTATCCCAAAGGCCGCCGAAATTATTCTGCTTCGACACGCCGCTTGCGAGTTCGAGGGCGGAATCAAGCCGGGTGATGTTCAGATTCTCAAGCATGTCGCCTTCCAGAAACTGGATGGCCTGCGGAATTTCCTTAACGGGCGCATCGCCGAAATACTGGCGCTTGAGGCCGGTGACGACGATCTCGGCGCCATTCTCGGATTCGGCTGCTTGCTGCGCCTGCGCGGCGATTGGGAAAGCCATGACGGCAGCACTTGTTACCAAGGCCAGGCGAAGGGTCGATGATTTAAGCATTATGATACCCCCTAAATGGATGTGTTGTTCCCACATGTCCTGCGAACGACAGCCGGATTATGTTCTTATTTCCCATGCGAGCATTGCGCTCGTCAGTGGGGCCGGCCCGGTAAATTTCGTATCTCTTGTGACACAGACGCTAGGGCGAGTGACGGATAGATTATGTCAAAGATGTGACGTTGAAGTCGGCAAAATTTTGAAATTGGTGCCAAGGCAGCGTGAAAATGCTGTCTCTTAAAAGGGCCCCCGATCATCGCGGATTCCCGTTTGAAAAGCGCGACGATCGAGAAAGGGAGGATGCTCATTCGGCTTTCGGTTTGAACAGGTCTTTATAGAAGCCGACCGTCTTCACTTTGATGGTGATCGGCGTTTCGCCCTTATTGCGGAAATACCAACCATGTGTGCCATCAAATGGCGCGGTGAAATCGCCCTGTCCGCTGCTGATCTCAAGATCTTTCCAATAGTCCGTGAAAGAGCCATCGGTCGCGCCGGTTGCTTCGCCGTGCATCTCGGCTTTCACCGGGCCGCCGGTCGATGCCCATTGGAAGATGAAGCTGTCACCCTTGACCATATGGGCTTTGACCTCCTGTCCGCTGTGCGGCTCTAGCGTGATGGTCATTTCATCCTGTCGCCAGGGCGTGGCTTTGGAAATGGTTGCCTTGGTCGGGATAGCGATGGTGCTTGCAGGCGCGGCTGCAGTTGTCTCGGGTGCGGCTTCCGCAGCTTCGCCAGAGACCATGCCGGTCAGGCCGATCGCCGTGCCGAAGCCGGTCGGATCAATACCATATTCGGCGGGCAGCACGAACAGGGTGGCGATGACGGCTGCGGCGATGGCTGCACCGGCGGTCGCTTTGGCCAGCGTGGCTGGCGGCGGGCTGATGCGTGACGGCATGGCGGTTGTGGTGGGTGCAGTCATGTCAGGCTCCCTGAGTGAAATAGCCGGTCAGCTGATAGAAGATGAGGACAAAGCCTGCGCTCATCAGCGCGGCATTGGCGATGATGGCGCTGCGCGTGAAATTGCTGCTTAGACGCCACAGGTTCATCAGCAGGAGGATGACGGCGAGCGCCATGAATTGCCCCAGCTCCACACCGACGTTAAAGCTGATGAGATTGGGGATGAGACCATCTTTGGAGAGGGTGAGCTCCTGAATTTTGGTCGCAAGGCCAAAGCCGTGGAAGAAGCCGAAGATCAGCACAGCGGCTTTTTGATTGGGGGAGACGCCGAACCAGGTCTTGAACCCATCCAGATTGTCGATGGCTTTATAGACCACGGAAAGCCCGATGATGGCGTCGATCAGATAGGCATTGGCGCGAATATCGAGCAGCACGCCCAGTAGCAGTGTCGTGCTGTGGCCGATGGCGAACAGCGTCACATAAGCGCCGATGTCCTTCATCCGGTAGAGGAAGAAGATGACGCCGGCGAGGAAGAGCAGATGGTCGTAGCCGGTGACCATGTGCTTGGCCCCCAGATACATATAGGGGATGATGTTGACCCCCGATGCGCCTTCGATGAAGGCCTTGTCATTCTCGTTCACGCCATGCGCGAAGAGCGTGCTGCTCAGGCAGGCGAAGGCGAGCCCTAAAAGCAGCAGCGCGACCCGCCGCAATGTTCTGGAAAGAAGCGGTGGGTGGATCGCGCTGTGCATATCAGTTCCTTATTTCGCTTGGAAGGTGGCAAAGGTCTTGGCGCCACCCTTGTCGATCACCGCGACGACCAGCTTGGCGCCCTTGCCAGCCTTGAAGCCGGGTGCGGACAGCTTGTTGCCGCCTGCGGGCTTGAGCACTGCTTCAGTTTTGTTGGCACCAGCCGTTTGCGTCAGCTTGCCGGTGTAATTGGCTGCGACCAGCGGCTGATCTTCTTCGCTCAGATAGACGTCCACGCCTTTTGGCGTGGCGACGAGTTCGAACAGGGTTTCGCCAGTCATCTGGACCATGCCGCCATGCATTGGCTTCATGCTGCCATGCGCGTGCAGCATTGCCGGCGCGGCGACCAGAGCAAGTGCGGTAAGGCTCATATGTAAGAGAGTCTTGGTCATGAACATTCTCCTTCGGAAGGTGATAGTTGTTTAATCATATTCCACCTTATCCTTCGTCATTCCGGGCTTGGCCCGGGGTCCCGCTTCTTCTCAAGTCGTTGATCTTGAGCGGTTAGTTAACAAAGGCAGGGACCCCGGATCAAAGTCCGGGGTGACGCGGGTCAATCGTAGCGATCCCCAGGAAGGAAGATATTCATTCCGGCAGATGTGGCAGGACGAACGTCAGCGATGCACTATATTCATTCTGGAACGTTTTCTTGTCGTCCACCTTCACGACATAGATCGCCATCACCACGTTATTGCCCTGATTGCGGACCTTGATCGTCGCGATGCCATCCGCGTCGGTCTTGGCGGGCGCGGCCTCATCAGGATCGTTGACATAATCGTGCATGACCTTGGCGCCGGCGATCGGCTTGCCCTGGTAGAGCACGCGCACCTTCATTGACTCGCCCATCTTCTGGGGGATGGCGATGTCCACAGGCACGACCTGCAGCGCGTGGTCTGCCAAGAGCGGGATAGCCTTGGTCAAAGGCTGATTGAGATAGACTGCATATTTGAATGTATGTTGGGCCTCTGTCGCGCCCGGTACTTCGTCACGGCCTTTTGCAAGCCACTCGCCATCTGGACCTCTGGTCCAATAGCCATAGTCCATCGTTGCTGCGACGGCAGCAACAGGCGCCTCGCTATCCACGACGGGAATGGCTCCGGCGGCACGCAGGCTTGTCGCTATAGGCGCCCAGTCGGCGTCATAGCCGGTAATCGTCTTAACAAGCGGCATACGCTTGACCGCATCCAGATCGTCCGCGCCAATGCCATAGATGAGCGCGAGTTGCTTGGCGCGCTGGGCGAACCAGATGCCGTGCGCGCTGGCGGGAAGGGCGACAGCGGCAAGGGTGACAGCGCCAATGGCAACTGTCGCAATGCGGTAAAAAGCCATACGCAAACTCCTGATATTGGGAAGATCCCTATCGATGAGGCTATGCTTGCCACACGATATAAAATGTCGAAGATGGCGAGGCCTCACGTAGAATGTCTCGAAAAAGCACTTAAAATACGCGGCTCGCGTGTTGCCTGGCTCGCGATCGGTGGCGGCGTTCTACAATTGCAGAAGATGTGAGGCGGATATCGATCGCGCAGCAAGGTGCGGCGCTCGGCGCATGATTTTCGCGATCGTGACTATTGACGTCACGACCAGCTCAATAAGAGCGCATTACTTGGATTGATTGGGTTTTGATCGTCCCTGCTCACCCTGTCCAAACAGGTAGAGCAGGGACGGTGATTTTTAGAAGTCGGCGACTTCGATCTTGTGGCCGGGCATGAAACGCTCGAGCCGATAGGGACGCGGATCGACGATGGGCTTGTGGCCGCTCGCAATGTCAGCAATTAGATGACCCGAGCCGGGGCCGATGCCAAAGCCGTGCCCGCTAAAGCCTGCAGCGAGAATCAAGCCGGGGATCGACGGAATTTCACCGATCACAGGAACACCATCGGGCGTGGTGTCGACAAAGCCCGCCCAGCTTGCGATCATGGGTGCCGTGCCGAGCTCCGGGATGAGCTTGGCGGCGCGCGCCCGGGTCAACCGGATCGTCTTGGGATCGGGCTTGGGGTCCAGAATGCGCATGGCCTCCATTGGCGTTGGGGCGTCCAGCTTCCAGTGCGACATGCTCTCATGCCCGGCGCGCAGGGCCTGCATGCCGCCCGGCGTGAGGCTGCCCCAACGCCGCATGAACATGGGGATGAACTCACGGGAATAGCGCAGAAACTGTAGTGTCGGATCCACCTTTGCACGGCCGCTGATGGCCAATGTGTGGCAACCCGTGCCGCGACGCGTGATGGACAGGGACTGGCCGAAAAAGGCGTCCGGGAGGGTGAGCGCACTGCTGGACACCGCGAGAATGGACTGGCGCACGGTGGCTTGCGGGAAGCTGATGCCGAGCTGGCGGCAGAAGGATGAGGCCCATGCGCCGCCCGCCTGAATGGCGATGCCGGTGCGGATGGTGCCCTTCTCGGTGATGACGCCGCTGACCGCGCCGCCCGTCGTCTCGATACCGCGTGCTGCACAGCCCTGATGCAGGGTTCCGCCAAGCGCCATGAAGGCCTTGGCGACCGCGGGGGCGGCGAGGCCCGGATTGGCGATGCCGTCATTCTTGGAATGGACGCCGCCCTTCCAGCGCTGGTTGGTGAAGCCGGCCTGCTGCGTCGCCTCATCGCTGTTCAGCATGCGGGTCTCGACGCCGACAGAGCGCGCATATTTGCCCCAGGTCGCCCAGGTCTCCAGATCTTCGTCTTTATTGCTGACGTAGAAGAGGCCGCAACGGCGAAACTCGGTGTCCTCACCGCTGTCGATGCCGAACTTTTCCCACAGGTCGAGCGACATGGTCGCAAGCGGAAGCTCGCGGGAGTCGCGGTTCTGCTGGCGGCACCAGCCCCAGTTGCGGCTCGATTGTTCGCCAGCCACAACGCCTTTTTCTACCAGCGCGACCTTCAAGCCCCGTTGGGCGAGATAATAGGCCGTGAACGTGCCGATGATGCCGCCGCCGATGACGACGACGTCAGCTTGCGCAGGCAGCGCTGGCGAGGATTCGATGTAGCGCAGTGGTGCAGGCATTTTGAAACGTCCCCAATGACGAGAGTGTCAGGCGAAACCCAATATGGACTTGATCTCGAGATATTCTTCAAAGCCGAACGCGCCATATTCACGGCCATTGCCCGACCGTTTATAGCCGCCGAACGGCGCGTGCGGATCCCAGGCGGGATAGTTGATGTGGACCTGCCCTGTGCGGATCTGCCGGGCGACGCTGCGCACCTGCTCCATGTCCGTGCCTTGCAGATGCCCGCCGAGGCCGAACACCGTGTCGTTGGCGATGGCGATGGCCTGCTCGATATCGTCATAAGGCAGGATGGCGAGCACGGGGCCGAATATCTCCTCCTGCGCGATGCGCATGTCGCTCGTGACATCCGAGAAGATGGTGAGCCGGGAGAAGAAGCCCTGCGTGAGTCCATCGGGCAGGCCGAGGCCGCCGCAGATGAGCTTCGCGCCATCGGCAATGCCTGCTGCGATCATCGCCTGCACGCGATCATATTGCGCGCGATTTGCGATGGGGCCGAAGACGGTGTCGTCCTTGGCGGGATCGCCGAGCTTGGCGGCCAGATCGTCCACAGAGGCCTTGGCCAGCGCCTCGACCTGCGCCAGATTGGCGCGCGGCACGATCATGCGCGTGGGGGCGCTGCAGGACTGGCCGACATTGCGGAACGCGGCAAGCACGCCGAGGCCTACGACGCGCTCGAAATCGGCATCGGGCAGGAGGAGATTAGGGGATTTGCCGCCCAGCTCCTGCGTGACTCGCTTGACGCTGGGTGCGGCGGCCTGGGCCACGAGCACACCGGCGCGGTTGGAGCCGGTGATCGAGATCATGTCGACATCCGGATGCGCGGACATGGCGGCGCCGACTTCTGCGCCGGTGCCGTTGACGAGATTGAAGACGCCAGCGGGCGCGCCAGCATCATGCACGATCTGCGCGAACATGAGCGCGCTGAGCGGCGACAATTCGCTCGGCTTGAGGACCACCGTGCAACCGGCGGCGAGCGCAGGCGCGACCTTGGCGGTGATCTGGTAAAGCGGCCAGTTCCACGGCGTGATCAGCGCGCACACGCCGATTGGCTCGCGCACGATGGCGGTTGTGCCGCGCATGGTGAGGAATTCATAATCCCGCAGAACGTCAATGGCGGCGCGGACATGCGCTGCGGCCAGCGGAACCTGCGCTGCGCGGGCATAGCTGATGGCAGCGCCCATTTCGAGCGTGAGCGTTTGCGCGAGCGGCTCGGCGCGCTCCAGGATCAGCGCATGGATGCGCTCCAGCAGGGCGAGCCGATCCGCAACGGGGGAGGCGGCAAAGACCGGGAAGGCTTTGCGTGCGGCAGCCACGGCGCGATCCACATCCGCAGATGTGCTGGCGATGACCTTAGCGACGACCTGACCGGTTGCGGGGTTGACGACGGGCAGCTTTTCACTGCCGGACGCGGTGGTCCAGTCGCCATCAATATAGGCGCTATCCAGCCGATATGCGGCGGGGAGGGTCGTCTCTGCGATCGCGGTCGTCATTTTATGAGATCCTGAAAACGATAATAAGCGCCGACGATGGGGAGGAACCAGGGCTTGCCGAAATAGCCCGGAATGGCGGGCCATTCGAGATCGCGCCATGGGTTGAGATCTGCGCGCCCGTCCAGCACTTCGGCCATGATCGCGCCCATATAGGTGGCCATATGGGTGCCGTGGCCGCTGTAGCCCATCGAATAGAACGTCCCATCACGCTCACCTGCGCGGGGGAGGCGGTCGCGGGTCATGTCGACAAGGCCGCTCCAGCAATAATCGATGCGCGTGTCTGCAAGCTCGGGGAATACGTCCAGCAGCTGCGTGCGCAGCACGGCGCCGCACTGCGCATCCATCGTGGGATTGGTGCTGCTCGCAAAGCGTGCGCGGCCACCGAAGAGGATGCGATTATCGGGCGTGACGCGGAAATAATTGACGAAATTGCGCGTATCGACCGTGTTGCGGCGGCGCGGGCTCATGCGATTGAGCTGCTCTTTGGAGAGCGGCTCGGTGGCGATGAGAAAAGCGCCGACGGGCACGATGCGCCGCCGGAACCAGCTGAGCGGGCCTTTGATCGATGTGCCGGTCGCCAGCAGGACCTGATTGGCGCTCACGCTGCCGTTGGGCGTGGTCAGCTCATGCACTTGGCCTGCGTGGCGCTTCATGCCGATCAGCGGGTTATGCTCATAGATTTTCGCGCCATGACGGGCGGCGGCTTCTGCGAGGCCCTGGCCATACATGCCCAGGTGCATGTTCGCGCTCTTCTCATAGAGCATGCCGCCAAAGTAGCGATCCGAGCCGATTTCTGCGCGCATCTCCGAGAGTGGGACCATGCGCGTCTCGGGGTCTACATCGCGCGCAAGCAGATCCTGTGAGCGGGCAAGCTTGTCATAATGTTCCGGCTTTGCAGCGAGCTTGAGCTTGCCGACGCGGGCGAAATGGCAGTCGATCTTCTCTTCCGCGACGATGGACTCGACTTTGCTCACGCCAGCATCGAAAGCGCGATACATCATATTGGCCCGCTCGCGCCCGAACTGGGCGAGCATCATGCCATAATCCTGCGCGAAGCCATTGTTGCACATGCCGCCATTGCGGCCAGAGGCCTCGCCCGCGACGCGGCCAGCCTCAAGCACGACGACCTTCGCGCCCTTTTTGGCGAGCGCGAGCGCGGCGGAAAGCCCGGTGAAGCCAGCGCCGACCACGGCGACATCGGCCGTTCCTTCCGGGCCACCCTGTGCGCCGGATGCGAATGGCGTGGCGCTATCGAGCCAGTAGGGCATCATTTTCATGCGGCATACTCCGCTGGGCGCGTTGCACGCTTGTCCAGAGGGTTGGTGCCAGCCGATGTGGAGGTCTGCGTCATATGACTATCTTCCGGTCCCGCCCTTGGGCCTTTAGCCGAGCGATTGATTGGAAAGGGCGAATAATGTCGCTTCCGGGCCAGCCTTTGGCGGCTGCCCGAGCGACATTGAAACGACATCATGGACCTGTGGCAAGCCGATGGATTCGAGCCAGGGGTTAAGCCCGCTGGCGAGCGTCACGTCGATCCGAACGAAGCCGCCAACGTGCCGTGCCGCGAGCGTCGCGATCAACGCCTTTGCGTCCTCAGCATCACGGGCGATGACAGGGCCGATCACGACGCCACGGCCCCAGCGGCGCACGCAGGCATAACCCGTGATCCGACCATCTGCTTGTGCGACAATGATGTCCGCCATTGGATAAAGTGCATTGAGCAGCGCACGCCGATCCATGCCCGACGCGGTCCGATCGAGCGCCTCCAGCTCATCCTGATCCTGCGGTGTGAAGGCGCGCGTTTGCAGGGATCGCTCGCTCGTCGGCGCCTGCTGAAGGATTGCCTGATGCTGATAGACGGCGCCATAGGGCTTAAACCCGAGGCGAGTGTAAAGCGCTGCGCCCTCCAGCGTGGAGTTTAGGATGATCGTGCGGTCCGCTGCGTCGGCAAGCATGGCGGCCATTAGCCGAGCGCCAATGCCTTGGCGCTGCGCATCATCGGCAACGATGATCATTCCCATCGATGCATAGTCTTCGCCATAGGGCCACCAGAGGGCTGTGCCGACAACCTGCTGGCCCCGTTCAACCACAAAGCCGCGACCGAGGCCCAGTGCGAATGCCCAGTCCTCGACCCGGTAGGGCCATTGCACGGCCTGCGAGAGGGACAGCGCCTGATCGAGATGGGCCACGTTCATCGGCATCACCGCGCCGGAGGCGGGCTTTGCGATCATTTGGTCAGAAGGGCTTTCCATCGCAGGCATTCATCCAGATCCATTTTATCAGCATCGTATCACAGGGTGCATTTGGGCCGGGCGCTCTGGAATGCCGACCGCCATTTGCGTGACGGAGGATATTTCAGCAATGTCCCGGCCTCAAAAGCGCTCGTTCGAGCCCCCCAATCGAGACCATTAAGCCAGTTTGCCCTGGCACCATCTCCCGATGCTTATGCCGTCGCGCGAGACTACTGCGGTGCAGAAGGCCCGACGCGACAGATGCTGCTGCCTGACAGCCTTATGCCACCGGGCGCTGGATCGAGAAAATCTTCTTCACATGCTCTTCGCTGAGCCATGCGCAGCCATCACCCCGCACGAAGAGGCAGACTTCACCCGCAGAAAAGCTGACCGATCCGGTCTCGTCCGAGAAGGTGACCTTGCCTTCGAGCAGATACATCAGCTCGACCTGCCGATAGGGAATCTGGCGGCGATGATAGGGGGTTGAATCCCATGTTCCGCAGGCAAATTCCTTATTGGCAGAGACATAATCATTATGGCTTCGGCAGGTTGGGACCGGACCGAGGAGATTTTCCAGGGCTGGCGGATTGGATGGCGAGAGCGGCCCGTCCAGATCGATCAGGAATGGGGCACTCTTGGCGCCAACGCCCTGCGTGGGCGCTGAATAGATGACCGCCAGCAAATCGTCCGCCGCGCGCCAGCTGAAGCTGGAGCCGACCGGAAGCATGCCAGTATTGCCGCGCTCGACTGTGAAGGCGCCAGCACTGCTTTCAATCTCTAGCCGGCCCTCAAGAACGAGGACGGACTCATCGACTGACAGAGCATCGACGCGGCCTTCGCCACGCAATGCGATGGCGGTAACCTGCGCCTTTTCATCAGCAAAAGCTGGCGCGGCACGACCGTTAAGCCAGTCGCTTGTAGGCTGGGCACTGGCTGCATAGGCGCGCACATCGATAACGGCTGCGACCTTCTGGTCCAACACGGCGCTCATAGGCCGACGAGCCCTGGCAGGCCGCCCAGATTGGGCAGATCGTGAACTTCATAATAGCTGTTGATCGGCTCGTGCCCGCGATTGATGAAGGCCTTCATCTTGATGCCAGCATCATAGGCGCTCATCATGTCGTAGCGGAAGCTGGAGGAGGTGTGCAGCACATCCTCCGGGCCGCAGCCGAGCGTGTCGAACATATATTCGAAAGCGCGTAGGCGTGGCTTGTAGGCCTGCGCCTCTTCTGCCGTGCAGACGGTGTGGAAGGGCGCTTCGAGCTTTTCCACGCTGTATGGAATGAGATTGATCATCGAGTTGGAGAGGATGACCAGCGGGATCTTGCCAGCGATCTTCTTGAGCGGCTCGACCACATCGGGGTGCGGGTTCCAGCTTGGAATGGCGGCATACAGAGCCTCGCCGTCGCTATCGCGATATTCGATGCCGGCACGCTTGCAGGAACGCTGGAGCGCCTCTGCCACAACATCCTTATAGGGGCGCCATGCGCCGAGCACACCATCGAGTCGGTAGGCGGAGAAATATTCGACGAAGGCATCCATGGCTGCGCCGGACATGCGGTCTGCATAAACCTCGCGGGCGACAGGGGCCATGTCAAATCTGATGAGCGTGCCGTAGCAATCGAACGTGATGAACTTCGGTTTCAGGACCGGCATATGACCCCCTAAGGTGAATGATGAGGTTGGTTGATGGTAAGCGGTGTTCAGAAGGATGAGACTAGCGGCGTTCACGATTGGAATACGCTCTTCTTATCCCCCGACTTGGATGGCTGGACTTTATCATGATGCGGTGACGGCATGATCTACCGTGAGAGCCGATATTAGGCGGCTTGGACGCGCTCTGGTGACCGGCACTGAATTTTCGGCATGCTGACAGGGGGGCGGGAAGCTGCTATGCGGCACTCATGTCGCGTGCCCTCAGTCTCTTTTTTGGCCTGGCGCTCCTGCTTTCGATGGGGGTGAGCGCGGCTGCGCATTTGAGCGAGCAGCTTTGCGTTACGGGTGTTGAAGCATCTGCGGTTGAGGTAGGCCATGTCGATAGCGACGGCGATCAGGCGCCTGCGGACAAAGAGACTGGTTATCCCCATCATCATGGCGGCTGTCATGGCCATCATGTCGCGATGACGCCGAGTTTCGACGGGCAGGCAGCGCAGGTTGCGCTGACGTCGATGCTCAATCCCGCATCCGTTTCTGTGGTGGCGGCTCATCTTGCGGAGAGCGCGCTGAGGCCTCCGATCGCCTGACTTGTGCCGTGCCGGCTTGAAGCCGGTTGCGATTGCAACGTCAGGAGCATCACATCATGAATCAGATTTTTGCGGCCATGCTGGCCGTTTCCGCCTGCGCGAGTGTCGCGCAGGGGCAGGCACAAACGCAGTCGGGCACGGCGCCTGCTGGGGTGGGACTATTATCGATCGACCGGGCGCGCGAAATGGCGCTGGCCAATGCGCCGGGGGTTGGCGCGGCTGACGCGGGGGTTCGGGCTGCCGAAGCTGGGCGGCGTGTCGCGGGGCTGCGGCCTAACCCATCGATCGATGTCGAGGTTGAGAATGTTATCGGATCGGGCGGCTATAATGGCTTTAGCAGCGCTGAGACCACGCTGAGCATGGGGCTGCCGCTGGAAATGGGCGGCAAGCGGGGGGCGCGCATTGCCGTGGCGGAGACGCAGACAGAGCGGGCTCGGCTGGGCATTGCGATTGCGCGCGCGGATACGCGGATGCGCGTGACGCAGGCCTATAATGACGCGGTGGCGAGCGAGCGTCGGCTGGTCATTTTGCGTGAGCAGCAGCTGATCGCACAGGAGGTGTCGCGAGGAGCTTCTGTGCGCGTGCGCGCTGGCAGGGCATCGCCAATCGAAGAACAGCGGGCCGATGTTGCGCGGATCAACGGGCAGAACGCGATGGAGCAGGCCGAGCGCAAGGCGATGCTGGCGCGGGACAATCTGGCGCGGTTGATCGGGCAGGTGCCGGGTGCGCTGGATGGCGCGTGGTTCGACCGGATCGGGAGCACGGGGCCACAATTGCCGGCAGGCGCGGATGGATCGCTCGCACTGGCGGCGGCGCAGGTGGATGTGTCCACGGCGGAGGCGCAGGTGCGGCTGGCGCGGAGCCAGCGCGTGCCGGATCTGACGATCAGCGCGGGCGCGCGGCGCTTTGAAGGCAGCAAGGATGTTGCGGCGGTGTTCGGCGTGAGCATCCCTTTTCCGCTCTTCAATGGCGGGCGGGCTAATCTGGATGCGGCGCAGGCTCAACGGGAGCAGGCCGAGAGTCTGCGTAAGGTTGCAGCGCTTGAGGCGGAGCAGGCGATTGCGGGCGCGCAGGCTGATCTGGCCAATGCGCAGGCAGATGCACGCACGGCCAATGGCCCGGCCCTTGCGGCTGCGGTGGAGACGGCGCGGATCGCGCGGATTGGCTATCGCGAAGGCAAGTTTGGCCAGCTCGATCTGCTGGAGGCCGAGCGGACGCTGGCGCAGACGCGCCTCGCCGCGATTGATGCCGCAGCCGCTTATCATGATGCAGAGGCACGACTGGAGCGCCTGACGCTCCGCGCGCCAGAAGAGACGGGAATTCAGCCATGAAGATGATGATCTGGCGGGCGCTATTGTCCGCAACCCTGCCGCTTACGCTTGTCGCATGCGGTGGTGGTGGCGCTGGCAACAATGCTGCCGAGGCCGAGCATGCCGAAGAGGGGCATGAGGAAGAAGGCCATGCCGAGGAGGGGCACGCCGAAGAAGGCGGCCATGAAGAGGAAGGCCATGCCGATGACGGCGCGGTGACGGTGAGCCCGCAGCAGATTGCGGAAGGCGGCATCGAGGTTGTGCGCCCGACGGTGGGCGGCGTGGCTGGCGCGATTGAGGTGAGTGCGACGGTCGAGGGTGATCCGCAGGGGGTGCAGATCGCATCGGCTGCTGTGAACGGCAGGCTGGTTGCGCTGACGAAAAACCTTGGCCAAGCGGTGTCGCGGGGCGATGTGCTGGCGATCATCGAGAGCCGCGAGGCTGCTGCGATGAAGGGCGAGCTGGAAGCGGCGCGGGCGCGGTCTGCGCTGGCGCAATCGAACCTGCGGCGGGAGCAGCGCCTGTTTGCCGAGCGGGTCTCGGCTGAGCAGGACCTGATCGCGGCGCGCACGGCGGCGACCGAGGCGAACATCGCGCTGCGGCTGGCGCAGCAGCAATTGTCCGCGACGGGCGGGAGTGGCGGCGGTGCGCTCAATCGCATCACGGTGCGCTCGCCGATTGCGGGGCAGGTGATTGCGCGGTCCGCCACACTTGGGCAGACGGTTGCGGCAGATGCCGAGCTGTTCCGCATCGCCAATCTCTCCAAGGTGAGCATCGCGCTATCGCTGCTGCCTGCCGATGCGGGGCGTGTGGTGCCGGGCGCGCGGGTCGAGGTGATTGCGCCGGGCCGCAAACAGGATGGGCGGGTGACCTTCGTCTCGCCGATCCTCGACGAGACGACGCGGCTGGTGCCGGTGATCGTGTCGCTGGACAATCGCGGCGGCACATGGCGCGTGGGTGAGACGGTGAATGCGTCCGTGATTATGCCTGCGGCTGGGGACCGGACGGTCGCTGTGCCATCGGCATCGGTGCAGATGATCGAGGATAAGCCGCATGTGTTCGTGCGGACGGGCACCGGCTTCAATGCGGTGCCGGTCACGCTTGGCCGACGCAATGGCGGTCAGGTGATCGTCACGGCTGGCCTCACCGGTGATGAGAGCATCGCCTCGACCAACAGCTTCACGCTCAAAGCCGAACTTGGCAAGAGCGCAGCGCAGCACGAGCACTGAGCCATGATAGCGCATATTGTGAACTTCTCGGTCGAGCGGCGCTGGTTTGTCCTGTTGCTCACCCTTGTCGCCGCCATCGCAGGGGTGTTCGCGCTCCAGCGATTGCCCATCGATGCCGTTCCCGACATCACCAACAATCAGGTGCAGATCAATGTTCTCGCGCCCGCACTCTCGCCCGATCAGGTGGAGAAGCAGGTCGCGTTTACGATCGAGACGGCGCTGGCGGGCATTCCAGGGCTGGACCATACCCGCTCGACTAGCCGCAACGGTTTTGCGCAGATTACGGCGGTGTTCGATGAGAGCACCGACATCTATTTCGCGCGCAATCAGGTCTCCGAGCGGTTGCGGACCGCCGAGCAGGATCTGCCCGAGGGGGCCAATCCGGAGATGGGGCCGGTCGCGACGGGCCTTGGCGACATCTTCATGTGGACGGTCGAGTATCGCGAACTGGACCGGGTGAACCACAAGGCGGGTGAGCCGGGGCTTCAGCCTGATGACAGCTATATCACGCCCGAGGGCGATCATCTGATCACCGAGGCGGACAAGGCGACGTATTTGCGCACGGTGCAGGACTGGATTGTCGCGCCGCTGCTCAAATCCACCGAGGGGCTGGCGGGCATCGATTCGCTGGGTGGCTACACCAAGGAATATCTGGTGGTGCCGGATATTCAACGCATGGCGGCGATGAAGATCAGGCTGGAGGATCTCTCCACCGCGCTGGAGCGCAACAATACGAGCGCGGGGGCGGGCGTGGTTAATCGCAATGGCGAGGGGCTTTCGGTGCGCGCCGATGGCCGCATTCGCACGGCGGACGAGCTGGCGCGCACGGTCATCGCGACGCGCGAGGGCACGGCGATCATGCTGAGTCAGGTGGCGCAGGTGCGGACCGGGCAGGGGTTGCGCATGGGCTCGGCATCTGAAAATGGGCGTGAGGTGGTGATTGGCACGGCCGTGATGCGGATTGGCGAGAATAGCCGGACGGTGTCGACGGGCGTTTCCAAGCGGTTGGAGGCGATTGGGCCTTCGCTGCCGGTGGATGTGATTGTGAAGCCGGTGCTCAACCGCACGGAGCTGGTCAACTCGACCATTGTGACGGTTGCGCGCAATCTGGCCGAGGGCGCGCTGCTGGTGATTGTGGTGCTGTTTGCGCTGCTGGGCAATTTCCGCGCGGCGCTGATTGCGGCGCTGGTGATCCCGATCACCATGTTGCTGACCAGCATCGGGATGTTGCAGGCGGGGGTTTCTGCCAATCTGATGAGCCTTGGTGCGCTCGACTTTGGCCTGATTGTCGATGGGGCTGTGATCATCGTGGAGAATTCGCTGCGGCGGATGGGTGAGGCGCAGCATGGCCGGGAGGATGTGTTGCCGCTGAAGGACCGGCTCAGCATCGTGGCGGCGTCTGCGCGCGAGATGATCCGGCCATCGGTTTATGGGCAGGCGATCATCATCCTCGTGTTTGCGCCTTTGCTCACCTTTACGGGTGTTGAGGGCAAGATGTTCGAGCCTATGGCGTTGACGGTGATTATTGCGCTGATCTTTGCGTTCATCCTGTCGCTGACATTCGTGCCGGCGGCGATTGCGATCTGGCTGAGTAATCGTGTCGAGGAGAAGGAGGGCAGGATCGTGCTTTGGCTGCGCAGCCGCTACCAGCCGGGCCTCGACAAAGCCATGCGTCGGCCGAGCGCGACATTGGGCGTTGCGGTTGGTGCGCTGGCGTTGGGCGCGGTGGCGTTCACCACGCTGGGGCAGGATTTTCTGCCGCAGCTTGATGAGGGCGATGTGATGGTGCAGGCGATCCGCATTCCCGGCATTTCCATCGATCAAGCACAGGCGATGCATTTTCAGGTGGAGAAGGCGATCACCAAGGAGCCGGAGGTGGAGTTTGCCTTCACGCGGACAGGCACGTCGGAGATTGCCTCCGATCCGATGCCGCCGAATGTGAGCGATACGTTCGTGATCCTCAAGCCGCGTGACCAGTGGCCGGACCCTGATCTGCCCAAGGCGGACTTTGTGGAGCGGCTGGAGAAGCGCCTCTCGCTGCTGCCGGGCAATGTGTATGAAATCACCCAGCCTATTCAGATGCGTTTCAACGAGTTGATCGCTGGCGTGCGCGGCGATGTCGCCATCAAGGTGTTTGGCGATGATTATGCGCAGATGAATGCGACGGCCAATCAGATTGCCGCTCAGCTGCGCAAGATAGAGGGCGCCACGGATATTCGGGTAGAGCAGACCGAGGGTCTGCCGATGCTCGACATTCGCCCGAACAGAAGCGCGATGGCGCTGGTGGGTGTGACAGCTGGCGATGTGCAGGACGTGGTGGCTGCGGCCATTGGCGGGCGTGAGGCGGGCATGATCTTCGAGGGGGACAGGCGCTTTCCGGTGATCATCCGCTTGCCGGAGAGCGCGCGCTCTGACCTGACTGCGATTGCGCAGGTGCCGGTGCCGACGGCGCAGGGTGGCTTTGTGCCGCTCTCGACCGTGGCTAACATCGAGATTGTGGATGGTCAGAACCAGATCAGCCGCGAGAATGGCAAGCGCCGCGTGGTCGTGCAGGTGAATGTGCGCGGGCGCGATATCAGCGGCGTGGTCGAGGATGCGCGGGCTGCGATTGCCAAGGATGTGAAGATGCCGGCGGGCATCTATCTGGAGTGGGGCGGGCAGTTTGAGAATCTGGCGTCTGCGCGGGCGCGGCTCGCGGTGGTCGTGCCGATCTGCTTCGCGGTGATCATGCTGCTGCTGTACGGCGCGCTGGGATCGGTGCGGGATGCGCTGATCGTGTTCACCGGCGTGCCCCTGGCGCTGGTGGGCGGCGTGCTGGCCCTGTTGCTGCGGGGGATGCCTTTCTCCATCTCGGCAGCGGTGGGCTTCATCGCGCTTTCCGGCGTGGCGGTGCTCAATGGTCTGGTGATGCTCTCGGCGATCAAGGATTTGATGGCGCGTGGGCTGGACCGGGCGGCGGCGGCGCGGGAAGGGGCGCTGGTGCGTCTGCGCCCTGTGGCGATGACGGCGCTGGTGGCCTCGCTCGGCTTTGTGCCGATGGCCTTTGGGCAAGGGGCTGGCGCCGATGTGCAAAAGCCGCTGGCGACGGTGGTGATTGGTGGCTTGATCTCCGCCACATTGCTGACGCTGTTCGTGCTGCCGACCTTGTTTGCGCGCTTTGGCAGCAAGAGCGCGGGGGTTGAGGCGCCCGGTGATGCGGTGACTCATATGGCATGATGCTTGTCAGCGGGCGGGTGGTCGTTTATTGATAGTGAGAAATCAACAACTCGCCGATGAGCGGGTCGAGAGGATGCGCTGTGAGAGATGATGACACCCGCCCGCTGACCTCGACGTCCCGACGCGGCTTCATTGCTGCGGCGGCGCTGGTGGGGCTGGGTAGCTCGGCTGCGTGGGCGGCGGCCCCTGCCGCATCAGGAGAGAAGAGCGTGCCGGAGCGAAATGCCATTCAGGCCGCGTTGCAGCCCTGGTTCGAGGCGTATCTGGCGGCGTTTAATCGCGGTGATTCGGCGGGCTATGGCGCTTATTATGCCGATGATGTGAAGTTCCACGGGCAGGCGGCGACGCTGGTCGGGCGCGATGCTGTGCTGACTTTCTACAAAGGCGTACGTGAGCATCTGCATGAGACAGTGGAGTTGCTGACATTTGTGGGATCGGCCACGGGCGCGAACATTCTGGCGGAAATACGAACCACATTGGTGGCGCATAAGGATTGGCCGGACATGCCGACTGGCGCGATGGTGGCGGGGGACCGGCGGCAGAGCGTGAACTTTGCGATGTATGACATTGTCGGCGGGCGCTTCACGCGCATCCGCTCGGCCCGGTTCAGCCCGCCACGGAAGGACGCCGCATGACACAGGAAGAGCGCTTCCGCGACTATATGGATGCCTTCAACCGCAATGACTGGGCGCGGTTGCTGCCGCATTATGCGCCGGACATCAAGCTGGTGATCGGCAATGGCACCGAGATGATCGGGCGTGATGCGATCGTTAAATTCTACAGCAAGGTGAAGACCGAGACGCATCGCGAGATCATGATCCGCAACTGTTTTGTAGATGGGAATGTTCTGGCGGCGGAGCTGGAATCGGAATTTGTCGCCCTGATGGATGCGCCGGATTTTGCGGTGCGGCCCATGCTCAAGGGTGATCGCTATTATATCAACAGCTGCGTGCTGTATGACTTTGAAGGCGACCATTATACGCGCATTCGATCGGCCGTGTTTAAACGGGAGTATCGTCCGCTTAAACCAGTTTAACCGATTTGGCACTTTTCTATTGACAGCGTGACGCTCTTTGGTTAGATAAGAGGAACATCGCACTCTGAGTCGATTGGCGGCGCGGCACATAACGTGCCCCGCCAGCGGCTCTAATCGACAGGAACAACATTATGACCGATCGTCCGAGTGACGAGGCGGTGCTTCGTCATGTGCGTGGCGCTGGCAAGCTGACCGATGCCGAGCGAGCCGTTTTGAAGCGCGATGCTGTGCCGACCCGAGGCGATCATGCTGTTAAAGCGTCTCGCAAGAGGAGCGCAGCCCTACGCCACTACACGCGCTGGACGAAGCAGCGCAAAGAAGCCTTTCTCGAAGTGCTGGCTGCGACCTCCAATGTGAGTGAGGCGGCACGGGCCGTTAAGATGGAGCGGCGCGGCGCCTATGTCCTCAAAGCCAAGGATGCCGAATTTGCGGCGGCCTGGGCGATCGCGCTGGAGCGCGGCTACTGCGAACTGGAGATGCACCTTGTTCGGCAGGTGCGCGATGGAACGCTGCGCACAGAGAAGATCTATGATTGCGAAAAGGGCGAAGTGACACATGTCAAACTCATCCACAGCTTCCCACTGACGGTGGGCATGGCGCTTTTGACGGCGCATCGCGCGCAGGTGGAGGAGCATCGACGGGCGATATCTGGCGAGGGAGTGCATGATGCGGGGGTCGGGCTGCTTGACGGCGAGCTTGACCGTATCCGCGCTCGCTTGTTGGCGCCCAGGAACCTGATTGGTGAGGACGGCCTGATTGGTGAGGATGGCGAGGGTGAGTGATGCCGCCAGTCGGCTTTCCATCATCGAGCAGGTCGCGCTGCTGGACCCAGTTGAGCGTGAGCGGCGGCTTGGCGGGATGAGCGCAGAGGCGCTGGCGCGGTTGCGCAGTGACTGGCGGTTCATTGGGCGCCCGGCGCAAATGCCTCCGCCGGGGGACTGGTTCACATGGCTCATCATGGCGGGGCGCGGCTTTGGCAAGACGCGCGCCGGGGCGGAATGGGTGCGCATGATTGCCGAGGGGGATGGCACAGCGCGGATCGCGCTGGTGGGGGCGAGCCTGCATGAAGCGCGCAGCATCATGGTGGAGGGCGAGAGCGGTTTGCTGGCGATTGCGCCTGCGGAGCGGCGGCCGCGCTGGCAACCGGCGCTGCGGCAATTGATCTGGCGCAATGGCGCGCGGGCGACGATCTTTGGCGCGGCGGATCCGGAGACATTGCGTGGGCCGCAGCATAGCCATGGCTGGGCGGACGAGATCGGCAAATGGCCGCGCGGCGTGCAGGCCTGGGACAATCTGGTGATGGGGCTGCGGCTGGGCGAACGCCCGCGCATCGTGGCGACCACCACGCCGCGCCCGGTGGCGGTGGTGCGCAAGCTGGTGAGCGATAAGGGCGTGGCAGTGACGCGGGGGCGGACGCTGGATAATCTCACGGCGCTGCCGGATGTTTTCCTCGACCAGATGGCGCGCGATTTTGCGGGCACGCGGCTGGGGCGGCAGGAGCTGGAGGGCGAGCTGTTGCTCGATCATGAAGGCGCGCTGTGGACGCGGGATATGCTGGATGGCTGCCGTGTGGTGGGCGCGGTGCCGGAGCAGGGGGATTTTGCGCGCATCGTGATCGGTGTCGATCCGCCGGCGGGCTCCAACGGCGATGCGTGCGGGATCATCGTGGCGGGGCTGGATCGTGCTGGCATGGCGCTTGTTCTGGAGGATGCCACTATCGAGCGCGCCAGTCCGCAGCGCTGGGCGCAGGCGGTTGCGCATGCGGCAGAGCGTTGGAATATCGACAGAATTATTGCCGAGGCGAATAATGGCGGTGAGATGGTCGGTGCTGTTCTCAAGGCGGCTGACATTGCGCTGCCGGTGCGCCTCGTCCATGCCTCGCGCGGCAAAAGCGCGCGTGCCGAGCCGATTGCTGCGGCTTATGAGGCGGGCCGGGTGCGTCATGTCGGGATGTTGGGTGCGCTTGAGGACCAGCTGTGCGGGATGATCGTGAATGGCGGCTATGAGGGGCCGGGACGATCGCCCGATCGCGCCGATGCGCTGGTGTGGAGCCTGACCGAATTGCTGCTGACGCGCGCGCCCCGTGTGCAATTGCGCCAGCTTTGATTGAGCCAGCAGGGCCGGGGGTTTCACCCTTCCAATTCACTTGCTTTTTAGACAGGAAAAGCTGAGCATGAGATGTCGCTGACGCCGACGGGAGAAGCCCCGGTGGATGACATATTAAAGAAGATCGCGAAGTCCCGAACGCTGCCACTGCTGTGGCGGCGCATGACCCGTTATTTCGGTCGTCAGGGCTTTGCGGGCGTGACCTACTATTGGGTGCGCACCGGCACGCATTTGCCCGCAACAGCGCCGCTGCAACATGGCTTTTCGGCTGAGGAAATGGAGCTTTATTGCTCCTACGACTTCCAGCGGCTGGACATTATTCCCCGCGCGGCGCTGGCAGCGGGCGTGCCGATCAACTGGACACAGATGTGGAGCACGATGGAGCTGACCATCGAGGAGCGCGAGTTCCTGGAAGCGATGCGGTCACTCGATTTTGGCGAGGGCTATTCGCTGCCCTGCTTTGGCCCGAACAATCGCAATGCGGTGGTGGGGCTGGGTAAGCTGAAGAAGGGGACGGACGTGAGCGCCGGGCACCTGACGACGCTGCATTTCGTGGCGCAGGCGGCGCATCTGCGGATTTGCGCGCTGTTTGCCGATGAGGGCACGCGCGACCGCCAGCTTTCCGCCCGCGAGAAGGAGATTCTCGACTGGGTGGCGCGGGGCAAGAGCAATGGGGTGATTGCGGAGATACTCGCGATCTCACCGGGGACGGTGGATACCTATATGCGGCGGATTTATGAGAAGCTGGAGGTCTCCGACCGGACCTCTGCGGCGGTGAAGGGTGTGGGGCTGGGGTTGATTGCGGCTTGAGGGGCGCGCGGGCTTGCGCGCCTCTCCTGACCCGTGCTTAGGCGTTGGCTATCTGGTTCAAGCGCCCCGATTGTTCACCACGGCGGCGTGCGCGCATGGTGCCGCCGATGGCGCCGAACCCCATCAGCATCATGGCCCATATGGCAGGCTCTGGCACGGCAGCCACCGATGTCACTTCGCGCACCACCAACGTGCCAGGACCATTGGCATTGGCAGTGACGTTATAGCGCGCATCCGACCAATTATAGGGCGGGTTGAATGCGGTGAGGTAGAGGTTCGCATTGACCGAGGTGAGGGCGTAGGTGCCGGGCTTGGTGAGATCTGCGCTGATGCCGAGGCCTGACCCAAGCACGCCGACGGTATCACGCGAGGACAATGCGCCCGCCATGCCGCCAACCTGATAGACAAGATCATCAGTTGAAAAGCCGAAAGCCCCTGCCGTGTTAGGGCCGGATGAGGGTGACACATTCCAGATTTGCTGGTTGCGGGAATTGATCCCTAGCGATGTTCCGCCGATCGTGACCGTAGTGCTGAGAATGAACAGCCCGGCATTGAAGTCCGAACCGCCGCGCCTTTGGCGCAAGGTAGATGTCGAGGTGTCCAGCCCCAGGCTCGTATCATAGGTGAATTCGATGCTGACGGCCTGCCCGGCGAGATTGGTGACGCCGGGGCTGCTGAAATAGGATGTGTAGTCCACGCCCGTCGACAAGGTCGTTGTATAGGTTGCCGACATCACTGTGGCTACGGCGGGTGTGGGGGCGAGAAAGGCCGCCATGGGCGCTGCGCCAAGAATGGCATGGATGGCGAGACGCTTCAAATCCAAGACAGTCATTATAGTACCCCAACCCCACAGGCATCAGCTCCAGTCTGCTGAGCGGCCTTTGATTAAAACCAAGCGATGATGCTGCTCTTAGAAAGATCAGGCGGTGCGGCTACCCCCTGTTCAGGGGAGTGCATCATCGGTTGGGCGCCATGCTGCAACGCTCCCCTGCAGCATGGCGCCTTTATTTTGCGGCTGGGCGACAGGGGTTTTTGCATGACTGTGACGATAGAAAAGGGCGGGCCGCTGGCGGTGCCGCTGGATGATCTCAAGCGCTATCTGGGGATTTCGCTGGGTGATGAGGATGCTGTTTTGAGCGACCTGATCCGCACGGCGAGTGAGGCGGCGGAGCGCTTCCTTGGGCAGATGCCGATTGCGCGGAGCGTGACCGAGATGCGCGGGGCGGGAAGCGGCTGGCAGAGGCTGGCGATGCAGCCGGTGCAGGCGATTGGCGCGCTGGAGGGTGTGCCGGCGGATGGCGCTGTGTTTGCGCTGCCGGTGGAGGCTTATGCGGTGGATATCGGCGCGGATGGTGCTGGATCGGTGCGGGTGATCAGGCCCGGATCGGCTGGGCGGGTTCGGGTGACTTACACGGCTGGCATGGCGAGCGGGACGGATGATGTGCCGGATGCGATCCAGCATGCGATCATCCGTATGGCGGGTGAGTTGCATGCGCGGCGTGAGGGGCTGGAGGGCGATCTGCCTGCGTCTGTAACGGCATTGCTGCGGCCCTGGCGGCGGGTGCGGATCGCATGAGTGGCGAGATGATCGTTCGGGCGGCGATGCTGGCGGCGTTGCGCGGGGATGCTGGCCTGATGGCGCTGGTCAATCAGGTGAGTGATGGCGAGCCGGTAAAGGCGAGTGCGCCGTGGGTGCTGCTGGGCGACACCAGCGTGACCGGCTGGGGCGCGCGGGGCGTGGATGGCTTGAGCTTGCGCCAGCCGATCATGCTCACCGTGCGGGGCGATGATCTGGCGCGGGTGACGGCGGTGATCGAGCGGATCGACGTCGTTCTGCGCGCGATGGACGGGGCGCTGGACGATTGGCGGATCACCAGCCTGCGCTTTGAACGATCTCGCATTTTGCGCAGCCGCTCCGAGTGGCGGGCGAACCTGGATTATGCGGTGCGCGCGGCGCGGCTGCACTGAAACTCATGACATTTGGAGGGATTAAGCAATGGCAGTGGAAAAGGGCAGCGCGTTTTTGCTGAAGATTGGCGATGGTGGATCGCCGGTGGCTTAGCGCGGCCATGCCTGCGCTGCGGATGATCCTGCGGCAGGTGGTGGCGGGGAGCGAATGACTGGCTTTGCTGCCTGTGCACGGCGGCTGGCGGGGCAGGCGGGGCTGCTGCTTGGCTGGCGGCCCGATGAATTCTGGCGCGCAACGCCCGATGAGCTGGCCGATGCGCTGGGGGCAATCCGTGATCTGCATGGCGAAGCCGAGGCGCCGATGGTGCGCGGCATGTTGAGCGATTTGATGGAACGGCATCCCGATGGATGAGGATATGTTTTCCGGCGTGCGCGGCGAGGTTGCGGGGCTGCGGGACGAGCTGGACCTGCTGACCAGCGGGGCGGAGAAGGCGAGCCGCACGATTGAGACCGGGCTGCTGCGCGCGGTGCGCACGGGCAAGCTCGGCTTTGGGCTGGATGCGGCGCGGGCGATCCATGCGATTGATGGCAAGGCGGAGGCGCCGAGCGTGAAGCAGCGCGCGCCGATCGAGATGGTGGCGGCGCAATTGAGCGTGCGGCATCATGATGCGGCGCGGGACTATCAGATTGGGGTACAGACGGCGCGGCGTCCGGGGCCGGGGGCGCGCAGTGAGGAGATTGATCTGCCCGCGATGGTGAGCGCGGATGAGGCGCGGCGGCTGGCGGACCGCAAGATGCGCGCGGCGCTGCGGCGGCGCACGACGATCAGGCGAAGTGCTGGCTGGGCGGCGCTGGAGCTGGCCGTGGGCGATGTGGTGACGCTGAGCGATGAGCCGGGGCGCTGGTTGGTCGAGGCTTGCGACTGGGACGACATGGCGGTGCGGCTGAGCCTGCGCGCATTCGAGGCGGGGACGCGGGCGTTGGGGGCATCGGGCGAATCGGGTGTGGTGGTGAGCCAGCCGGACCGGGTTCAGGGGGCGACATCGCTGGCGTTGATTGAGCTGCCGGGGGACGGCGCATCGGTTGCGGTGGCGCCTCTGGTCTATGCGGCGGCGACGGGCGCGGATGCGGGCTGGCGGCGGGCGGCTTTGTTCCGTTACCGACCGGAGCTTGAGAGCGCCGAAGCGCTTGGGGTGACGGCGGCGCGGGCGGTGCTGGGCATTGCCGACACGGTGTTGGCCGATGGCGCGGCGTGGCGGATGGATTTGCGCAGCAGTGTGGAGGTGGTGCTGGATCATGCGGGCGACGCGCTGGTGTCTCTGGCGGATGACTTGCTGATCGATGGAGCGAACCTCTGCCAGATTGGCGATGAACTGCTGCAATTTGGGCAGGCCGAGCCGGTTGGAGCGGGGCGCTATCGGCTCTCGCGGCTGATCCGTGGACGACTGGGGACGGAATGGGCCTGTGCGGCGCATGGGGCGGGCGAGCGCTTTGCCTTGATCGATGCGGCGCGGCTGTTGCCATTGAGCGTGGCGCCAGCGGATGTTGGCACGACCTTCACGTTGCGCGCGGTTGGGAGCGGCGATGCGGTGCCTGCGGAGGTGACGCATATGATCCACGGACGCGCGATGATGCCGCCATCGCCGGTGCATGGCAGGATCGAGCGTTCTGGAGCTGGTGATCGCACGATCAGCTGGGTGCGGCGCAGTCGGCTGGGCTGGGGCTGGGCGGATATGGCTGATGTGCCGCTCGGCGAAGAGCGTGAGGGTTATGCGATTTCCATCCTTGCGGATGGCAGCGTGCTGCGGGCCTGGGAGAGTGCCGTGCCGCTCACGACTTATGTGGCAGAGGCGCTGGCCGATGATCTGGCGGCGGCGGGCGCTCATCCCCTGAACATTGAGATCCGGCAAAGAGGAACATGGGGGCTGAGCCCTCCACTCATATTGCCGATGACTTAAAAGATGATGGTTTCACCTATCTATACTATAAAATAAGGACGGCTTTTATGACGCAGACTGATCGGCTTGGCGTTCCGTTGCTTGCCGCCGGGCAGGCGCAAAAGGAGCTTACGCACAATGAAGCGCTGACGATGATGGACCTCGCAATTGCGATGGCGGTGGAGCGGGATGATCTTTCCGCGCCGCCCGCATCGCCGGGCCTTGGGCTGTGCTGGATCGTAGCGGCGGGCGGAAGCGGCGACTGGCTCGATCGGGACGGGCAGATTGCGGGATGGACGCAGGCGGGATGGCGGTTTCTTGCGCCGCGCGCCGGAATGCGGGCCTGGCACGGGGCGTATGGCCAGATGGTGCGGTTCGATGGATTGAACTGGGTGCGCGAATCGGCACGGGCGGATGGCTATTATGTGGAAGACCAACGCGTTATTGGTGCGCGGGGAGAGGCGATTCCCGATGTCAGTGGAGGGTCAGTTCAGGACGTCGAGGCCCGCTCAGGCCTCAATTTGGTTCTCGCTGCACTGCGAAACCATGGTCTGATTGCGTGACCAACCCCTGATAAAGCTTTTGTGGCCATTGGGTTCCATAGTTGGGGTCAACAAATGTTCGATTTTCATCTTGTTGACGACAAACAGTAAAGAGTGAGGTATTTGAGCAACATGTGGCTAAAACGCCCTTGAAACTCTCTCAGATGGCTAGTAGATGAGCCTCGCAGCATTTTACACGACCACTCTGAAAGGGGAATTA
>CBIHKY010000021.1:0-39555 GCA_966205705.1 uncultured Alphaproteobacteria bacterium
TGTACGCGGATCGCCCGAACTTCGGCCTGGATCTGCTCCGCACGGCGAACCGCCTGTTCGGGGTCAAGCTGTGGCATCAACAGAAGGAATTCCTCACCGCCGTAGCGGAAGGCTACACCGCTTTCGCGCATCGAATGGCTCAGTACCTGCCCCATCGCACGCAACACTTCATCGCCCGCTTCATGACCAAACTGATCGTTGAACCGTTTGAAATGATCAACGTCGACCATCAAACAGCTGATCGACTGGTCCAGGCGCTGCGCTTCTTCCAACCGAAGCTCGAGTACCGTGTCCAGATGACGCCGATTCGCTAACCCAGTCAGCGCATCACCCATTGCCATCTCGCGCAAGGCATCGCGCAGGCGCAGATTTCCCAGTGCCAAACTGATATTTTCAGCGAGCATTTCGAGGTAAGTTTCCGGGACCGCCGATTGACCTGAACTTTCCTGATGAGGCTCGAGATACAATAAGCCAAGCGTCGTGCGTTGGGCAATAAGCGGCAGACAGATTGAGTCAAGCGTACCAGCTGCACCGTCAAGATGTGCACAAGGGACGTCGATTACGCGACCTCGTGGGCGGTGCAAATCACCCCGTTGCATCGCCCAACACGCCAAAAGCGGGAACTGGGGCCCGGAATGAGCCGGTCCAAGCCAAGAGCAAGTCTCCACCAGCATGGTACCATGCTGGTGGAGCAGATAGAGACGACCAGCAATGTCAGGAAAAATCTCGGGAAGGAAGCTTTCGATGACGCGCTCAAGCGCGACAACGGTTTCGCAACCCTGCATGCGTTGTGTCATTCTCGACAACAGAGCACGCATGGTCAGATCTGCGCTCCGCTCCGCCTCAAGCCGCTGCCGCTCCAGGCCGTTTTCGCGAAAAATCCTGATTGCCTGTGCCATATCGCCAATTTCGTCGATCTGATCGATTTGGGGCGGCTCGACACCATAATCCTGGGCGGCCAGTCGATTGATCACGTCGCTCAAACGCACAACCGGACGCAATACGCGCTGCTTGATCAGGAAGAACAGCACCCACAAAACGAGAAGAGCCGTCACCACGAGCACGACTTCTGAAACGATTTTCCAAACGCGCGCGACATTAGTCGCGGCCGCGATCTCGGCGTCGGTGCGCTGATCAAGTCGGTACTGGAACCGTTCGATATCGCTCGCGACCCGATCTAGCTCGCGGTCATATGACGCACCAAATAAGATGCGTCGTGCCTCGTCATCATCACCACGTTCATGCGCAGCAATGGCTCGCTTTTGTTCGCCTTGCAGAGTGTCTGCCCAACTCATCGCATCGGTGAGCGCGCTTAATTCTTCGGTGCCTGCGCCAACGTTTTTGATGCTGCGAACACGCTCCTCGATCGAACGCAACGCCGCCGCCTCGCGGCGATAAATGACCAAATGAATCGGATCGCCGGTGATGACATATTCACGGGCCTGGTCGCTGAGCGCCGTCACCTCGGTGGCAATCTTCGACGTAGCCTGGTCGAGACGATAGCGTTGCTCGACGGCCGCCCGCTCTTCATCCTGAGCCTTCGAAGCCAGTAGCGTCGTTGTACCCGCCGCCAGCGCCAGGAAGACGGTCAGCCCGTAAGCCCAATTGGTGATGGTCGCCAAGCGCATGGGCGAAACCTAGCGCTGAGATCCCTAGAAAGCGTTAATTTAGCAAGCTTGATGGAGCGGTTAGGTTTGCGTCGGCGAGCTCGCGTTCAGCACCGTTGAGCCGAAACTATCAGTTTGGTTTGGATAATCGGTTCCCGCGGAATTCCGTTGCTCGTTACCTAAGATTCTCGGCAGGTTTGCGCCTGAGACATCAGCCGCCCGTGAAGCGGGTCTACAAAAATGATCAAACTGCCGCGGAACAACTAGCGTTCCGAACGTCGGTGGAGAAGCACCTATCGCACGTTGTACTCAAATATGCTTTCGTCGAGCGGTAAAATGCGCTGCGCTCCTTAGCATTTGAATTTGGGTTGTCTGAGCTCAACCATTGTTCTGCAACGATTTTTGAAATGGCAGGATAACCCACGCGGGTGACTCGACGGATGATCATTCCTGACGTGTAGTGCGTGCTAGAAGGTCTAACGGGTGAGGTGCGTGTTGATACAGAAGTTCTCAAGGGCGATTGGCGCTGGATTGCTGAAATCTGGCGCGGTGCTCATTGCGCTTGCCGCGGGCGCACCGGCGGTGGCGCAGGCCGCTATTGTAACGCCTGAAATTCTGGCAGACACGAACCGCGATGGGAAGGTCGACAACGCGGACCGCGCTGGTCGCGAACAATGGACGACCGAACGGGGCGCTATAATACTGCCGAACATTGGCGACAGTGCAAAGCGTTGCCCCAGCTATCTGGACAAGAACCACAGCGATGCTGCTCTGGAGGCCTGTAACGACGCGCAAGGCAATGTCGCGCGCGCACCACAATATTTTGCACCCGTGCGAACCTCCCCACTTTCGAACGTGTCTTCATCAGCCTTTGGGCAGGTGACGGTATCAGGGGCAGGCAAGGATAAGATCCGGGTCTTCGTTCTGCGCGGCAAGAGCTGGCACTTTCTCTCCTCGACTGACCGCCTCTCTGCGGCAGAACTCCGCGCTGGCGTAACGCTGGGCGTGGATTCGCGCGATATTGTGCGCGATGCGTCCGTGTGGGACGGGCGCGTGACGCTTGAGTTCGCAGTGAATGATGCGGGGGCTGTGCGCCAGGATCGTGTGGCGATGCGGGTCGCGCCCGTCATCCTGCATAATCATACGCAAGATGCCGTAACCATTTACGCGCCCAAGAGCGGTCGAGCGAAAGGGCATCAACAGTTCATGGCAGACTTGTCTGCCATGCTAAGCCGCATTGGATTTCAAGAGCCGGTCGAAACTGTCGATACGTTCGATAACTGGGCGCAAGACTTTGTCGAGTTTGGCTATGTGAGCATGCCAGCCGCAGGCGGTGGCATGACGTCGATACGCATAGCCATTCGATCCCCACAGCCGGGCCGGTCAGCAGGCCGTGCCTTATTTGGTCTGCGTGGCCCCGGAATGGGTGTCGTCCAAACGGGTGGCGACGATTATCATCAGGCGGACTCCTTCGGAAATCTTGAGACCATCCCGCCCTATGAGTTTCAGGGGCGAAGCTATCCGGTCGGTCGTGTCATTTATGGCGATGCTGGGGACGGCCTCGCTCCGCACACGGACTTTGTAAAATTCTTCAAGGCTCAAGATGTCCAGCATCCCATTGTGCTGGATACGTCCTGGCTTGCAATCGCCCATGTTGATGAGTTCGTGCAGTTTCTGCCAGCCGATAATGCGCGAGGATGGGTGATCGCTGTCAAGGACGTGCCTTTAGCCCTCAACATCCTTCGAGATATGCAAAAGCGCGGGCTCGGGCGTTCAAAAGCCTTTTCGCGAGAAGGTGCGCCTGAATTGACGATCGACGAACTTCTCGCTGACGAAAGTCTCATGCGGAAGAATGAAATGGCACGCCGCCGGATAGAGTTGAATCTCGATATTCTGAAGGCTGAGATAGGGGTTGCCGACGCCGAGATCGTGCGAGTGCCTGGCTTGTTCCATACCGCCGAATTTGTGGAAGATGCGCCGAAGGATGCTTCAGAAAAGGCCAAGCCATTCTCGTTGCCAAGCGATCTGGACTGGCCTCGCGAGCGCATTGTTTACGGCCCTGGCAAATTGATTGGCTATTATCCGGCAGCGGTGAATGGCCTGCTTGTCAACCGGCGCAATTATATCATGCCTGATCAGTGGGGACCGAAGGAAAACGGCAGGGACGTATTGGGGGCAGCAGCGACAGCCGCTTACGCCAAGCTCGGGATTAAGGCCTGGTCCGTCGACGACTGGTTCAGCCATCACGCTTATGGCGGCGAAGTTCATTGCGGAACCAACGCAACGCGCGCGATCAGCGGGACCTGGTGGTCAAGCGCTTCAGGAGATTAATCGGCCTTCCTGCGGCGAGCAGCGACAGGCTGCTTTCTGAGCTTCGCACAAACGCGCCCAATGGCGAGCTACTTCTGAAAACTCAGTCAAAAAAGCCTGGCCTGCCGGTCAGAAAGCCCCGCCGAAAAGGGCTTCAAGCTTTTGGCTCCAAGGCGAAACGCATTCTTGAAAAAACGAATTAGGAAAAGGAGCTACCCGATGAACGGACATCAGCGAGAGGGCGGACGATTAAAGCGCTTTTTATTCCTCAAGGCAGCGGCGCTGGCCACCACGATGTTCACAGTGTCGGCGACTGCTGCGCCGGACCTTGTGATAGTGAATGGCGATGTTTACACGGTGGATGCGGAATATCCCCGTGCAGAAGCCTTTGCTGTTGAGGATGGCAAGTTTGTGGCCATCGGAACCAACAAAGAAATTCGCGCCCTTGCCGATGCGACAACGAAAATCGTGGATGCCAATGGCCGAACGGTCACGCCCGGCTTCATCGATGCGCACGCGCATTTCAGCGGCGATAGCAGTCAACTCAATCTGTACGTGAAGTCACGCAAGGAGTGGGCTGATCTGATTCGGGCAGAACATCAGCGCTTGCCTGAGGGGGCTTGGCTGATTGGCGGTAGCTGGGATCATACCATGATCGATGACAAGCTCCCGACCCGCCAATTTCTCGATGAAATCGTCGGCGACCGTCCAGTCATGCTCACACATATCGACAGTCACTTCGTCTGGGTGAACTCGGTTGTACTAAAGATGGCGAAGGTGACAGCCAAAAGTCCTGTGCCTCCAGGCGGTGTTATCGAACTTGATCCCGTCACCGGTGAGCCCACGGGCATTTTGAAAGAAGGTGCAATGGATCTGGTCCGCGGGCTGGTTCCCAAGCCGACTGATGCAGAGCGCTTCGCGTCCCTGCCCAAGGCGATAAATTATGCCAATAGTCTAGGTATCACCGGCATGCACAACATGACCTCCTACGATGATTGGCTGCATGTGCTCCAGCAGGGCAAGCTGACGATGCGGATGTGGCACGGGTTTTTTGGCGGGTTCGATCCTGCCAATGATCTTATGCGGCGTGGCAATGCAACGATGGCGGAGCGGGTTGCCAATCTGAAAGCCGAGCAGGCCCGCGTGCGCTCCCTGGTTAACGCCACGGGCCTTCAGAAGAAGGTCGGCCCATTATTCGATCTGGGCTTTGTGAAGCTCATCAACGACGGGGTGCTTTCTGTTCACACTGCAGTGCTGCTTGAACCATATCGGGATCGGGCGAGTTCGACGGGGCAGTGGTTCGTGGAGCCTAAGGAACTGGCAAACACGGTCCGTGCGCTTTCGAGTGAAGGGATGCAGATCGCAATCCATTCAATCGGAGATGGCGCCGTGCGTGCATCGCTGGATGCGTATGAATCTGCAAAGGATGCGAATCGGTCGCTTCTGCCGATGCGGATTGAGCATGTCGAGTTACTGAGCAAGCAGGATTTGCCCCGTTTTGCAAAGCTGAACGTCGTGGCGTCAATGACACCTAATCATATGACCAAGGCGGTGGCCTATATCGAGGAGCGGATTGAGCCAGCAAGGGAGAGCCGCGCCTATACGTGGCAGGACCTGCTGCAAAGCGGCGCCCGAGTCATGTTCGGCGCGGATGGCACCACATCTGTCCATCTGGATCCGTTAAAACAGATTGGCGATGCAATGTTTCGGACCAATCGCCAGGGGGCCAACGGTACCCGTCCTTGGCATTCGGAGCAGGCCGTGACCTTTGCGCAGGCTTTACACGCTTACACGCTTGCTCCGGCCCTGACGACGAGCTGGGGTAAGGAGATTGGATCGATCAGCATTGGGAAATGGGCCGATTTCGTGATCTTGGGCGGCACCGTGGCAGAGCCGGTTGATCCCAAGGTGTTCGATA
This sequence comes from uncultured Alphaproteobacteria bacterium, assembly GCA_966205705.1. Classification (GTDB taxonomy): domain Bacteria; phylum Pseudomonadota; class Alphaproteobacteria; order Sphingomonadales; family Sphingomonadaceae; genus Sphingobium. The sequence goes on from CBIHKY010000021.1 coordinate 5,836, forward strand.
TGGGTATCAAGTCGACATATTTTGCTGGAAATCAGGTGTTTAACCGCGACTGATGATGAATCCGGGCCTTGTCTGACAAGGCCCGGATTAAATTTGCGCCGCTTCGAACTTTAGATGCCTGGGCCCATGCTGGTCAGCCCGGCAAATCTGCGACTTGCAGCACCGCCTTCAGCAGAACGTCAGCGCCAGCTGCAAGATGCTCCATGCTGGCTGCTTCCAGCTCATTATGGCTAAGGCCCTTGGCGCACGGCACAAAGATCATGGCGGTTGGCGCAAACTGGGCTGTGTGCAGACTGTCATGACCTGCACCGCTGACGATCCGCATATTCCGGAAGCCAAGGGACCGGGCTGCGTCTTCTATGGCGTCGACCAGATGCGGCGCAAAGTTTGTTGGAGGCATATGCCAGACTTGCGACAGGTCTCCGCGCACATCGGCCGCTGCGCAACCGGCATCGATGATCTGACGCATCTCTTCAACCATTCCAGCGAGCACGTCTCTATCCGGGTGGCGGATGTCGATGGTCAGGGTCAGGCTCTCCGGGACCGTATTACGCGCACCTGGAGACGCCGATACATCGCCGATGGTGGCCCGGCCCCATGGCGCATTCGCATCAGCCAGCGCCAGAATATCGCGCAGGATCGGGATCGCGGCACGCCAGGGGTCTCTGCGCATCTCCATCGGCGTTGGCCCTGCATGAGCCGATTGGCCTGTGATGATGAGGTCAAACCAGAATGCGCCTTGAATGCCGGTTACCGCGCCAATTACGATATCCTCAGCTTCAAGGATCGGTCCCTGTTCGATATGGGCCTCGACCATGGCGGCATAGGGCCTGACCTTCGCCTCCAGTGCCCCCTTGTAGCCGATCCGGTCCAGCTCGTCTTCCAAGCGGATGCCATCCTTGTCGGTCGAGGCATATGCCTCTTCCAGCGAATAGGTGCCGCTCATCACGCCAGAGCCGAGCATGGCAGGCGCGAACCGGCAGCCTTCCTCATTGGTCCACACGGCCACCTCGAGCGGTCGCACCGTCCGGTGGCCGCAATCATTCAATGTCCGTAAGACCTCAAGGCCAGCCAGCACGCCATAGACGCCGTCGAATTTGCCGCCGGTCGCCTGGGTGTCGAGATGGCTGCCCATCAAAACTGGGTCGGCGGCTGGGTCCGTGCCTTCTTTACGCGCAAAGATGTTTCCCATTTCGTCAATTTGGATCGCGCATCCGGCGGCTTTCGCCCAGTCGACAAAAAGGTCGCGCCCCTGCTTGTCTAGGTCTGTGAGCGCTTGTCGGTTGCAGCCGCCGAGCGGGGTTGCCCCTATCTTGGCCATGTCCATGAGACTGGTCCAAAGGCGGCCGCCTTGAATCCGCAGCATTTCTTTTGTCATAGCTCAAAATCCTATTCAACGCGCCATGGTGGCGAACGTCGAATGGTTATCCAACCGGCTGCAGCTCTAGGTTTCAAGATACCCAGAAAGGGTATGGCGCTTTCAACCAGCAATCTTCAGCAATCGCTTAGCTAACCCGATAGGGTGACTTTGCGTTTCTCATCCGTCGGGCGACAAGGCGCTCAAACAAGCCCGGAGAGCTAGATGACCGACGTATCGAACAGCGAAGCCTGGGTGGCGGACAGAGACCATTTCATCCACCCCTATACAGACTTCAGAACATTCCAGCAGGAAGGCAGCCAGGTCATCGGCTCCGGCGAGGGTATGCACGTCGTCGATGAAGAAGGGCGGCAGTTTCTTGATGCAATCGCCGGACTGTGGTGCGTCAATCTGGGCCATGGTCGCCAGGAGATTGCCAAGGCAATGGGCGATCAGGCGACACGCCTCGCCTATTTCAACACCTTTGGTCATTCGACCAATGCACCCGCCGCCTTGCTGGCGGCGCGGATAGCTGCGCATGCGCCCGGCGACCTGAACCATGTTTTCTACACGACGGGCGGATCGACAGCGAACGATACGGCGGTGCGGCTGGCCCATTATTATTTCAACCGGCTGGGCAGACCGAGCAAGAAGAAGATCATCTCGCGCCACAATGCCTATCATGGCTCGACCTATTTTGCTGCGGCGCTGACGGGCATTCACGGCATTCATTATGGGTTTGATCGGATCTCGCAGGATCTCGTCCAACATGTCTCTGCGGCAAATTGCTATCGGCGGCCGTCCGACATGGACGAGCAGGCCTATTGCGACTTTTTGGTCGACGAATTTCGCAACCGAATTGCTCAACTGGGAGCGGACAATGTTGCGGCATTTATCGCTGAGCCCGTCATGGGGGCTGGCGGGGTGCTGATCGCGCCCAGCGGCTACCATCGCCGGATGGCGCAAGTCTGTGCGGAAAATGATATTCTATATATTGCCGATGAAGTGGTGACCGGCTTTGGACGGCTCGGCCACTGGTTCGCATCAGAAGACCGGTTCGGCCATGTGCCGGACATTATCGTCTGCGCAAAGGGCATATCATCTGGCTACTGCCCGCTCGGAGCCGCAATCCTCTCGGAACGGATCTATGACGTGATCAGCAAGCCGCAGGGGCCAGGAGGCACCTTGTCTCATGGGTTCACCTATACCGGTCACCCTGTCTCCTGCGCCGCCGCGATGGCGACTTTCGACATTATCGAGCGGGAGAACATCTTCGATAATGTCAATGATGTTGGGCCATACCTGCAGCAAAGACTGCGTGAACTCCTGCGCCACGAGTTGATTGGTGATGTTCGTGGTGACATGTTGATGGCGGGGATCGAACTCGTGGCCGACCGAAGCAGCAAGCGAAATTTCGCTCCGGAGTTAGGCGCTGCTCATCATGTGTTTCTGAAGGCGCGTGAGATGGGCGTCATCGTCCGGCCAGTTGGCGACGTGGTGATCCTGTCTCCGCCACTCATCATATCTCGCGCTCAGGCGGACCAGATTGTGGATACGCTGCACATGGCGATTGAGGCCGTTTCGGCCTTATTGCTTGGTCGCTCTGGTCTTGCCGCTTGATCAGGCAAAGGCAGGTATGCAGTTTCACGTCTGCTGCCGTTGCTCAATAATCGCAATACCCCCGCAAGGTTACTTGCCACGAAGCTAAGTCAAGGGGGATCATGGAATTGCGCAATCGGCCAATGCTGCGCCTTTCCTACAATAAAATTCGGGTCGATCATCGATTAACATTGGGGGCATCAAGCCATGATAAAATACATACTCCTCGCTGGAATATCGCTCGCAGCATTCCAAGCAGTTCCTTCGGCTGCGCAGGATTCCCTGGGAGCTACTCAGGTCGATCAGGACACAATCATCATCACGGCTACAAGGCGCGCAGAGGCGATCGACCGGATCCCGGTTAGCGTTGCGGCCTTTAGCAATGAAGCGCTAGAGACTATCGGCGCAAAACAGGTTGATGATATTGTTGCCCTCACTCCTGGTCTGGCGCTGAGCCGCTCGGTGACAGGTGCGAACAATATTTCCATTCGTGGCATCCAGTCTTCAGCGGGAGCCGGTACGACCGGCGTGTACATCGATGACACACCTATCCAGGCTAGTAACCTCGGCTATGGCGCAGGCACGGCTTTTCCCGAAATCTTCGATCTGGAGCGGATCGAAGTGCTGCGCGGCCCGCAAGGAACATTGTTTGGTTCCGGGTCAGAAGGCGGCACGGTGCGCTTCATCCAGACTGCGCCTGATCTGAACGACTGGTCCGCTTACGCGCGCGGCGAAGTTTCCGCGACGCACAAAGGCGCTGAATCTTATGAAGCTGGCGTAGCATTGGGTGGCCCCATCATCACCGATGTGCTCGGCTTTCGCGCCCATGTTTATCACCGCAAGGACGGCGGATACGTAGACTCCGTACGCGGTACGGTTGCTCCGGCTGCGGGCAATCCCACGCCAATTTTTCCGTACAACAATCTGGTTGACTACCAGACAACCCAAGTCGTTGAGAAGGACGTCAACAGCTCAAATGCACTGACGGCACGTCTTGCGCTTGAGTTTCGTCCGAACGATTGGCTGAGGCTCTCTCCTTCAGTCAGCTACCAGAGAACGCGGCGGGATGACGGCTTTGGCCGCTTCTGGATCGCCGCTTCCGACATCGATAATAATGATTTTGCGCGGCGTGCCAACTTTCAAGGCTCCGCTGCAACCGATCCATCGCTGACGCAGGTCGAAATTCCCGACAAAGAGAGGGCTGAAGACCGCTTCACGATCTATGCATTGGGCGCAAATGTTGAGATTGGCGATAAGGTGGAGCTTATCAGTAATACCAGCTTCTTCGACCGTAAAAGCGAAAACTGGCTGGACTTTAGTAATGTCGACGCGTTCCAGTTTGATTTCGACTTTTTTGTTCAGGAAGGTCGAAAGTCCATGTCCCGTTATGGCGGGACACAGAAGAATTTCGTTCAGGAAGTACGCCTGCAGTCGACCGACACCACATCGCGATTCAACTGGGTGATCGGCGGCTTCTATTCGAATAACAAACAGGTCTCCACGCAGAATATTGGCAATAATTTCGTTGCCAAGCTGCCGGTTCTTTCACCACTGTTCGGGTTCGCGTCCGCAGGGGGTTCGCCTTTTGGTCCGGGTGCTTCGGCCGTCGAAAATGCGCTTGGTGTGCCACTTCAGGGTCCCATAAACAGTTCGTACGATGAATTCCGCGAACTAACCGAGGTTCAATATGCAGCTTTTGCGCAGGTCGACTATGAAATCATCGAGAATCTTACACTCATCGCAGGTGTTCGCATAGCCCGTAACGAGCTGACGCTTGATGCCATCTTCCGTGGTCCGCTGAACAATGACAATGCGCCTTATGGCGCGCCCTGCCCGGCAGGCGAGACCTGCGTGTTGGGCAGTGGTGTATTCGCGCCAGTGTATATCGATACCACTGGGTTCAAAAATGCCGAAACGTCGGTCACGCCCAAGGTCGGCATTTCCTGGCAGGCTACTCCGGATCATCTCTTTTACAGCACTGTCGCCAAGGGTTTTCGCCCTGCAGGTGTGAATGCGCGCGTTCCTGCTCGCTTCTGTGGACCGGACCTTGCCGAAGTCGGTTATCTGGATGGCAGTGGCAATCCAGCCCAGCCGGACGTCTTCGGTTCTGATTCTGTCTGGAGTTATGAGATCGGCTCAAAGAACCGGCTGTTCGGTGGGAAGGTCAATGTCGATGTCAGTGGCTATTATATCAAATGGTCCAACATTCAAAACAGCATAAATCTGCCGACATGCCTCTATAGCTTCGTCGACAATTTGGGTGATGCAACCTCAAAGGGCATCGATCTTTCCGTCGATATTGAGCCAGTCGAGAATATTAAGATTGGCGGTACCGTGGGATACAACAAAGCGACCTACGATGCTGTCGTGCAAACGCCGTCCGGGCGTCCGCTCGGTGGCGCTGGCTCGCCAATTAACAATAATAGCCCCTGGCGGCTGTCTGCCTATAGCCAGGTCAAGTATGATCGCTTCTATGCACGAGCCGATGTTGCGCACATGACGCAGGCCAATCGCTATGGGGAAACAGACTCGGCTTCGCCTCAATTTGACCAGTTCATCCTGCCCCAGGAAGCCTACACCACGGTGAATTTAAGGATTGGTGCTGAATTTGGTGGTCTTGATGTGTCAGTCTTTGCTGACAACCTCACTAATGCCGCTCCGCTATTCGGTTTGACCGAACAGTTCAACGAGGTCGTTTACACGGCTGCCACGTTGCGTCCCCGCACCATTGGTCTGACAGCGGCCTATCGCTACTGATCTGGGCAAGGGGTTGGTAGCGCAAGTGCCAGCCCCTCGCTTTCGCGCTTCCCGACAGACAGGATCCAGGCTTTAATGAACGCGAGCAATTCCGCCGACCTGTCACAGAGCTCGCCAAGCGGTAAGAACGCGATGAGGCGCGTGCTTGGCACGCCGTCCCTAGTCATGTTTGGCCTCGCCTATCTTGTGCCTTTGACGGTTTTCACTACGTTCGGTGTGGTGACGTCCATCACGATGGGTCACCTGCCGCTCGCCTATGCCGTCACCACGGCGGCAATGCTGTTTACGGCGCTAAGCTATGCCACATTGGTGCGTGCGATCCCCTCGGCCGGGTCTGCTTTTGCCTATGCGCAGGCGGCGTTTGGCCGCAAAGTGGGCTTCCTGACCGGCTGGACGCTGCTGCTGGATTATATGCTCCTGCCTGCTATCAACTATCTTATCATCGGAATTTACCTGAACGCCCATTTTCCGGACGTACCGGCGCCGATCTTCATCATCGCGAGCATCATTCTTGTGACGGCGCTCAACGTCATCGGCGTCGACATGGTGCGCAAAGCCAGCTTCCTGCTGGTGATTGTGCAACTTGTGTTTGCAGCGATCTTCGTCGGGGCCGTGTTTCTGCGTCCTGAAACGACGCCAACCTTGTCACCATTCTATACGCCGGGTGCAGAATGGGCGCCCCTCTTTGCGGGCGCGGCAATCCTATGTCTCTCATTTCTGGGTTTCGACGCGGTCTCCACACTCTCGGAGGAAGCGCGCGATCCTGAACGGACGGTGCCGCGCGCGATTATGTTGACCACGATCATCGGTGGTGCGCTCTTCATGCTCTTGTCATACGCTGGGGCACTGGTCATTGGCGACTGGCGGACCATGCAATCAAGTGACAGCGCAGGACTGGAAGTGATGGCGCCCTTAGGTCCGGTCATGTCCGCGCTGTTCATTGCAGCCTATCTTTCAGGGTGCATTGCCTCTGCCGTTGCATCCCAGGCCAGCGTCGCGCGCATTTTGTTTGCAATGGGGCGCGCACGGCAATTGCCTGCCCGCTGGTTTGGCCATCTCGATCTACGTTTCCGCACGCCAACTTACGCGATCTACACAGTCGCTACGATTTCGCTCGCGATGATGTTCGCAACACTCGATGGTCTTGCCTCATTGATCAGCTTCGGAGCGCTGTTTGCCTTCTCGATCGTCAATCTCGCAGTGGTGGTCTTGTTTCGTGCCAAGCTGCGCACAGGATCGGTTTCTTCGATCCTGCGCTACGCTGTTTGCCCGCTCGCAGGGCTCGCCCTGACAGCCTGGCTCTGGTTCAGCCTGTCGCCAATGGCGCTCCTCATCGGATTGGCTTGGCTTGCAATAGGCGGTGTTATAGTCTTCGCGCGTAAGGCACCAGGCGAGCAGTCAGAGCATGGATGACGCGGCCACATCGCCATGTTCTAACGGACCCAAGCAAGAGCCGCACCGTGCGCTGGAGGACGATGACAAGGCGATGATTGAAGGTCCGGTGCATCCAGTTGTGGTCAGAAAGCGCAGGGGCGATGATCCCGATCCCTATCTCGTAAGAGTGTTTGAGCAGGTCGGCGCCGCAATCTCCCGTGTCGGATCCAACGATTTTGCGACGGCGCTCGCGGCTTTGCTAGAAGAGGCGGGGGGCTATTATTCGACCGTCTTTGCCGCATTCTCGGACAATACGCGGCCCGTGCGACTGTTTAGCAACCTCTCCCCGGCGCAAGAAGAAACAACGCTGCAGCCATATTTTGACAGCAGTTATCTGCTTGACCCTTGGTATAATATGGCGATCTCTGAAATTGCAGATGGCGTATACCGCTTTTCCGAATGCGTGCCTGACGGATTTCGAAAGAGCGAATATTACCTGACCTATTACAAGTCGACAGGCTTGTTGGATGAGTGCGGGATATTCGTTCGTTTGAGTAAGCAGATCAGCGTGGTCGCCATGCTTGGGATTCGGGCCGAGGATACAGAAGGCCGTTCGCGCGGGAGAATGAAGGACCTCAAGGCGCTGTTCCCAACCGTTCGGGAATTGATGTACAAGCACTGGTCCGGGCTTTCGACGATTTCTCCCAATTCTACGGAAAATTTGCAAAGCATGTGCAAGGCGCACGGCCTGGCTGGCCGGGAGATTGAAGTGACCGGGCAATTGTTGCGGGGCTACTCCAATAAAATGATTGGCCGTGAGCTGGGTATCAGTCACGAGACCGTGAAAGTGTATCGTAAGCGGATCAACCGAAAACTTGGCACGCGTAGCACCCGAGAGCTTTATTCGATATTTTTCAGAAAATCTTTCTAGGTTTGCTTTCTCTGCATCGAAGCGCGTCAATGTCTACCATCTCAACCAGAGCAGAATGTTTCTTGTCAAACGTCAACTTAACACCAGAAGGTGACAAGAAGACATGGCTGGGTTCAGCGATAACGCGATAAGAATTAGGCAACCAGTGCCACACCGCTCTCGTCAGCGAACTTCTCGTGAAAGATAAATATGCTGTCCAATCTCGATCTCCTCGCACGACGCCGAAACGCTGTCCCACGAGGCATCGCTAGCGCCACGCCGGTTTTTGCGGATCGGGCCGCCAATGCTGAGATCTGGGACGTCGATGGCAGGCGCTATGTAGATTTCGCGGGCGGTATAGCGGTTCTAAATGTCGGCCACCTCCATCCTCGCGTGATAGAGGCGGTGTCCGGCCAGCTCCAACGTTTCTCCCATACCTCGTTCCAAGTGATGGGCTATGAGACCTATATTGAGTTGGCCGAGCGGCTGAACATGCTCGCGCCGTTTGAAGCTGCTGCCAAGACGATCCTGTTCACCACAGGCGCCGAGGCGACCGAAAATGCCGTAAAGATCGCGCGCGCGGCGACCGGTCGAAGCGGCATCATATCCTTTACCGGCGGTTTTCACGGACGCAGCGCGCTCGCCAGCGCAATGACTGGTAAGGTGAGCCCCTACAAATGGCAGTTCGGCCCCTCGTTGCCCGACGTGTTTCATGTCCCTTTCCCGAACGAATCTCAGTCGGTTTCGGTCGCTGACAGCCTCAAAGCGCTCGACTTTCTCTTCATGGCAGACGTCCACCCAGCGGGCGTTGCGGCAATCATTGTCGAGCCCGTGCAAGGGGAAGGCGGGTTTAACGTAGCGCCCGCAGAGTTCCTGCGCGCGTTGCGGGCGATTTGCGACAAGCATGGCATCTTGCTGATCGCAGATGAGGTGCAGACCGGCTTTGCACGGACGGGCAAGATGTTCGCTATCGAACATAGCGGTGTGGAACCGGATCTTGTTGCCGTCGCCAAATCATTGGCGGGTGGTTTCCCGCTCTCGGGCGTCATTGGGCGTGCATCGCTGATGGACCTTGTCGAGCCCGGTGGGTTGGGCGGCACTTATGGCGGTTCTCCGATTGGTTGCGCCGCTGCTTTGGCCGTTTTGGACATCATCGAAGATGAGCAGCTGCTTGCCCGGTCTGCAGCAATTGGGGCCAGAGTGCGCACACGTATCGAAGGATGGCGGGCCAGGAACGACCTTGAGAGCATTTCCGAACCGCGTGGACTTGGCGGCATGATCGGATTTGACATCATCGATCCCGCCAGTGAGGCGCCGCGCGTCAATGGTGCAAAGCTTGTTTGCTCGCGCGCACTGGAAGCAGGCTTGGTGCTGCTCAGTTGTGGCGCCATTGGCGAAACGGTTCGCATTCTCGTGCCTCTGACTGCTTCGGACGACATTGTTGACGAAGGGCTCGACGCAATCGAGACCGCGCTTTCGGCAGCGGCATGAACATGATGACCTTATCGCGCCCTGACCTTTTGCGGCAACAGGCCTATGTGGGCGGCAGCTGGATCAGCGCGCCGAACAGCATCACAGTCACGAACCCGGCGACCGGGGAGCTGATCGGTGTAGTGCCCAGCCTTTCCGCAGCAGATGTCCAGGCTGCCGTCGAGGCTGCGCAGACGGCTCAACCGGCCTGGCGTTCAACACCAGCAGGTGAGCGCGGGAGTGTCCTGCGCAGGTGGGGCGAACTCATGCTCGAGCATCGCGATGATCTGGCGCGCATCATGACGATCGAGCAAGGCAAACCACTGGCAGAGGCACGTGGTGAGGTCGGCTACGCCGCATCCTTTTTAACATGGTTCGCCGAGGAGGCCCGCCGCAGTTACGGAGACGTGATACCCGGCCAGGCTGCGGACAAGCGGCTCACGGTATCGCGTGAGCCGGTGGGCGTCGTAGCAGCCATCACACCGTGGAATTTTCCTCTCGCCATGATTACCCGTAAGGCCGGTCCCGCCATTGCGGCTGGCTGCACGATCATCGTTAAGCCATCGGAGCTCACGCCCTTTTCCGCACTGGCGCTTGCTGTGCTTGCAGAAGAGGCAGGCGTTCCCGCAGGCGTCTTGAATGTGGTGACTGGCGCGCCGAAGGACATTGGAGATGTGCTGGTCTCCCACCCGGCCGTCGCCAAGATGAGCTTCACCGGCTCGACGGCGGTCGGCAAGATGCTCGCGGCGCGCTGCATGGAGACCGTCAAGCGCGTATCCCTCGAACTGGGTGGCAACGCGCCGTTTCTGGTGTTTAACGATGCTGATGTGGAGGCCGCGGTTGATGGCGCAATCGCCTCCAAATTCCGCAATGCTGGGCAGACCTGCGTTTGCGCGAACCGTTTCCTTGTACAGAGCGGCATTTACGACCGTTTTGTGGCCCGGCTTGCGGAGCGTGTCGCAAGTCTGCGTGTTGGAAACGGGCTGGAGGCCGGCGTTGAGGTGGGGCCGCTCATCAACGCTGCGGCGATCACGAAGGCTCAGGCCCATGTGGCAGATGCCGTTGCACAGGGCGGCAAATTGCTGATCGGGGGCGAGGTTAGCGGGGATGGGCTTTTCTTCCAGCCCACGCTCATTGCCGACGTGCCAGCATCAGCCCTGCTGTGCAAAGAGGAGACTTTTGGTCCCGTCGCCGGTGTCGTGCGCTTTGAAACGGAAGCGCAGGCCGTTGCCCTTGCCAATGATACGAGGGCGGGGCTCGCTGCCTATCTCTATACGTCCGACCTCTCCCGAAGCCACCGCGTCAGCGAGGCCCTGGAATATGGGATGGTCGGTCTGAATACCGGGCTCATCTCGACCGAAGTCGCGCCTTTTGGCGGCATCAAGGAGTCCGGATTAGGCCGCGAGGGATCACGCTATGGGATGGACGAGTATCTCAACATGAAGCTCGTCTGTACAGCAGTTGCGAGTGGGTAGCACACTGCTCACCCGCGCAGGACGTACAGTGCGGATTTTTCCCGTTTTCATTCACGTGCGCGATAGCGAGGCTCATCCCAACAGCTTGTCAGACATTTGTGAGGGTGACCTGCTCGACAGCGCGCGAAGACCGATCAAGTCGTCCGAACATTGGTGCAAAATGGCTATGGTACTTTCTATTTCACCGCTTGCACAGCACCGGGCCTATGAACACTTTTTCCAAACCCCGCGACATTTGCAGATCATCAAGCCGGCAATTGGTCAGATGAGATTTGGAGCGAGCGTCGGGGTTAGTCATTGGGCAAGGCGCGCGCCTCTCGACGATATGCCCACTGCTACAATGAAGCATTTTGCAGGAGTATGCTGATGGGAACCCCGACAACTATGGAATCGCCATCGCTGGCCCGGCTGGGAGTGGCTGCGCGCGCATTTCTTGATCGTCCCAAGCGGCTGCTTATAGGCGGTCGTTGGAGCGAGGCGATCGGCGGCGCCACTTTGCCTGTGCTCGATCCGGCTTATGGTGTGGAGATTGCGCGCGTTCCTGCAGGTGGCGGCGCTGATGTCGACGCTGCTGTACGTGCCGCGCGCAGCGCATTCGAGGGAGAGTGGAGCAGGGTCACGCCCGCAGATCGCGCTAAGCTGGTCTGGCGATTGGGGGATCTCGTCGAAGCGAACGCCGACGAGATTGCCCAGATCGAAGCACTCGATAATGGCAAACCTGTTAAGGACGCACGTTGGGGCGATGTGGCAAACGCATACGATCTGCTGCGATATATGGCGGGCTGGAGCACAAAGATCACCGGCCAGACGATCGCGTTGTCCTCACCGCAGTCATTCCACGCTTATACCTTGCGTGAGCCGATCGGCGTGTGCGGCCAAATCGTGCCATGGAATTTCTCGTTCATGATGGCGGTGTGGAAACTTGCGCCTGCACTTGCAGCAGGCTGCACGGTCGTCCTGAAACCAGCTGAGCAAACGCCGCTGACTGCGCTGCGGCTTGCGGAACTGGTTGAGGAGGCCGGCTTTCCCGCCGGTGTTGTCAATGTGGTGACAGGGTTTGGCGAAACGGCGGGCGCTGCGCTAGCAGCCCACCCAGATGTCGATAAAATCGCCTTCACGGGGTCGACGGAAGTAGGGCGCAAAATTCTGGTTGCCGCGGGTGGCAATCTGAAGAAAGTGTCCCTCGAACTGGGCGGCAAGTCGCCTATGATCGTTTTTGCTGATGCTGATATCGAAGCTGCCGCCGAGGCAGTAGCATCAGGAATTTTTTATAATATGGGACAGACCTGCACGGCCGGCACCCGACTTTACGTGGATCATCGCGTGGCCGATGAGATGTACGAAAGGCTAGTTGTTCATGCGCGCGGTCTGCGCATCGGTCCAGGGCTTGACCCCTCCTCGCAGATCGGGCCGCTAGTATCCTCCGAGCAGGTCGACAAGGTACATGGCTACGTTATGGCAGGTCTGCGTGAGGGCGCTACACTGCTCACAGGTGGCAGCCGGGTAGGCGAGGCAGGCTACTTCATCGAGCCAACCATCCTGGTCGACACCACGGCGGCGATGTCCGTGGTGCGCGAAGAGATTTTTGGGCCTGTTCTGACTGCGAGCCGTTTTGATGGGAGCGATGTAGACGGAGTAATCGCGCAGGCGAATGACTCAGTTTATGGGCTGGCTGCCAGCGTGTTCACTCGGGATATTTCGCGTGCCCATCTCGCCGCAAAGGGACTAAGGGCTGGAATTATCGGCATTAACACCCACCATGTTGTGGATCCCGCGCTACCGTTTGGCGGCTTTAAGCAGTCCGGGTGGGGACGGGAAATGGGATGGAGTGCTATAGAGCTCTATACAGAAACAAAATCAATCGGCGTACGCATATGAGGGAAAAGAACGCGGTCTGCATCAACCTTCATACTGGAACGCCAATCGTGCAAAATTTGAGCGAACTTCCACTGAGGCACCCCGTCTTTCAGACCCACTGCCAATAGGAAGCGCCGATGTGGATGTCCGCGAAGCTTAGCGCGCCGGCCGCAGTGTTCAACGCGGGCGGATCACCAAATTCTAGCGTCCAGTTGATCCGAGCGCTTGCTGACGACGAGCGAGCCGCCACCATTGACATTCGAAGTCACGGCGAGCCGGTAATAGTCGCATCTCATTCCATGGTTCGCGGCGGCCAAGGCGGTCATGAGCTTGGTCAGCTCGAGCAATTGGGAACCGGGGGGAAGTTGGGCCTCCTCAGGCCACGGGCCTCTGACCCAACAAAATCGGTCGATGGCCGAAAATGAGGATCTTTGTCCCTCAGCCAGTTTTGACGCTAGGCTAGAGTTGCGCCAGCCACCAATACCAGCGATCGGTCCACAGATGAATATCACGTCCTACGACGGCATGGTTGCCGCGCTCGCGCCCAAAGACATGCCCTCCTTCTGTGTCGGCATTCTAATCGGTCCGAACTTCGCGCCGATCGACATCATCGGCGTGCAGGCGGTGCTCGGTGTCGCCACCTACGGGCATCAACGTTTCGGGGCGAGTTGCCTTCCCGTGGGTCGTCTCGAGTAAAACGCCTCCGCTGCAACGCACTAATCTGAGGATGATATTGCTTTTTCCGTGCGAGCTGATTTGCAATCAGTGAACGTCATTGGACCTGCCAAATCCAAGAGTTGGAAGCCCTGACAAAGATGAAAGCCTACAACTGCAGTCATTCCTACCCTGGATTTGGGGAGCTTGGAGAAACAGTCCTCAGCATGGATCAGCCATGTCCTAGAACGAGGTATTTATGCCCTTTGAGCCACCTAACACTGTCTTTAAGCGATTACATTGACGGATTAAAAGGATCACAATGAGTGGAGCGGACAATCTTCAATCAGAGCCATATCTCGACACGCAGTCGTCGCGAGCGCTCGTCGTCGACACCCCTTTCAAAGTTGGGATACTGATTGCGCCTGGTTTCGTGCCTAGAGACATATTCGCAGTTCACACAGTTTTGACTTCGATGCCGGGATCCCAGATCCATTTTATTTCGAAGGGTCGAGATGCCATCAAAGGGCTTGGATTTTTTTCTGAAGATACCACGACGAGATTCGAAGATTGCCCGATCGATTTAGACGTCTTCGCTGTCGGCACCAATTCCCGTGAGGTGCAGAACGATCCCGAAGTTATTGCATTTACGCAGCGAGTGGCGCGCTCCGCGCGCTTTGTAATTGGCGTGTGTGGCGGCGTTGCGCTGCTTGGAGCCGCCGGTCTCATTAGAGGCAAAGCTGTCGTTAGCAGTTTAACCGCCTACGATATGCTTAGTAATTTTGCGAGTGACGATTTGCTCCGCAGATTGGGAGCAGCGCAAACCTTTCCTCCGGCTTCCAGGACAGTGATTGATGGAAATTTGTATACGGCAGGGCCAGGCTCTGCCAGTGTTGAAATTGCGCTATTGGTTGCACAAGCCGCTTTCGGAAAGCAGGCTATAGAGCGGGTTGGGTATCAATTGATTTAATCCAACCTCGCCCTTCTGGAGCAAAGCCGTTTGATGCACGGTGACAGACTAAATTTAAGCAATGCGCGCGTGCTCGGGCTGACCTTGCAGCTTCAGCATTCCCATTTGACCCGCTCCCCGTTCTGAGGCCTAAGCTAAATCAACTTCGTGATCTTTGCCCGTGGCGAGGCGGTGGTGAACGCGGCGGGTGACATCCCGCTAGCACTGCTATGCGAACCACCTTGGTGTTGTTGGTTCGCCTTTGCCGCCGCATAATCAAGTTGGCCGTGACCTAGGATATAATCGGGATCGTCATAGCCCACTACGGGCGGAATGAGGGCGTGGTCAGCCTCCTGCGCCTCACCCATCCAGACCCATATCCAACTACGGCGCTCCACCACCTTGTAGCTTTTGCCGCGCGCGTCGCAGGTGATGAGGTCCTGTCCCGGAATTTTGATCACCTTGCCATCGGTATCGAACAGCAGGCCATGATACATGCAGCGCAGCCGCTCGCCTTCACAGCGGCCAAGTGAAAGCGGCGCCATCCGATGAACGCAGCGGTCTGCCAGCGCTTGAATCCGCCCGAGTCGTCGCTGCAGCCTTTGCTCAACTTCAGGAAAGTGGGCTCGATGGGTTGAGCATGCGCCCTTGGCGAAGCGGCTCGGTGTGCAGGGCCGGCCTTATACTCGCATGTGACCGACAAGGGCACGCTGCTCAGCATGATGGCGCGGGAAATTTACGACATTGCGTATCGCGCCAATCCCGCTTTATCGGACTGGCGCGCTTGGCCGCTGGGGTTTGGGCGAGGCGCTGAGGCGATCCTCTGCCGAACATCGCGACGGCGCGCGCCTTTATGCAAGCGTGTCCGCCCCGCGTGATATCAGCCGCCGATCATGCGCGCGCCCTGTCTGCGCCGCTCGTTGCGCTGGGTGTCGATATGCAGCGGGCGGGCGCTATCCTGCCAGGCTTCGGTCATCTCTTTCGTGCTGGGCTGGTCGAGTTGCGAAGCCAATGGCTCCATGCATGATCATCTCGACGAAATGCTCGGCTTCGATGCCATTTTCGATCTTGGCCTGCGCGCGCTGGTCGCAGGTTTCGAGCAGCAACTAAAGGGCGATTCTGCCTAAGCATTAGACGAATACCGAAGCAACATGCTCTGCGTCGCGCTACTATCCACTTCACACACAGAATATCCCTATAACCTGTCTTTTTCATCCAAGACCTCCCTCATCAATTTTGTTCTGCAAGGCGGCTGCACGAAACGACAGAGCGGGCTTAATGCGGTTATATTGCCCGACCTTTCAGACGGCCGATCAACCTTTCGAAATAGCGAGCGTCGACTTGGAGGGAACCTCGCCGAGATCGGTGTCCTGTCTTGGTGACGCCCGACGCTCCCGTCTGAGCGCAAAGCGCAACCAGCCATTATTCGACTTCGCGAAGAAGCTTCTCCACCGCGTTCATGCGGGTTGTCAGCGTGCTAACTTCTTCCCGCAGCGCGACCACCGCCTCATCGCTGGTGGTCAACCGTTTCGCTTCCAGTCTGCTTCGATAGACTGAAGCGGCATATTTCATCGCGAAAACGACGAGGATCAAAAGGAGTATGAAAACTGTAATCAGAAAAAAGCGGGACGAAGCGTCAGTCATGGGTATCTCCATTGGCGTGAACGGCGCCGGGCGTGGGAAACGGACCGGCCTCCGCGATGCTTCCAGCGTCGAGCGCCAGAGCGAACGGAGCATTCTGGTAAAAATTGGCTGCTTTGCCGCTATCGGCCGTCTCGACGGTGCTGACCACCAATCCTGCGTTTTCCAGCTTGCGAAGATGCATTTTCATCAGTGGGCGACTGATACCACCTTCCCGCGCAAGTTGGCTGACATAGGCCCGCTGGCCGTCCGCAAGATGAGCCACGATCCACAAGCGCGCAGGATGCGCCAGGGCCTGGATCTGCAGCAATAGTTTCTCGGATGTGATCACGACAGGGCCTTCACGGTTTAACGGGCGCCATCATATCGGATTAGCAGCCGCCGTATACTTACCCATGTCCCTCGCAGCCTGTGCCGCCACCTCTCGCATGTCGATGCCAGCAGCACCCATCCAGGCGAGAGCATCCTGGGTAAGTTCGGGTCCCGCTTTGGCCGGTACACCGACGTCAAAGGGCGGTTCCGGATCATACTGCATTGCGAGCTGCTGGATTTTGGCAGTCTGCTCACCTGCCAACTCAGCGACCAGAGTGAGTCCAAAATCCAGTCCTGCGGTAACACCACCACCGGTAATGCGGTTCCTGTCCTTGACGACGCGCTTTTCGATGGGATTGGCACCGAACAGCGGCAGGAGGCGCATTGCCGCCCAGTGCGTCGCGGCGTCATACCCCTGAAGCAGCCCGGCCGCACCCAGAACGAGTGCACCGGAGCACACGGACGTTACATATTTGGCGCGCTGGCCTCGGTCCGCGATGAACCGGAGGATCGCGTCATCGCGCATGACGGCAACCTGGCCGGGTCCACCGGGAATAAAAAGAACGTCCAAGTCATCCGGACATTCATCAAGAGACGTGTCAGCCTGCACGACGACCCCTGTGTCGCTTATCATCAGGTCCTTGTTCCTCCAGATGAGATGAATATCGCAACTAGAGTTCAAAGCCGTTTGCGGGCCGACTAGGTCCAGCAGCGTAAGTCCGGGATATAGAAGCATTCCTACTTTCGGCTTCTGTTGATCGGACGTCCTAGCGACATGATATTCTTGACCTTGGAGCGGTGCGCCCGCGGCAGTCTGGCTCCAGGCAGCTCTCGACGCCAACAGTCCGATTGAGCCGCCAGCAAGGGCTGCGAATGTGCGTCGATTAATGCCTGCCATCCTATCGTTCCTCCAAATTACCAGCGTCTATGGCGGCGGCCACGAGACGCCGAACTCCATTACGTAATTATATTCTTACAGGAAAGATAAAACTTACGATATGCGCCGATTTGTCAAAAATGCGCGCAGGAGAAGGCTTTGGTGGAATTTCTCTCTGCTCGCCTCGCCCAAGGCGCTGCTGGCGGACAAGGGCTGTGACGGTGATCGCTTCCGGGAAAGCCTGCTGGTCCGGGGCATCCTGCCGATCACCCCACCCCGCTCAAACCTCAAGGTCCCCGAGCATTCCGACTATCGGTGCCACAGGGACCGCAATCGCGTCGAGCGCATGTTCTGCAAGCCCGAGCAACAGCGCCGCATCGCCACCCGCTACGACAAGACACTTCTCTCGTTCGAGAGCTTCCTCAACCTCGCCGCAATGCACCGACGGCTGAAGTCTTTTTCCGACGCGAGCTAGGCATCGTGGACAAAGCTTGACCTGAGGCTCTTAGGTTGATTCAAGGCTGTCTTTTGGAGGCAGCGTTGGGCGAGCGGGTCGGGGTATCGGACGACGAGTGGGCATTGATAGGGCCGTTGCTGCCGTCCGAGCATGGTCGGGGATGTCGGCCAGCGGGCGACAATCGGCGCTATTTCGAGGGCATGATGTGGATGGCGCGCTCCGGGGCGCAGTGGCGTTTGCTGCCGGATGAGTATGGCAAGTGGAACAGCGTGTTTCGGCGCTACCGGCGTTGGGTCGAGACAGGTGTGTTCGACGCCCTGCTGGAGACGCTGAGCGAGATGGTGGAGCGCGATACCAGCGCTGACATGATCGACAGCACGGTGGTCCGGGCGCATCATTGCGCCGTCGGGCTAAAAAAGGGGATCAAGAGACCCAGGGGCTTGGCCGGTCGCGCGGCGGCTTCACCACCAAATTGCACGCCCGCTACGATGGGCGCGGCCGGCCGCTCGGCTTCGTCCTGACGCCGGGTCAGGCACACGACGTGAAGGGTTTCGGCCCGCTGTTCCGAATGCTCGGTGACCGCATCGAGGCACTGCTCGCCGACAAGGGCTATGATGCCGACGCCATCCGCGCAGAACTTGCCGCAGCCGGCGTCGAAGCGGTTATCCCTACCAAAGGCAACCGCCGCGTACCCATCCCGCACGATCGCACGAAATACCGCTGGCGCAATCTCGTCGAGCGCTTGTTTAGCAAGCTCAAGAACTGGCGCAGGGTTGCCACCCAATACGACAAAACCAAAGAATCCTACCTTGGCTTCGTCGCCCTCGCTTCAATCAAACTGTGGATACCCTTTGTCCACGATGCCTAGAAACGAGCTTGTGTGTGAAGCATCACCAAAGCGTCTGCTCCATTCGTGCAGAGGCTGCCTGATCGAATTGCTGTCCGCCGTCCCTTCCTTGCGAAGCACAAGCTAAAACGTCACCGACCGTAGGAATAGATTTGGGATCTGTGTAGCTGGCAGCATCCCATAATTTCGAGCGCATTAGCGCACGAGCACATTGCATCATGGCGACCTCAACGGTCACAATCAGCACCGATTTCGGAAGTGCGCTGCCTACCCGAAATTTTTCGAGCAGTTCTTCAGCAATCGAGATTTGAGCGCGGCCATTCACACGTAGAATGATACCAGTTGGCGGAACTAGAAAAAGCAAAGCGACACGTGGGTCGTGAACAATGTTGCGGAGGCTATCGATTTTATTATTGCCGCGACGGTCTGGAAAGATAATCGTTCGTTCGTCTCTGACTTGGACGAAGCCAGGTGAATCGCCTCGCGCGCTGCAGTCCATCCCTTCGGGTCCGCTTGTTGCCATCAAGAAGAATGGCGAGGCCTCAATCAGCTTGATGTAGGGTGGGATGAGGTAACGCAGGTCTGAAATCTTAGCTGCAGCTGGGACAGCTGAGCTGTAAGTGGCTTCCAGATGCTCAATCGTTTCAAGTATCATTGCTTATTTACTCTCCACACTGAACGATCCGCAACCCGTATCGTTGCTCCGCCAACGGTCCCACTGACGTGCTCCCGTTTTACCCAACTGCGACGAGAGACTGGCGGTTGTTATCGCGCAGGAAGCGCGGGCGAAACAACGGGCGGTTTAAATCCGCCCGCTACCTTTCGAGTTCGGCAGCGAACGCAGCTGGTGTGGGCGTAGCCGAGCGAGGAGTCCGACCGCTCGGTGTTGTAGTCGTCAATCCAGCGCGCGAGTATCGAGGTATCGAGCGCGCCTCTTTTTGGCAACGCGGCTTAGCTGCGTAAGTCAGTTCTTGGTATGCGAAGCCTTGCGAGACATGATCAGGGGCGACCGCCGATCTCGATTGCCGTTCGTCGTCTCAACCGGATGGCTGAAAACCCGCGATATACGTCCTTTACGAGATCGGCGCGCTGGAAGACATATCGCTGCATTCGGCGTTATCAGGGGTTCTTCATGCATAATATAACTCGGCGCACGGCGATCGTCTCTGCGGTTGTGGCGTTCGGCGGCCTTGCACTGAGCGCCAGAATGGTGGCTGCGCAAGAAGCCCGGCAAGCATCCTCGATGTTTGATGCCTCACGTAACCCGAATCCAGAAAAGATTGCACCATATGAAGCGCGGTTTGGTCGCACCAGGCCACTCGTGGCCGTCGTCGGGCTAAACGAAGGAACGGTGATCAGTGATTTTGTCATCCCGTTCGGTGTGATGGCAAGGTCGGACGTGGCTGATGTCGTGTCAGTTTCGGTCAGCCCTGGTCCCGTGAAGATGCAGCCGCTCACTTTTGAACTGCAGTCGACCATCGAAGATTTTGACAAGCGTTACCCCGACGGCGCCGACTATCTGTTCGTGCCCGCTGTCGAGAACTTCAACCATGCGAGCCTGGTGGAGTGGGTGAAGGCGCAAGGCGAGAAGGGCTGTACCGTAATCAGCATTTGCTATGGGGCGTTAGTGGTCGCCAACACCGGCCTGTTCGACGGCCATCGGGCCACTTCCCACTACAGCAATGAAGAAATGCGCGCGACGCTTTTCCCAAAAGTGAATTGGCAGAAAAACATCCGCTATGTCGCCGACGGCAAGGTCGTTTCGAGCGCAGGCGTCAGCGCTTCAATGCCGACTTCCATCGCACTCGTCGAGGCAATTGCAGGCCCTGAAAAGGCCGCACAGGTCGCGCGCGATGTCGGCATCGACGACTGGAGTTCGAGACACAGCAGTGATGCCTTCCAATCCGATCCGGGCAATGCGGACATGCCCAAAGGCGATACAGCGCCGGAGGTCACACTCGGTATTCCAGTCAAGGCGGGCGACGATGAGATAGCGCTCGCACTGACCGCGGAATCCTACAGCAGGACGGGCAACACAATTGCTTTCGCTGTTGCGGCAAGCAAAGCGCCGCTGCGCCTTGCCCATGGTCTCGTCGTCCTGCCCGACCTTGTCGAGGATGGCGCTGTTTCGGTCGACCGCATGTTGGCACCGCTCGATGCACATCAGGCGACCCGCGCGCTGGACATCGCCCTAAACGACATATCGAAGACATACGGCCCCCGAGCCGCGCGGAATGTCGCACTTTTCATGGAATACCCGGGCTTTATAAATTGATTTAGGCCCGTCTCAACCCGTCGCGTCCTCTGCCGCGAACCGGCGTCGGAAGTCGGAAGGGGACAGGCCGACGATGCGGTTGAAGATTTTCCGGAAGGCGCTCGGATCGGCGTAGCCAACCTCCCAGCCGATCTGATCGATGGTGAGCCGCGTTTCTTGTAACTTGGCCTTGGCGTTGGATATTCGCAGGCGCTGCCAATATTCGGTGGTCGTGTGGCCCGTCGCCTTTCGGAATCGCCGCAGAAACGTCCTGCCCTCCAGCCCCGCCTGCGCTGCGAGTGTTGCGACGTCGACGATCTTCCCCTCGGTGTCGTGTAGAAATTGCTGAGCTTTCAATATGGCATCGTCCTTGTGCCCGGTGTGCGGGCTGAATCCGCTGTAATAGCTTTGCTCGCGCCCGGGCGGATCGATCAGGAAATTGCGCGCCACATCCACCATTACGTCATGTCCCAGGAACCGGGCGATGATAGTCAGGCACAGGTCGGTCCACGCCATGACACCCCCGGCCGTAATAATGTCGCCATCGTCGATGACGATCCGGTCCGCATCGACCCGCGTTTGGGGGAACCGGCTGCGAAAGCGATCTTCGTAGGCCCAGTGCGTCGTAATGGTCCGACCGCGCAACAGGCCTGTTTCGCCGAGCGCGAAGGCGCCAAGGCAGACCGAGGCTAGCACGGCCCCATCCGCATGCCGCTCTCGCAGCCAATGCGTAGACGTCGAAACCGCTTCATCGGGCGGGCCGCCGAGCGCGGGGGGCAGGATGCAGATTGACGGTCTCTTGCTGGACGTCGCAGAGGAATAGACACACGCCAGAGCACCGCCGGGGTGCCGCACCGCCCAGTGACTGACGGCGAATGCAGACGCGGACGCGCGATCAGACAACAGTTCTGCGGCACGATTGGCGGCGAGCAGCAAATCGGTCATGCCAAGGACCGCCGCTTGCTGCGCCCCAGGATATATCAGGATTGCGCATTCGATCATGTCGTTATCAACCCGGTTCTTGTCGCTGCTGCCACTAATAAGGCATGATCGCATCTGTTAAAAAGGGGCTCATACGCAACAAGGAGTAAGGCATGGCCCAGCGCGCCGTGATCGTGGTCGATCTGCAGTACGAATATGAAGCCGCCGGCAAGCTGCCGCTGGAAAAGCTGGAGCAGGCTCTTGCGAACACGAAGCGCGTCCTCGCCGCCGCTCGTGACCGGAAGGATGTGATCGTTCATATCCGCCACGAAACGCCCGGTTCCGAAGACGCCCCGTTCGCTGTGGGTACGAAGGGTACGGAGATCATTGCAACTGTTGCACCCGTCGACGGCGAAACGACGCTCACCAAGCATTATCCAAACAGCTTCCGCGATACCGGACTGAAGGCGCTGCTCGACGAAGCGGGCGTCGAAGAGGTCGTAATCGTCGGGGCAATGAGCCACATGTGCATTGACGCGACCGCGCGCGCGGCATTCGATTTCGGATATGGCGTGACTGTGGTTGGCGATGCCTGCGCGACCCGCGCCTTGTCGATCGACGGTGTGGACGTGCCGGCCGCACAGGTCCACGCGGCCTTCATGGCGGCACTGGCCTTTGCCTACGCCCGCGTCGTGTCCACGTCGGAATTGCCGGATGGCTGACCGGTATCGGAAAAGGGGTGCCTTGCACCCCCTTTCGTGTGCCCTCTGTGGGCCACCTAGATCCGCATATCGGCGAGCCACTGCCCGACGCTGCGCGGGCTAAGTCCGAGTTGTTTCTGCGCGCTGGTATCGGATGCGATTACATTGTCCGGCTCATGGGAAAGCGCCGTGTAGAATCCGGCGATGTTCGCGGCAGCCGGGCCGATCAACGGTTCGAGCAGGGTTTCGAAGGTTTCGGGCGACAGCGCCTCGAACCGAATCTCGCGGCCGAAATGCTCCGAAAATGCCTGCGCCAGTTCCGGCCCCGTCATGCCAGGCAACTGGCCGATGCCGACGATCCCGGTCACGTGCTGGTCGGTCAGCAAGCGCTCCGCCAACACTGCCACGTCGAGATGCGAACTCCACGATGCGGCGAAATCGGCGCGGAGGGGGTAGGGCAGGACCCCTTCGGACTGTACCGGCCCAAGGACCATCGGCAGCAGCAAGTTTTCCAGATAGAAGCGCGGCGCGATAACGGCATGCGAAACGCCGCTGTCGCCCACACGGCGCAACAGAGTCGCGATGGCGCTGTCACCAGGCGCATGCAGCGGACTTGCCGGCTGGTCGACGATTGCGCCGCTGGTCGAGATCACGACACGCTTAGGTCGGGCAGATGCGATCGCGTCTGCGATGTTGTTTGCATATTGCAGGCGAACCGGTTCGGATGTCTGCGGGAGATGCACGAAGACTCCGTCCGCGTCGCTGTATGCGGCGATCAGCGACTCCACCGAGTCATTGTCCACCGTGACAGACGGCTTGCCTTGCGCGCTGGAAGGATCGCGCACCGCAGCAAGCGCGGTCCGGTTCGAGGCGAGCAGCAGCGTATAAAGGGGCGCACCCTGCGCGCCGGTCGCTCCATGAATGATGTAGGACATGCAATTCCTTTTCGGTGGAACCGGCGTGGGCGCCGGAATGGATATATCGGTACGGGGCGATCTACAACATACGCCGCAGGACATCGCTGCCGGGCCACTTGTCGAAATGCCGGTGCTTTACGACACCCCCGATATGCAGGCCGATCAAGCCCAGCAGCGTGTAGGCCATGATCCTGTGCGTCCACTGGAACACCGCAAAACGTGCATCGTCCTTGGGCAAGAGTTCGGCGACGGGAATTCCGAAGAAGGTGACGCCGTCGCTTTGACTATAGCTGCTCGACATGGCGTAGCCCATCAGTGGCACTGCCACGAGCAGCAGGTACATGACGGTATGGACGAGCTTCGATAGGCGTTGTTCCAAGGGCGCGATACCGCTGGCCGATGGCGGCAGGGTCGTCCGCTGCCGGATCGCAATCTGGATGACGACCAGGGCGAAGATCAGCAGACCGAACGACTTGTGAAGCGGATAGAGCGTTCCGTATTTCACCGGAACCGCATCCTCGAGCCTGGTCATGACCCAACCGGCGCCCAGCATGCCAAAGACCAGGGCGGCGCGAGTCCAGTGCAGAATCCGCAAGGACAATGAATAGCGCTCGTCATCCCGTCCCGCCGCCGACGTCATGGGGATTGTGTAGTTGAGCATGGCAAACCTCAATGCATCGCGGCTCGGACGACGCGATCAGCGGCGATATTGGGCGATGATCGGGCCGATCATGCCGCGCGCGGTGTCCATCATTTGCGGCGGGGCAGCCTCTACAGTTCCGGTTCGGAACGGCGGGTGCGGGTCATATTCGATCGCGAACTCGGCCAGTTCGCCCGCCTCGCGTCCGAACGCATCCGCCGCGACCAGCAGCGCCGCCTCGAAGCTGCCGATGCCGGGCCCTGCGGTGTAGAGATTACCGTCGACCGCCACGCCGGAGCCCGAGGCGAGCACCTTGGCTGCCCCAAGTTCTACGAGAAGCTCTTCCGCTGCGAAATTGCTTGCGACTGTCCGGCCCTCGATAAGCCCTGCCGCCCCCAGCAGCGCGACGCCGTTACAGACACCGATGACATAGCGTGCCCTCCCCGCTGCCTCGCGGGTGAAGGCGATCACTTCGGGGTCGTTCTGGACCTCGGGCGGGTTCATGCCCACCGTAAACACGTCTAGCGGCGGGCATGTATCGAATGTCGTCGTCGGGACGGTCGGCCACGATCGAAATCCTTCGACCACGTCACGGTTCTTCCAGATGAGGTGGATTTGCGATCCCGGCATCATGGCGAGCACGGTCTGCACGCCAATGATGTCCATTGGCACGAAGCCGGGGCCGACGAGAATACCGATGTGAAAAGGCGGTACGCCTTCAGGAGCGAGCGCGGCGAGCATGCCGTCATAGGAGGTGATCTTCATCGGTGGTTCCATCGCTGGTAATGGTGGCTGTTACCGCCCTAGCCCGGCATTAAGATTGGCTGTAGGGCAATGATCCCTCGTTTTCGGCCATCAACCGATTTTGCAATGGCTTCATATGACAGGAGGCATAGAAGGCTTAGCTTCCTCCGGTTGCCTAGGACCAGATGACTACTTCGATCGCCTTCTATCTCTGCGACGGGTTCCAGTTGCTCGACCTAGCCGGGCCGATGGCGGCGCTGGACGCCGCGAACCGCTTGCTGGGACGCAATTATTATCAGATCGCGGTGATCTCGAATGGCGGGAATTTCGTCCAAGGAGATGCGGCGGTCGGCCTGATAACCCAGCCTGCAGATTCGCTGATGGCCGACACGGTCGTCGTCGTGGGCGGTCGGATCGAGTCGATGCTGGAGCCGGGCAATGTGGCAGCCATCCAGCACGCTGCGACCGGTGCGCTCAGCGTCGCGAGCATCTGCACCGGCGCCTTCCTATTGGCAGCGGCGGGATTGTTGAACGACAGGCGGGTGACGACTCACTGGCAATTCGCCCAAATTTTGCAGGACCGGTATCCCCGTGTGAAGGTTGATGCGGATCGTATCTTTATCAACGACGGACCGATCTGGACCTCGGCGGGCATGACCGCTGGTATCGACCTGATGCTTGCCCGGATCGAGTTCGATCATGGGCTTGAACTTGCCAAGGCGACATCCAGAGAACTCGTCGTCTATCACCGGCGACCGGGTGGACAATCGCAATATGCGGCGATCGCTGAAATGGAGCCCCAAACCGACCGCATCCGCAAGGCTTTGACTTTTGCCCGGGATCACCTTTCAGAGCCGCTATCAATCGAGCGCCTCGCCGATGCCGCGTGCCTGAGCGTACGACAGTTCAGTCGCCTCTTCCGAAAGGAAACGGGAGAAACGCCGGCAAGGGCGATCGAACGTTTGCGGTGCGAGGCCGCCCGCATACGGTTGCGCGACGGACATGAACCTATTGCGATTGTCGCTCACGCCGTCGGCTTCGCCGATGCAGAACGCATGCGCTGCGCATTCCTGCGCAGCTATGGACATCCGCCCCAGATGCAGCGCCGGCTTGATCGATCGCTTTCGGTGGGACGCGACGGGTCCACATGTTGGCCACCATCTTGATCTGCCGACCGAGATTTTAGGGCCGCCAGGCTTCGGTGATGATCGATCAGCGATCAGGGCGCAGTTTCAAACTTCGGCCCAGGCAAGCTCCCAAGGTCGGCGCGACATCATGCCTTGATGACTTTCGACACATTGCAAGCTAAGGGGCCGATCAAATGAATCCCCTTCGCGCCTTTCTGCTGCGTTATCGCTCTTTGGCCTTTATGATGGTCTTGGCGACGCTATGCATGAAGGCGTTGATACCCAGCGGCTACATGATCGGGCAGAATAGCAAGGTTCTGACCGTCCAGATTTGTCATGATGGGCTCGGTGAAACCATCACCAAGAAGATCGTCATTCCGATGAACGGCGAGCCCAGCGACTCGACCGGGAAGCAAGTCAAGGGCGACTGCGCTTTCACGTCACTGTCGATGGCGTCGATGGGCGGGGCTAATCCTGCACTGCTTGCCATCGCCTTGGCCTTCATCATCGCGCTCGGCTTCGCGCCGATGCAATTGCCGCGCCCGAAGCGCACCTTCCATCTCCGTCCGCCGCTGCGCGGACCTCCGGCCCTGATCTGACAAACTGAGTTTTTTGTCGGACCGGCCGGTCTGAGCGTTTGATCACGCGCATGCACCGGCCCTGCCGGAGCATTTTCCAATGTATGAATTACTGCGCCGTTCTTCGGAGCGGCCATGGGGGGCGTTCAGCCACGAGCTGGCCGGCGTTCCCTCAGCCGATCGGAAAATCGATCGCCATCTCATCCTGCATATGCGGGAGAACCGCTCACATTTGAGCCAAGAAGCACGGCTTTGGTTCAGCATGATCGCTCTGCTGTTCATGGTGACGAGCATCGCACCCGCGTTGAATGGGCATTGGCTTGTGCCAGCCTTTTCTGTGCTTGCGATGGCGGGATTGACCTTTGCACTTGAGCGGCACGCGAAATCGCAGCCTGCCTGCGAGACGCGGGAGCTGGATGACGGATGCGTAAGGCATCGTGATGGCGCGGGGCACACCTCCTCCGTTGTGATCGCAGGCACGGCCAGCCCGACTTTAGAGATCTTCAATCCTGGCACAGGGCTGTTCGTCTATGGCAGCGTTCGATTCCGGTGGTGATCATGCGCGGCCGCTCGATCTTTCGAAAGATCCACCTCTGGCTCGGCCTCAGTCTGGGCGCGCTGTTCGTCGTCTTCGGCCTGACCGGATCGGCCCTGGTATTCTATGTGGAGATCGATGCCGCGGTCCATCCCGAGGTGCGTAGCAATGCGGTCCCCACGGGGCCGGGCTGGGATTCCCCCGTATGGGATCGGGCGCTGGCCAAGGCCAGAGCATATCGCCCTGATCCGCAAGGGGAATGGTCCTTCGAGGTGACCGGCGAGGGTGGGCCGATCCCGGCACGTTATTATCCACCCTCCCACCACAACGGGCATCATGCCGAGCGCGAGATGCTGTGGTTCTCAGCCGATGGATCGACGATCGTCCGCTCCGATCCGTGGGGAAGCTATTTGATGAGCTGGCTCTACGAGTTACATATGCACTTGCTTGCGGGCGCAGCGGGCCGAATGATCGTGGGCTGGTCCGGATTCGCGGTGCTTGTCTTGCTGGCAAGCGGTGTCATCGTCTGGTGGCCACGCGGAAGCTGGCGCAAAGGACTGGCGTTCAAGCGGAAGGCCGCGCCGATCCGCCGCCTGCGTGACATCCACAAGCTGACAGGCCTGTGGAGCCTGGGGGCGTTGTTCTTGCTGGCGGGCACTGGTGCGTTTCTCGCATTACCGGACATCAAGGCGAGACTGTTCACCGCAGTGATAGCAGCGCCCGACATCGTGCCTTCACCCCGATCCACAGCATCGAGTGGACAGCAGGTGCCGATTTCGGTTGCACTAGCGGCCGCACACAAGGCTCTCCCTGATGCCCGCCTGACCTTTATCGATGTGCCCGCCGGCGGCGACAAAGTGATCCGGCTGCGGGTTCAGGTGCCGGGGGATCCACATGTCCGCTTCCCCAGCAGTTTCATATTCGCCGATCAATATTCCGGGCGCGTGCTCGCCGTCCATGATCTGCGAAGCGGCAATGCCGCGACCGCCGTCAACAGCTGGGTCCGTCCGATCCACGACGGCTCGATCGGCGGCCTATGGGGTCGTGTCCTTGCCGTCATCCTCGGTTTCGTGCCGCTCCTACTCTTCGTGACCGGCCTTCTTCACTGGCGCCGCCGGATCAAGGCGCGCGCCAATCCAAATCAATAGGGAGTGTCTTGTGAAATCGTCTCTTATTGCCGTGTCCCTTTGTCTTGTCGCATCGCCAGCTTTCACGGCGGATGCTGAGGACAACCGCACAGATCGTGGCACCATCATCGTGACCGGACAGCGGGAACTGGAAGACCGAACCGAAGTGTCCGGACGCCTGGGCCTGACCATTCGCGAGACGCCGGCGATCGTCGATGTCATCACACAGGACGACATCCAGCTTCAGGGCATCCGCAGCACAATCGAAGCCATGAAAGCGGCGCCGGGTGTCGCATCGGGCAATCTGCCGGGCTCGATTGGATCGGTCTCGATGCGCGGATTTCACCGTGCGGTGAACTATCTCTATGATGGCGTGCGCATGCCCAATTCAGACGCGGGGATGCGGAACTGGGATGCCTGGTCGTTCGAGCGGATCGAGGTCATCAAGGGACCGGCATCCGTCACATCCGGCGAAGGCGCGCTCGCCGGCGCCATCAACTTCGTGCCCCGCCGTCCGCAGCTTGATGACATGAGCGGCGAAATGTTGGCCAGCTACGGCAGCTTCGATACCGCGCGTCTGGCCGGTGACATCAATGTGCCGCTCACCGAGACTCTCGCTATGCTGGCCAACGCATCCTGGTCGCGCTCGTCGGGATGGATCGACGATACCGACAGCCGAACTTTCGCGGCATCTGGGTCGCTATTGTTCCGTCCGAGCGACCGCTTCTCAATGAACATATCGGTCGACTATTTCGAGGACACGTTCTCGACCGCCTATTTCGGTACGCCGATTGTCTCACGCGCGGTCGCGCGTGATCCCTCGTCCGTCGTCTCGGGCAGCGCGGGAGTGGTGTTGGACAAGGCCATGCGGCGCGTCAATTTCGACGTGACGGACAGCGACGTCAGCTCGGATTCGACCTGGCTGCGCGCCCGTGCCGAGTATGAACTGACCGACACGCTCAGGATCGTCAGCGATACCGCTTATTATGACAGCTTCCGCAACTGGCAGGACGCGGACGAATATACGTTCAATGCATCGTCCGGGCTGATCGACCGCTACACGACGATCATCACGCACGACCACCAGTTCTGGAATCAGCGCGCCCATCTGGCTTTCGACGGCAGGATCGGCGGGCTGCGCAACCGGTTCACCGCAGGTTTCGAGGTCGGGCACACTGATTTCTTTACCAACCGGCGGTTTGGATCGGCGGCATCGGTCGATCCATTCAGGCCCGTGCGCGGGAACTTCCCGGCCGACACGCCCGCGAACTTCTTGACCCGTCAGGATGTGACGGCGGATGTCGACCAGCTCGCCTTCTTTGCCGAGAACGCGCTCAACCTAACGGATGAATGGCTGCTGGTCGCCGGCATCCGTTATGACGACATCAAACTGGACCGGCGCGTCGTCAATATGACCAGCGGGGCGGTCCAGACCTACGGCCAGACCTATGATCCGATCTCCTGGCGGGTGGGCACGGTCTACAGCGTAACGCCAAAGACGCAGCTCTTCGCGCAATATACCAGGGCGGTGACGCCCGTCAGCGGCCTGCTTCTGATCAGCGCCACTAATGCCGCCTTCGATCTTACCACCGGTGAATCCTATGAAGGCGGTATCAAAGCCTCTTTCGCGGGCGGACGCGTCCAGTTGACGGCATCGGCCTTCCATATCCGGCAGGACGACATCCTGACCCGCGATCCCGTCAATCCCACCGTCACGCTGCAGGGCGGCAGTCAGGTTTCGAAAGGCGCGGAACTGGCGCTGAACTGGTCTCCCACCGATGAGCTGAGTCTCGCTCTGAGCGGGACGCTGCTCGATGCCAAGTTCAAGGAGCTGATAGAGGCCAGAGGCGCGGACCGGAGCGGCAACCGCCCCGCCAATGTTCCGGAGCGGCTTGCTGATCTGGTGGTGACCTGGTCGCCCAAAGCCTTGCCTGTTACGCTGACCGGCAGCGTCCGTCACAGTGGCGGTTTCTACACGTCGAACGCGAATACCGTGAAGGTCAATGGCTTCACGACATTCGACGCGGCGATTTCCTGGAACGCAGATTTCGGTACGCTGACTCTGCGCGGCCGCAACTTGACCGACAAATTTTACGCTGACTGGTCGGGGTACGCTTCTGGCCTCGCCTTCATCGGTGCGCCGCTCAGCGTCGATCTGACCTTCACGAAACGCTTCTGAGGATGAGCGAAGGGGCACGCTCATGGCGCCGTTGTAGAGTTCGACCTGGGGCGCGATCTCCGTGAGCGGGAGCGCCATGTTGTAAATCGCGTGGTGCGATTCCGGGAGGTCACCGAGCGAAATCCGTCGACATCGGCCAAGATCTTCTAGATGCGAGGAACCAGAGCATCGTAAAAGCTCCTAAGATCGATCGGCGTAGCGTGCTGGCGGCGGCCTTGCCTTTCATCCGCAGAGGGTAAAGCCCAGTCGAGAAACGGCGTGAGTTCGGCGAACTCAGAACGCAGGATTGTATCGGTCACATCTAAATCCTTTGCGATCAGGCGTTGACGTACTGATCGACCATGATCGCATCGCACGGTGCGTGTCTTTCATCGTAGCCGTGTCTTCGAGCCAGGCGCTGCGCTGGAGCATCATTGCGTGCTCGATCGCCCATCGTTCCGAATTCGTCGTCGGATCCTTCACGTAATAAGCACCTCCCACATCGTGCGGTTATACGCGAGTTGCCAAAACTGGTGGGTAAACCAGATGTCTTCGGCAACATGGATCAGCGTGTTCGGGAAGAGCACGCTCAGCCCGAATGCAAAGTCATCGCGGCGATCCGGATTGATAGTCGGCGTCATCATTGACTCGGACATCGTCGAGAACAGGCTGGCACCCGAGATGCTGTTCGCGACGTCAGCGACCGGGGTCGGGGTCGCGCCGAGCGTCAGCTAGCACTACTTTGGCAGAAGTTTGATTTTTGGGATTCCCTGCAGGGGAAATGCGTGATTCATAGGAAGCCAGCTTTGATGGAGGCTGGTGATGGAAGAGGATTGGCAGCGGGATCTCGAGCATTGGCTTGAGCCGTATCTGCAGAAGTTGGGTAACAAGACGCGGCGTCGGATGTACCCGGCCTGCATCGCCGGCTTGATTGGCCCCGGCGATCGCAAGAGTATCCAGCCCATGGCGGCCCGCGCAGACGCGCTCAGCTATGACCGGCTGCATCATTTCATCGGGGCGGGTCTGTGGGACAGCGCGCCGCTGGAGGCAACGTTGTGGCGGCAAGCCGATGAGTTGGTCGGTGGCGACACGGCCTGGCTGATTATCGACGACACAGCCCTTCCCAAGAAGGGCAAGGCCTCGGTCGGGGTCGCGCCCCAATATGCTACGGTACTGGGCAAGAACGCGAATTGCCAAACGCTCGTGTCGGTGACCTTGGCTTCGGGGGAGGTGCCGGTCATGCTGGGTTTGCGGCTATACCTGCCGGAAAGCTGGACCAGCGACACTGCCCGGATGGAGAGGGCCGCGTGCCCGAAGATTTCCAAGCCTATCGCACAAAGCCCGACATCGCCATCGAGGAGATCGACCGGGTCATTGCTGCCGGCGTGCGCTTCGGCTGCGTCCTGGCTGTCGCCGGCGTAGTTTATCCTGAGCGCCTGCCGCAGGCGGGCAGTCGAAAGGGCTTGTCAGCGCCGTTCCGGCAGGCGCTCAGTGCACGAGGCTTGCGCTGGGCCGTTGGTATTCCCCGGCACCAGAAGGTCTATCCTGCCGACGTGCAGTTGATCTTCCCGGTGGCGGGACGTGGGCGACCGCGTGTCCGCCACGTGCCGGACTTCAAATCCCGAGCAGCCCATGCCATGCTCGAAGATGCGAAATGGCGGCAGGTCAGTTGGCGCCGAGGGACCAAAGGCCGCCTGACGGCTCGCTTTGCCGCCATGCGTGTGCGTATCGCCGATGGCGCGCCACAACGGATCGGCGCTGCTGGCGCACAGCATATGCCAGGCGAAGAGGCCTGGCTGGTGGGTGAGCATCGCTCAAACGGCGAGCGAAAATACTATCTCTCCAACCTTCCCGCCGACACCGCGATCAAGGACGTCGCGGGCGCCATCAAGGCGCGCTGGATTTGCGAACAGGCGCACCAGCAACTCAAGGAGGAACTCGGCCTCGACCACTTTGAAGGGCGATCATGGACGGGGCTGCATCGCCACCTTCTCATGACAATGATGGCCTATGCTTTCCTGCAAACACGACGGCTCGCGCAGGCGGGCGGAAAAAAAGAGCCTCCGGACCTCCGCCTCAGCCGAGCATGCCCGCAATCCGACAGGCCATCATTGACAGAATATCGCGACCTCCGCCAGACCAATGCCCTCACTGCGGTGCGAGCCTATCAGTCACGCATTTCAAACTTCTGCCAAAGTCGTGCTAGTATCAAAGGGATCGCCGACTCCCTTGTGGAGATCACGCAAAATGTGCTCGAACGGCTGGGAGTCTGCGAATCCTGGTCCTCGTTAAACCAGCGACATGCTCAATCTGCGTCGCGTCTCTGAGGGGAGTTCATCAAATCTTGTTCGGTAGGCAAGGCTGAACTTACTCGGATGATCAAAACCAGCCTCCTGTGCGATTTCAGCGATGGATTTGCGCGCTAGCGTATCGTCCTTAAGCTGCTTTCTAGCATATTGCAGACGACATTCTTTCAAATACAGCATAGGTGTCTGTCGTCTGAACTGTCGAAAACTTTTCTGTAGTGATCGCCGACCAGTTCCGGATGCGTAGATGATGTCATCAAGCGTCACGGTCGCATGAAGATTTTCGCGAATAAACCGCTCGGCTTTGACCACATAGTGCGGTGCGGCGGCCGGAACCGTCTCCTGAATCCACGGACTAGAATTGTGCGGGATGGATGTAAGGAGTACCGTTAGGAGCGTTTTTTCGAAGGAACGGCTCACATGTTCGAACTGGATCACCGATTCCATGGAGTCGATCTCTGTGCACAGCAAGCGCACGAACCGTAGAAGGGAGGCTGCGGAGGGATTTCCAGGGCATGGGTTCGAGTTGAAGCGTAGCGGAACGGATGTCGATCGATCCACCATATGCGTCAGCAAAAGCATAACGGCAGAAGAGTCTATTTTGACCACGATATCTTTGAAGTTGGCGCTGGTGCGGGCGTCGATCGTCTGTCCTGCGTTAAGTACAAACATCTCTCCTGGGCCCACCGAGAACTGCCCCGTCCCATCTTTTACATGGCAGTACCCGTCCAGCACGAAGATGAGCGAAAGGTCAGTCTCAATCTGCGACAAGTGTGCAAACCGCATTGGCGCATTATAGGATATGGCATTCAAAACAATTTTTTGCAGCGGAAACGCGTTATGCGTGCACACAAATGATAGCGGATCATATCCCAACGGCAGATCAGCCAGCCCCATGCCGAACGAGCGTGTCGCGAGAGGGGTTAGTTCTTTTGCGTGGTATGCGTTCGCCTCATCCATGCTCGACGTGGAATAGAGATGAAATCCGGCCAGCGGCAGTGAAGCCGATTTCAAAATTGAAAGATCCTTGTCCTGACCTTCCATGCGCTATTCAAATTTCAAAACATGAAGGGAGGTTTCGATACGCTGTGTGCGGTGTGACGTTAAAGCAGCTCGCGAAGCTCGCTGCAATCTGGCGATATGTTGAACGCCAACTTCATGTGCTCGCTTCAGCAC
>CBIHKY010000022.1:0-38326 GCA_966205705.1 uncultured Alphaproteobacteria bacterium
CCATAGCTCGGCTTTTCCAGCGCTGCCCACCAGGCGACGGCAAGGCAACCAAGGCTGTGCGCGGCCAGAACGACCGGCTGCCCGGCATCGCGGATCGCTAAATTGAGATTGTTGACCCACTGGTTGCGATTTGGCTTGCTCCAGCTGCCGAGATCGACACGCGCGACATTATCGAGCTCGCGCTCCCAGATCGTCTGCCAATGTGCGGGACCGCTGCCATCAAGGCCGGGCACTGTCAGGATAAGCGGCTTATCGCTGCTGCTGTCGCTGCTGCTATAATCAAACTGGACCATCATCAGTCTCCTCTTGCGAAGGGAAGGCACCGGTCGACTCTGCATACGTTCCGATCATGCCAAGCTAATCTCAATCACATTGATTGACAAGCTCATTACGCCGCAGATTTTAAACGTTTTGTGGTTCTAGAAGAGACGGGTGAGCATGTAGAAGAGCGCGCCGACGGCTGCGGATGCCGGGATGGTAATCACCCATGCCGTCATCACGCTTTGCGCCACGCCCCACCGCACCGCCGATGCGCGGCGGGCGACACCCGCGCCGATAACGCAGCCGGTGATGGTATGCGTGGTCGAGACAGGAATGCCCAGTAGCGACGCGCCGAACACGATCACCGATCCGCCTGCTGACGCCGCAAACCCCTGATGCTGGGAGAGCTTGGTGATGCGCGATCCCATCGTCTCGATGATCTTCCAGCCGCCGGTCATTGTGCCTGCCGCAATCGCGATGTAGCAGGTGATGGCCACCCAATGCGGCACATGGAACTCGCCCTGCAGATAGCCGGTCGAGTAGAGCAGCACGGTGATGATGCCCATGGTCTTTTGCGCGTCGTTCAGGCCATGGCTCACAGAATAGGCCGCCGATGAGACAAGATGCAGAGCGCGGAAGCTGCGGTCTGCCGTGCGCGCGGGGCTTTTGCGGAACATCCAGCTGGTGGCGAGCATCACCGCCATTGAGAGCAGCATGCCGAGCGTTGGCGAAAGCACGATCGCGATGAGCGTCTTGTTGAGGCCACTCCACTGGATGCCGCTCATGCCGGCATGCGCCACGCCGGACCCGATCAGGCCGCCGACAAGCGCATGGCTACTGGAGGATGGAATGCCCTTGAGCCATGTGACGACATTCCAGAACATCGCCCCAATGAGCGCGCCGAAGATGACGGCTGGCGTCACGAGTTCCTTGTCGATCAGCCCGGCGCCCACCGTCTCGGCTACCTTGTGCAGCGCCGGGAAGGCGAGCGTGAGGAAATAGGCTGCGAAATTGAAGAAGGCCGCGAACAGCACCGCTGCGACTGGCCCAAGCAGTCGCGTCGCCACCACGGTCGCGATGGAATTAGCTGCATCATGCAGGCCGTTCAGATAATCGAACGCCAGCGCGATGAGGATGAGGCCCACGAGCAGCGGAAAGGCAAGCTCATGCACGGGCTTGGCCCATCAGGCTGGCGGGAATTTGGACTGCTTCGCTCATCGTCAGGCGTGATCGATCACGATACCGTCGATGGCATTCGCGACATCTTCCACCGCATCGACGATCCGCTCAAGATGGTTGAGGATCTCACGGCGCACGATGAAGCTCATCGGATCGGTCGGGCCATGTGCGCGGAACGCTTCCTTGAGTCCAGCAGCATGAATGGTGTCGGCATGGCCCTCCATGCGAACCAGCCGCTCGGTCAACTCATGCAGGCGCTTGTGGTTGGCAGGCACATCGCGCAGCAGCGGGATGGCCTCGGCCAGCAAGCGCGTGGCGTCCACGATGATCGCGGCCATATCCTTCATGCCCTGCTCGAACACGGTTACGTCATAAAGGTCGATCGCAGCGACGGCGGCCTGCATCTCGTCGATCGCATCGTCCATCGAGCTGATCAGGCTGATGATCGCGCCACGATCGAACGGGGTCAAAAAGGTCTGGCGCACCTCGCGCAGCATCTGGCGGATGATCTCGTCGGCGTCATTTTCGCGCTCGATCACTTCCTTGATATGATCTTCGCGATGCTCGCCATCATGCAGCAGGCGAGAAAGCGCATCGGCGCCCGCCACGACCGTTTTCACATGCGCTTCGAACAGCTCGAAGAAATTGCCCTGCCGCGGCAGCATGCGCTGAAACCAACCGAACATTCTGTTAATCCCCGATTTTCTGGCGACGGT
The DNA here is from genome assembly GCA_966205705.1 of uncultured Alphaproteobacteria bacterium. Classification (GTDB taxonomy): domain Bacteria; phylum Pseudomonadota; class Alphaproteobacteria; order Sphingomonadales; family Sphingomonadaceae; genus Sphingobium. Next base: position 2,157 of record CBIHKY010000022.1, read on the forward strand.
ATCGAACAGCGATCCCCGCTTTGCTGCCATCTTGAATTCCGATGCAGCAAAGGAGCGGATGAGATCGCGCAGATCATCCTCTTCCACCGCATCGGCTGCATCTTGAAGACTGAACCAGCGCCGCTCGCGCTCATGGCTCTCCTTCCACATTCCCAGCTCGCGGCTGACGGCAAGCGGAAACACCTCGACATCCACCATGAGCGAGGCGCCATTCTTGCGCCGCTTGCGATAGCGGTAGGAGCCAAGCGGCGTCGGGCAGACAGCGCCGATGACGCCCGCCTCTTCCTCCGCTTCCGCCGCCGCGGCGCGATGCAAAACCGCGCCGGACGAGACATTGCCCTTTGGAATAACCCAGCGCTTCGTCTCCCGAGAGGTGATCAGAAGAATCCTGATAGGCGCGTCGAGCGCGTCACTTTCGGCACGATAGGGCAAGGCGGCAATCTGTCTGATCTTCACTCTCCGGTCAGCGGGAGCCGGTCCAATGTTACACTTTCGTTACGGTTGCAATGTTCAATGCTCCCGGTGCATCCTGCAACAGGGCGCAAGGCAGGATCATGCGGGGGTACAACGCATATTGCCTTCGCCCAAAGAGAGGAACAAGCTAGGGTAATGGTCGCTGCCGTCCTTCCGTTCGCGCCGCCGCTTCGCCCGGCTTCGCCGTTGCGCGACGCGATCACAGCCGCGACAAGACGGCCCGAGCCCGATTGCGTCGCCGCATTGCTGCCAGCCGCTCAAATGCCGCCGGGAGCGCGGGCAGACATCCACGCGACAGCCCGTAGCCTCGTTCTGGCCATGCGCTCCAATCACAAGGGCACTGGCTTTGAGGCGATGGTGCAGGAATATTCACTCTCCAGTCAGGAGGGCATCGCGCTCATGTGCCTTGCCGAGTCACTGCTGCGCATTCCTGACGATGCAACCCGCGATGCGCTGATCCGGGACAAGATCGCACCAGGCAATTGGGCCTCGCATCTCGGCATCGGGCGTTCCCTCTTCGTGAATGCCGCGACCTGGGGCCTCGCAATCAGTGGCAAGCTGGTGAGCAGCGTCAATGATTCTGGCCTTGGCGCCGCACTGGGCCGCCTGATCGCGCGCGCTGGCGAACCGGTCGTGCGTCGTGCTGTCGACCTCGCCATGCGCATGATGGGCGAGCAGTTCGTGACCGGCGAGACCATCGAGAAAGCCCTCGCCCGCACAAGCACGAGAGAGGCTGACGGCTTCCTCTACAGCTTCGACATGCTGGGCGAAGCGGCCGCCACCGCGCAGGACGCCGCGCGCTATTACGCGGCCTATGAGAACGCCATCCACGCCATCGGCAAAGCCGCGATGGGCCGCGGGATCTATGCAGGCAATGGCATCTCCACCAAGCTTTCCGCCCTGCACCCCCGCTATGTCCGCGCGCGAGCAGATCGCGTCATGAGCGAGTTGGTGCCACGCATCAAAGCGCTCGCGCGGCTGGCGAAAAGCTATGATATCGGCCTCAACATCGATGCTGAGGAAGCCGACCGGCTGGAGCTCTCGCTCGATGTGCTGGAAGAGCTGGCAAGTGACGCCGATCTGGCTGGATGGGATGGCCTGGGTTTCGTCGTGCAGGCCTATGGACAGCGCTGCCCTTTCGTCATCGACTGGTTGATCGACCTCGCCCGGCGCACCCAGCGCCGCATCATGGTGCGGCTGGTCAAAGGCGCCTATTGGGATAGCGAGATCAAGCGCGCGCAAGTCGATGGGCTTGCAGACTTCCCGGTTTACACGCGCAAGCTGCATACCGATGTCGCTTACATCGCCTGCGCTGCGAAGCTTCTCGCCGCGAAAGCGGATATCTATCCGCAATTCGCCACGCATAACGCGCAGACACTGGCGACCATCTATCACATGGCGGGCGCAGGCTTTCGGCCCGGCGACTTCGAGTTCCAGTGCCTGCACGGCATGGGCGAAGCGCTGTATGAAGAGGTGGTCGGGTTCGAGAAGCTGAACCGCCCCTGCCGCATCTATGCGCCGGTCGGCACGCATGAGACATTGCTGCCTTATCTGGTGCGGCGCTTGCTGGAAAATGGCGCGAACTCAAGCTTCGTCAATCAGATTGGCGATCAGGCTGTGTCGATAGAGCAGCTAATCGCCGATCCCGCGCAGGCGGTTGCTGCGATGGCACGGCCCGGCGCGTCGCATCCGATGATCGCCCTCCCACCGGCCCTCTACCCGGATCGCCGCAATTCACAGGGTTTCGATCTGACGGACGAGACAGCGCTGGTACAGATCGGCGATGCCCTTGCGCAAAGCGCAGCGACGCAATGGCACGCGGCCATGCCCGGAGCGAGCGGAACGGCGCGCAGCATCCTCAACCCCGCCGATCGGCACGAATTGATCGGCACGGTCATCGACGCCAGCCCTCAAGAAGCCGCAGACGCTGCCTCTCGCGCGGCAAGCGCGAGCTGGTCTGCGACGCCGGTTGACCAGCGCGCCGCTGCATTGGAGCGCGCCGCCGACATCATGCAAGCACGCATGCCCGCGCTGATGGCCCTGCTGATCCGCGAGGCAGGCAAGACCGCCGCCAACGCCCTCTCGGAGGTGCGCGAGGCGATTGATTTCCTGCGCTATTATGCAGAGCAGGCCCGCAACACGCTGGGCACGGATGCCACGCCGCTCGGCCCGGTCGTGTGCATCTCCCCCTGGAATTTCCCGCTCGCCATCTTCACCGGCCAGGTGAGCGCGGCACTTGCGGCGGGCAATCCCGTCCTCGCCAAACCCGCCGAGGAAACCCCGCTCATCGCAGCACAAGCCGTCGATATATTCCACGAGGCTGGCGTGCCGCATGACGCGCTCCAGCTTGTGCCCGGCGATGGCGAAATCGGCGCGGCATTGGTCGGCGCGCCGCAGACGGCAGGGGTCGTCTTCACAGGATCGACACAAGTTGCCCGGCTCATCCAGCGGCAACTCGCAGAGCGTCCGGTCGATGATGGCAAGCCCATTCCGCTGATTGCGGAGACCGGTGGCATCAACGCCATGATCGTGGATAGCAGCGCCTTGCCCGAGCAAGTCACCGCAGATGTGCTGGCCTCCGCCTTCGACAGTGCAGGCCAGCGCTGTTCGGCACTGCGCATCCTGTGTGTGCAGGAGGATGTAGCCGACCATATCCTCGATATGCTCAAGCAGGCGAGCGCCGAGCTGCGGTGCGGAAATCCGGCGCAACTGGCGAGCGATATCGGTCCGGTCATCAGCGCTGATGCCAAAATGGCCATTGAACAGCATATCGCAGACATGCGCGCGCAGGGCCGCAGAGTGACGCAAGCAGCGCTGGCGGATGCGACTGAACATGGCACATTCGTAGCGCCGACGATCATCGAACTGGACGATGTAGCCGAGCTTGATCGCGAGATATTCGGCCCCGTGCTGCATATCGTGCGCTTTGCGCGCGATGAGCTGGATGCCGTCATCGATGCCATCAATGCCAGCGGCTATGGCTTGAGCTTTGGTCTGCACACACGACTGGATGAGACGATGGCCCATGTCACTGCGCGCGTCCGGGCGGGCAATCACTATATCAATCGCAACATGATCGGTGCGGTCGTCGGCGTGCAGCCATTTGGCGGGCGCGGCTTTTCCGGCACCGGCCCCAAGGCTGGTGGGCCGCTCTATGTTGGCCGCTTGGTGCGCAACATGCCCGCCCCACCTGCCAGCCCGGCCGATATGCCGGAGGCGCTCGGCAGCTTTGCGGCCTGGCTCGATCAGCAGGGAGAGCGGATCGCCGCCGCAACCGCGCGCGCTTATGGCGAACTTTCTCCGCTTGGGACCGTTGAACGTCTGCCCGGCCCGGTTGGCGAGGAAAATCTCTACGCTTTGCATCCGCGCGGCACGATGCTTCTTGCCCCCTCCACCATTGCAGGACTGTATCAACAAATGTCGGCCATCCTGGCCACCGGCAATGATGGGCTGATCATGGGCATGCCCTTGCCCGCTGACCTGCCGGAAGACGTAGCAGCGCGCTTCCCGACGGCCAGCGCCGGCCAAGTCACGGCCGTCCTCATCGAAGGCGCGCCCGAGCGGACGAGCGACATATTGCGCGAGATCGCAAACCGACCGGGGCCAACACCGCTCATACAGGCCGCCTCCCCTGCCGATTGCGCCAATGGCCCCGCCTATCGGCTGGAGTGGCTGGTGCAGGAGATATCCACATCCACCAACACCACGGCCTGCGGCGGCAATGCCAGCCTGATGGCTCTCACCTGATCTGCGCTACAGAAAATTAACTTGGTTTAGCGATGAATGGATTTCAAATGGGGGCATGAATCTGATCATGAAACAAAGCAGCGGCCCTTCCGGCGAGCATGCGCAACATAGTCCGATAGCGGAGATCGGCATCGGCTTTGCTTGTGCGTTGGGCATGCTGGCACTGATGGCGGCGCTGCTCTTCTGGACACCGCTGCCTGCGCCATTCCTGTTCGTGCCGCCGCTCGTGATGGTCGTGACGCTCTTTGCCCGTTGGCCCGGCGGGCTGGCCGCACTTCTCACCAGTCTGGGCGGCATCTGGCTATTGTTGCACAGCTATCCCGGTCACTTCGAAATCATCGACGCGTCGGGCACTGTGCGCCTCATCATCATCGGCGTCATGGGCCTAATGCTGCTCATGCTGACCGAAGCGGTGCGCCGTGCAGCACAGCGCAAGATGCTCGCCGCTAAGGAGGAAGTCGCCCAGCGTGAAATGCTGCTGCGCGAGCATGAGCACAGGACGCGCAACAATCTGAGCCTGATCATCAATCTGCTCAGCATGCAGCGCAGACAGGCCAGCTCTCCCGATGTCGCCACCGCGCTCGATCAAGCTGCAGCCCGCGTGCAAACGATCGCCGACGCCTATAATCAGCTCTCGCATCTGAGCGAAGATGCTGACGAGGTGAATATGGCGCTCTATCTGGAGCGCTTGCTCAGCAATATCGCGAGCGGCCTCTTCAGTGATCGCATCCATGTCGATCATGATATCGTTGAAATCACCCTGCCTGCCAGCACAGCCGTCGCCCTGGGCCTTTATCTCAACGAGGCACTCACCAATTGCGCCAAACATGCCTTCCCCGATGATGGCGAAGGCAAGGTGCGGATCGTGTTGCGGTCTCAGGATGAAGGCTGGCGGCTGACGATCATCGATAATGGCGTCGGCCGCGCGCTCCCGCCAGCGCAAGCGCGCAAGAAGGCAGGTGGCCTTGGCAGCCTGTTGTTCGAGGCGTTGGCGACACAGGCTGGCGCCCGACATCAAGTCACATTGCTTGACCCCGGGCGCAGGCTCGATCTTATCAGCACGGAATGAGCGGCGCTGCTAAACCGGTAGGCCGATATAATTTTCGGCGATGCTGGTCTGTGCGGCGCGGCTCGATGCGATATAGTCCAGTTCCGCCACCTGCATAGCGCGCTCGAAGGGACCGTCTTCCGGGAAGCGGTGCATCAGCCGGGTGAGCGACCAGCTGAACCGCTCGGCCTTCCACACGCGCGCCAGCGCCTTCATCGAATAGCCGGGGATTGCATCCTGATCATTGCGATTGAAGAAGGCAATGAGCGCGTCCGAGGCATAAAGCACATCGCTGGCCGCAAGATTGAGGCCCTTGGCACCCGTCGGCGGCACGATGTGCGCAGCATCGCCGCACAACATCAGGCTGCCATGCCGCATGGGCGCGAACACATAGGAGCGCAGCGGCGCAATTGATTTTTCCAGCGCCGGGCCACGGGTGATGCGCCCTCCCGCCTCCGGCCCGAGGCGGATGGCAAGCTCATCCCAGATCCGATCATCCGACCAGTTCTCGATCTTCTCCGTCAGCGGCACATCGACATAATAGCGGCTGCGATGTTCATTGCGCATGGAGGCGAGCGCAAAGCCGCGCTCATGGTTGGCGTAGATCAGCTCATGATTGCAGGGCGCCACATCGGCCAGGATGCCCAGCCAGCCGAAGGGATATTCGCGACCAAACTCCTGCCCCACGCCTGCGGGAATTGCGCGGCGGCTAGGGCCATGTGCGCCATCACAGCCCACGATGAAGCGCGCATCGATGCGATGCTGCGCGCCATCCTTCTGGTAGGTCACAAAAGGCTTCTCGCTCTCAATCTCATGCAGCGTCACGTCGCTGGCCTGATAGATCACTTCCAGCCCGCGCGCCTCGCTGGCATCCATCAGATCCTTGGTCAGCTCAGTTTGCCCATAGACGACCACATGACCGCCGGTGAGGCCCGCAATATCGATGTGGATGAGGCGCTCGCCATCGGCAAGGTTGAAGCCATCATGCGGCAGGCCTTCAACCTTGAGACGCGCATCCAGCCCGAGCCGCGCCATCAGATCGACCGTGACGCGCTCCAGCACGCCAGCACGGATGCGACCCATCACATAATCGGGTGACTGGCGCTCCACGACGACGCAATCAATGCCCTCTGCACGCAGCAAATGGCCCAGCAAAAGTCCGGCTGGCCCAGCACCGATAATACAAACCTGCGTCATATCGCCTCTCCGATTGTTGCGCTGATTTTCCGGCAATCGCATGAAAATAGGAAGGGACAGTCCGGACAAGCTCTGGTATTTTACGGACATGAACGCCCCCATGCGATCCATCCCGAGTTACGGCCTTTATGGTGACGAAGCGCCGCCACAGCTGGTCGATCACTTTCATGCCGAAACGATCGCCGTGCGAAGCCGGCTTTATGACTGGGAAATTTCGCCTCATAGCCACCCTGCCCTGTTCCAGATCCTCTTCGTGGCGGAAGGTGAATTACAGCTGCGGCTGGGTGAGGATGATCGCGGGACGGCTGGCCCGCTCATCATCTGTTCGCCCTGCGGCATCGTCCATGGGTTCCGCTTTTCATCGAATGTCACGGGCTTCGTGGTCACGGTATCACGGGATTTTGTGGATAGTCTCGCCCGGCAGGATGCGTTGCGGGTGCAATTGCGCAAGCCATCGGTCCATCAGCCCAGCGCGGCCCTCACCGCGCGGCTGCTCACATTGGGGGAGCAATTGATCGAGGCCGAGCGGGATCGGTTCGACCCGCATGTTCACCGCCTGCACCATGCGCTTGCCGAAGCCTGGCTGCGCACCGCCATCCAGCCCGGTCTCGACGAACGGACGCAACAAGGCACGCTGGCGCAGCGTTTCCAGTCGCTGGTGGAAACCGGCTATCGCGAGCATCATCCGCTGGCGCATTATGCAGACCGTTTGAATTGCACGATCCGCACCCTCTCCCGTCAGACCGAAGCGGCGTTTGGCATGACGCCGCTTCAGCTCATTAATCGGCGGATGCTCTTCGAGGCGCGCCGACTGCTGCGCTTCACCAATGCGAGTTGCAGTCAGGTCGCGGCGGAATTGGGCTTTGAAGACCCATCCTATTTCTCACGCTTCTACCGGCGCATGACCGGCGCATCCCCCAGCACGGAAAAGGCGCGCTCGACGGATTGAACCCGCCAAGCGCGCCTTCCAAGCTCTCAGAGCAGATCGAGGTGGAGTGCTGGGCTGCCGAAAATCCCTCGTCATCCCGGGCTTGACCCGGGATCCCGCTTCTCCTTCTAAAGAGAGAAGGCAGCGGGGTCCCGGATCGCGTCCGGGACGACGAAAGGGTCGTGAACTCCCAATCTCAGATTGGGTAATGACCCGGCAACGTATCCACCGTCACCCAGCGCAGTTCGGTGAAGCTGTCGATACCGGCCTTGCCACCAAAGCGACCATAGCCCGACCCCTTCACGCCGCCGAAGGGCATCTGCGCCTCGTCATGCACCGTTGGACCATTCACATGGCAGATGCCGGATTCCACACGGCGGGCAATGGCCAGGCCCTTGGCGATATCCCGGGTGAACACCGACGCCGAAAGGCCATATTCGGTATCGTTCGCCAGCTCGACCGCATGATCGGCATCGCGCGCACGGATGATGCCTACGACAGGGCCGAAGCTCTCGTCGCGGAACAGCTTCATGTCTGTCGTCACCTTGTCGATGACATGGGCGGGCATCAGCACATTATGCGTCGTCTCGCCGCCGGTCAGCTGCTCGGCGCCCTTGGCGAGTGCGTCTGCGATCAGCGACTGGCAATGCGCCACCGTCTTGGCATCAACCACCGCGCCAAGCGGCGTTTTGCCCTCGCGTGGATCGCCCACGGCCATGCCCGAAACCTTCTCCTTGAACTTCGCGGCGAACGCATCCGCCACGGCATCGACCACGATGATCCGCTCGGTGGACATGCAGATCTGGCCCTGATTCATGAAGGCGCCAAACGCAGCAGCCTTCACGGCCTCGTCCAGATCGGCATCTTCAAGGATGATCAGCGGCGCTTTGCCACCCAGCTCAAGCAGCACGGGCTTCAAATGCTCGGCAGCGCGCTTGGCGATAATCTTGCCAACCGCGGTCGATCCGGTGAAGTTGATGCGCTTGACCTGCGGCGCATCGATGAGCGCACCGACAACATCGGCTGCATCGGCAGGCGAATTGGTGACGACATTCACGACGCCCTCGGGGAAGCCCGCATCTGCAAAGGCTTCGATGATGAGCGCATGCGTGCGCGGGCAGGATTCGCTCGCTTTGAGGATGACGCTATTGCCGCACGCCAGCGGCACACAGATGGCGCGCACGCCCAGAATGATCGGCGCATTCCAGGGCGCAATGCCCAGGATGACGCCAACAGGTTCGCGCAGCGCCATCGAGAGGCAGCCTGGCTTGTCCGAAGGGATGATCTCGCCACTGATCTGCGTGGTGAGAGCAGCAGCCTCGCGCACCATGCTTGCGGCCAGATTTAGGTTGAACAATGCCCAGCCCTTGGTGGCGCCAATTTCGCCCATCATCGCCTCGACGAAAGCATCGGCGCGCGCTTCAAGCGCGACAGCGGCCTTCATCAGCACGGCGCGGCGGGCATTCGGGCCAGCCTTGGACCATTCAGCAAAACCCTTTGCGGCCTTCTGCGCAATGGGCGCGATATCGGCAGCTGTCATGGCAGTGGCCGACGATGCAACCTCGCCTGTCATGGGATTATTACGATTAAACTCCAACGCATCTCTCCTTGCACGGACTGAAAATCTCGGACGGACTTTGCTCCCTGAGGAACAGATCATCCAGTCACTCATTCACCTGGATCATGATCTTAAGGTGATCGCGCTACATGTAGTGCGCCAGCCGATCATGGAGAAGTCATTAATCGACTAGCAGGCAAAAAGAGTGAATAATAGGCCCTACTGGATCAGAAGGCGTGCCAAGGCAGCAGCATATCGATCCGGTACGATTGCAGGGTAATGAACAACGATGCGCAGCACGATGGATCTGACGACCAACTCAGCCGAACGCTATCGCCAGCTTGTTGAAGCGATCACCGATTACGCAATTTATATGCTCGACGTCGACGGGCATGTCGCCAATTGGAATGCCGGTGCGCAGCGCATCAAGGGCTATGATGCCAGCGATATAATCGGCCAACATTTCTCGCTCTTCTATACGCCGGAAGATCGAGCGGCTGGCGTGCCGGAGCAGGCCCTTCGCACAGCCGCTCAGCAAGGCAAGTTCGAGACCGAAAGCTGGCGGCTGCGCAAGGATGGATCGCGCTTCTGGGCGCATGTCGTTATCGACCCCATCCCGGGCGCCGATGGTGAGGTGATCGGTTATGCAAAAATCACCCGCGATCTCACCGAGCGAAAATTGGCGCAGGAAGCGCTGCGCAAAAGCGAGGATCAATTCAGTCGCCTCGTTCTCTCCGTGACCGACTATGCGATTTACATGCTCGATCCCGATGGACTGGTCTCCAGCTGGAACGCCGGGGCGCAACGCATCAAGGGCTATGCGCCGGACGAGATTATCGGCAAGCATTTCTCCACTTTCTACACGCCTGACGATCAGCAATCGGGCCAACCGCAGCAAGCGCTTGCGACAGCTTTGCGCGATGGCAGGTTTGCGGCGGAAGGGTGGCGGATGCGCAAGAATGGTGAGCGCTTTCGAGCCAATGTTCTGATCGAGGCGATCCGTGACGAGGGTGGCGATCTGATCGGCTATGCCAAGATCACGCGCGACATAACCGAACGCGAGGAAGCCCAGCGCGCCCTGGACGACGCAAAGATCGCGCTGGCCCAGGCACAGAAGATGGAAGCCATTGGCCAGCTCACCGGCGGCATCGCGCATGATTTCAACAACCTGCTTATGGCGATTGGCAGCAGCTTGACCTTGCTGCGCAAACGCTTGCCGCCCGATCCGCAATCACTGCGGCTGCTCGACAATGCCTCCCAAGGCGTCGATCGTGGCGCGACATTGACCCAGCGCATGCTCGCCTTCGCGCGCAGGCAGGAGCTCTCGGTCGGTCGGGTCCATTTGCCCGAATTGCTGCGCAACATGACCGATCTGGTGCAGCGATCGATCGGTCCGGAATGGCCGATCACCATGACCATCCCCATGGGCCTGCCCGCAGCAACGGCGGACACCAACCAGCTTGAAATGGCGATCCTCAATCTGGTGGTCAACGCACGCGACGCAATGCCTAGCGGAGGCGAGATCAGCATTGCCGCGACACGCCAAACCCTGGGCGATGATCCGTCCATCGATCTTCCGCCGGGCGATTATGTCTGCCTCTCGGTGCGGGATCATGGTCATGGCATGGATGCAGAAACGCTGCGCAAAGCCACCGAGCCCTTCTTCACAACCAAGGGCATCGGCAAGGGAACCGGGCTTGGCCTGCCGATGGTCCACGGCTTCACCCAGCAGATCGGCGGCGCGTTGACGCTCGAAAGCGAGGCTGGCGCGGGGACGACAGCGCGCCTTTGGTTGCCCCTCGCGGGCGCCCCGGTCATCACGCCAGCAGCAGAGCCCGAATGCGCAGAGCCAGCGCTGCGTCACTTGACCATCTTGGCCGTCGATGACGATCCGCTCGTGCTGATGAACACGATCGCCCTGCTCGAAGACCTTGATCATGAGGTCATTGGCGCGAGCAGCGGTACACAAGCCCTCGAACTGTTCAAGACGACGGACGTCGATCTTGTAATCACGGATCAGGCAATGCCGGGCATGCTCGGCACGGAGCTTTCCGAAGCCATTCTGGCGCTGCGCCCCGCCATGCCCATCATCATCGCCAGCGGTTATGGCGAGGGCATGCTGGTGCCGCCCGGACACATCCTCCGCCTCAAAAAGACCTTCCAGCAATCACAGCTCACCCGCGTCATGCACTAGGCAATGCGGCAATCAGAGCAGCCCGCAACATCTTGAAGCGTCCCTAAAGCACCTTGCCGGGATTGAGGATATTATTGGGATCGAGCGCCGCCTTGAGCGTGCGCATCAGCGCCAGTTCCTCCGGTGTGCGGCTATGGTGCAGGAATTCGCGCTTGATGCTGCCGATGCCATGTTCCGCCGTGATCGAACCGCCCCACTCGCCCACCGCCGCGTAAACCAGCGCCTCCATCTCATGCTCGGGCATCGGGTCATGCGGCACACGGGCTGAGAGGTGGAGATTGGAATCCGCCAGATGGCCAAAGAACATCGTCTTGCAATCCGGCCAGCGCGCCAGCAGCAGATCGCGCACATAGGGGATGAAGTCGCCGATCTTGCGGGTCGGCAAGCTCACATCGAAAGCGACTTGGGGCCAATGCGCGCCCTGGCTCCATTCGCCGGGACTATCGCGCACCGCCCAGATCTCCTCGCGCTGCTTGTCCGACTGGGCGATTACGGCATCCTTCACCAGCCCTGACTCGATCATCCCGCCCAACACTTCCTCAAAGCGTTCCGCGTCGCGCTCCGGGTCAGTGCCGAGTATCTCGATCAGCGCATAAACATCATAGCCGTGCGCAAGCGGTGGCTGGCGACCGACAGCCGTCGTACCGAGCTCATAGAAATCCGGCCACATCACTTCAAAGGCGGACAAGGTGCTGCTGAACGCGCTGTTGCACTGCTTGAGCAGTTGCAAAGTCGCAGCATAATCCTCGATCGCGACGACTGCCGTGCAGGCGCTGTGCGGCTTGGGGAACAGTTTCAGCACGAGCCGGGTGATGATGCCAAGCGTCCCCTCGCTGCCGATGAAGAGATGTTTGAGGTCATAGCCCGCATTATTCTTGATCATGACGTTGAGGGAGCTGACAATCGTGCCATCGGCCAGCACCACTTCCGCGCCCAGAATGAGATCGCGCATCATGCCGTAGCGCAGCACACGATTGCCACCGGCGTTGGTCGAGGCATTGCCGCCCACCTGCGCGGACCCACGGCCACCAAGATCGAGCGGGAAGAAATAGCCAGCCTCATCCGCCGCGATCTGCACCGTTTCCAATATGGTGCCTGCCAGCACCGTCATCGTGCGTCCGGCCTCGTCCAGTTCCTCGATCCCGCGCATCCGCTCAAGCGAGAGCAGCAGACAGGGCCGGTCCGCCAGCGCCCCCGCGCAAAGGCTCGTCATCCCGCCCTGCGGCACCACGGGGTAGCGCTCCTCATTGCAGATGCGCATGATCTGGGAGACCTGCTGCGTCGTGCGTGGATAAGCAATGCCAGGCAGCGCAATTCCCTGCGGCATGACATTCGTGAAGTCCGCGCTGTGCCGCACAAAATCCGCCTCGGCGGCATCCTTGATGATGTCCCCGCCAAGCTCGGCCTTCAGGCGCGCGATGACGAGATCACCCCGCGTCGATTGGGATAGCATTTCATCGGTGGGGGCCATGGGCGTCCTGTCCTCATTCTATTTCGAGTCGTTCTAGCGACCGTCTCCTGCTCTGCATACCGTCACCGAAGCTCAAATTGTGCGCGCCCACGGTCCCGCGACCACGTTCAAAAAGGCAGGAAACAAAGCGCTCGTCGCCAAATTCTCTCGTTTGATGCCAAACGTTAACTTGGTTTACACTAAATTAACCATGCGGTATCCGACCGGTGTCGGGTTCTATCCGACAAGATAATAGGAGTCGTCGATGGTAAACGTAGTAATCGTTGAAGAACTCAACGAGCAGGAAATCGATCTCGTTGCAGGCGGTTGGCCGAACAATGAGTCAGCTGGTGGCGTTCGCGGCTGATTAGTCAGTTGCATTGACCCATTGGTCTGCAAGAAACATGGCCGGGTGGACGACAGGCTGAGGCCTGATCTGCCACCCGGATTTCTTTTGCCTTCATCTCGAGCCTGCCCAGCAAATTAGCGGTGGCTCTTTGGCCCTCACGCAGCATAAGAGCGATTCTGGGGACATGAGATGCAGCTCTTCCGAACACAGGCTCTGGAACATCAGAACCGCCTTCATGGCGAGGTTTTTCTCGTTCCACCGTTGCGCTGGCAAGCCATTGGCTGGCTGCTCTTCATAGCGGTTGCGGCCGGGATTTTCATTCTCGCCGTTGGAACATATAGTCGGACGGTCGAAGCGCCTGGCGTGCTTGTGCCACCCCCTCCCAGCCCTGCTTCGAAAGATCTCTGGACAGCAGTCCTAGCAGTCCCCGCTTCACAGATTGCATCGATCAAAGCTGGGCAGTCCGTCAGCCTAAGCCTTGATGGCTATCCACCTCGCGATTTTGGGGCGCTTGAAGGCAGGGTTCTCGCTATAGCGCCCGAGGCTACGGCAGAGCTTCAATTCCCGGTAACGGTCACTCTCCTGCCGCCTTCCCCTCAACAGAAGCAAAGCGGGCTCATGCTGAGCCGCAATTGGCCGGTCGACGGACGGATCGTCATCGCGAAGCAGTCAATCCTGTCGTGGCTTGCCGCTCCGAAACCCGCCGGGTCCGCGCGGTGATTCCATGATCAGCAAAGTCCTGCGCTTCGTGCGCACCAAGAGAGTCGTGCCCGTCCGCCAGACCGAGGCTGCCGAGTGCGGATTGGCCTCGCTCGCGATGGTCGCCAATTGGCATGGGCATGATGTTGACCTGAACCTGCTCCGCCAGCGCTTCGGCGTCAGTGCGCGCGGCATGACGCTGCGCCAGCTTATGTACACTGCGGACGGCATGCAATTGCTCGCCCGGCCGTTGAAGCTTGATCTCAATGGGCTGCACCTGCTGAACTTGCCTGCAATCCTGCATTGGGATCTCAACCACTTCGTCGTGGTCGAGCGCGTCGAAGGCGATCGTGCCTATATCCTCGACCCCGTTGGCATAGAGCGTTGGTACGCATTTTCGGAAATGGGTCGGCACTTCAGCGGGGTCGCGCTGGAACTGCGCCCCGCCACCGACTTCCAGCCCATGCAAGCACGACAGAAGCTGCGCTTTCGCGATCTCTGGACGAAGATGACCGGCGGACGGCGCGCATTGCTGCAAACCATCCTGCTCTCTGTGATCATGCAGATCTTCATCCTGGCAACGCCATTCTATTTGCGCACGGCCGTGGATGAGGCGCTCGCATCGCAGGATGATCAACTGCTGCTCACATTGGCGCTCGGCTTCGGCGCGCTGGCGCTGATCGGTGCAGGCGCTGCGCTACTCCGCAAATTCGTGCTGCTGTCCTCTGGCGCCATGCTGTCGTTCGGCATCACCTCGAACCTTGTGCGCCGCCTGTTCCGTTTGCCGATCGTGTGGTTCGAAAAGCGCAAGGTCGGCGACATCTTGACCCGCGTGCAATCGGTGTTGCCTATCCAGCGCTTCCTCATCGAAAGCGCGCCGCTGGCCCTGATCGACGGCCTGCTTTCGATCCTCACCCTGGCAATGATGCTATGGATCGCCCCACAGCTCGCTGTCGTCACCCTCATTGGGCTGATCATCTATTGTGCCATCAGGCTGATCCTGCTCGCGAGCGAGAAGCAGCGGGAAGCCGAATATGTGAAGGCGCTGGGCCGCGAGCAGGGCGCGCTCATTGAAACGCTGCGCGGCATGGTCACACTGCGTCTCGCCGGGCGCGAGGCGATGCGGCACGGCTATTGGCAGAACAAACTGACCGACGCGCTGGGCGCGCGCTACCAGCATGAACGCGTAAAGGCGTGGCACGAAACTGCCAAAACGCTGGTGCCCGCAATCGAGCTTGTGATCGTGATCTTCCTTGCGATCCGCAGCAATATGTCTGGCGCCATGACGCTCGGCACTCTGTTTGCCTATCTCGCCTACCGCCAACAGTTCGTGCAGGCTGGGCAATCCCTGCTCGATGAGGGCGTGAAACTGCGCCTGCTTGATCTCCACCTTGAGCAATTGGCGGATATCGCTCAGAGCGACGAGGATGTCGGCTTTACCGAGCCCCTCACCCAGCCGGAATTTGCCGGACAGCTAGAACTGCGGGACATTCACTTCTCCTACGGCCCGCACGATCCGATGGTGCTGCGCGGCGTCAGCCTGATCATTGAACCCGGCGATCATATCGCAATCACCGGCCCCTCGGGCGGCGGCAAATCGACTTTGGCGAAGATCATTCTGGGCCTTGCGGATCCTACTCAGGGAGCCGTGCTGGTCGATGGCCAGCCGCTCGCCCAATTTGGCCGCAGAGCGTTTCGCCAGCATGTCGCTGCCGTCCTTCAGGACGATGTTCTCTATGCGGGCTCGATTGCGGACAATATCGCATCATTTGAAGAGGTCGATCTGGACCGGTTGCGCGATTGCCTGCAGGCAGCCGCGATACTGGATGATATCGATGCCATGCCGATGCGCTATCACACCCTCGTGGGCGACATGGGCTCCACCCTCTCGGGTGGTCAACGCCAACGCATCCTGCTCGCGCGGGCGCTTTACCGCCAACCCCAGATGCTTCTGCTCGATGAAGGCACCGCACATCTCGACCTTGAGCATGAGTCTTTGGTTAACAAAGCGGTGAGTGAACTGGGCATCACACGCATCGTCATCGCGCATCGGCCCGAGACAATTGCATCGGCAAATCGCGTGGTACGGCTGGAGCATGGCTTGCTGACGGAAGATTGAGCATGCGCACGCTAAAACAGTCACCCGACGACAATATTACGTTTTATATCAAAGCTATGCGAAGGCCTTCCGTTGATCACATAGCCTCGAGCCGAGGTTTATTTTGATTGTCCCACCCAACAAAACTTCACGCAGCAACCCCTGTGGATAACCCACTAAAGGGACCCAATTTCCGTAGCTTGTGAACCTCTTATTCATAGTTTCCTGACATCACACACAAAGGCGGACTGTACCGTCTCGAGTGTGGACCATGTTCCGATTACGCCTTCTAGCGAGTTCGACCAATCCAGCCCGCGGCCTTGTTCTGAATACTGCAAGCCCCAATGGCATTGCGGTGGCCATTGCTCGCGCCCGTCGTGATGTCGACAATCTGGTCCGCGAAAAGCGCTATCAATATTTTCCAAAGGATGTGAGCGGCAACCTCGTCGTTGTTGCGATTGATACGCCGAGCATCAAGGCACTTGGTGAATGGCCTTGGCTTCGTGGTCGACATGGCGACCTGGTGACAGCGCTCGACCGCGCAGGGGCGAAGCGCATCGCATTCAACATTTTTTTCGATCAGCCGGCTGCAGACCCACATGAAGATCTCGCCTTCGCAAAAGCGTTGGCGAATACGAAAGCGGAGACCTTCCTGGCCGCCTTTATCGAAAATCGGTCCAACAAAAAAGAAGCTTACGAAGCGTTGCCTACAGCTGCGTTATTGCCATTTGCAAACCCGGTCAGCATCTGGCTGGAAAGCGACAATGACCAATTCCACAGGCGCTTTTCGCTCAACACGCCTATGAACGGCGTGGAATTGCCCAGCATCGCTCAGGCACTGAACGGCACTCATTTCCCTGGAGAAAAAAGGGTTTTGCTGGACTGGTCATATTGGCCGAGCCGAATAGCCAGCATTTCTTATTCAGATGTTCTGGCTGGAAAATTCCCCAAGGATTTTTTCAAAGGTAAGAATGTTCTGGTCGGGGCAGATGCCTTTGGCGTGGGTGAACAGTTCAGCGTCCCCTACCATAACAAGCTCTCTGGCCTTTATCTCTTTGCGGTGGCAGCCGAGACTCTCAACGCCGGACTACCCGTTGAAGTTGGTAGCTGGCTGCCCCTCATTGCGGCCTTGAGTATCATCGCCATCGCCATGCTGTTCAAAACAAGCATCCGCTACCCCCTGCTGATCGCTACGCTGCTTGCACTCGCGCCTGCACAGATTTTCATCGAGACGGTATCCACTGTCCGGATCGATGTCGGCGCGGCGATCCTCGCGCTGATGACCGCTCTCGTCATCCAGATCATGCTGAGCCTCGCTCAGGCCATGCTGGATCGCATCACGAAATCCGCCGAGGCTGGCTTGCCCAATCTCGCAGCGATGGTGCTGAATGAGCGCACAGATGGCGTCACGATTGTCGTCTGCCTGCGCAATTATGTGGAGACCACTGCGCTCCTCGGCTTTGCCGCACAGGGCTCGCTCCTCGCCAAAATCCGCGATCGCCTGATCCTGGCAGCCGGTCATGATCGGATTTATCAGATCGACAATCACAGCTTCGCCTGGCGCAGCACGGAAGATGTGCCCGAGGTTGTGGACAGCCTCGAAGGGCTTGAAGCCCTGTTCGCGCCCGGCGTGCATGTCGATAAGCTCACGGTCGATATCACGCTCAACGCTGGCTTCTGCGACGAGAACAGCCTCCCGATTTCGGATGCCATCCCTAAAGCGGTCATGGCAGCCACCAACGCCATCAATCGCGGAATATTGTGGGAGCGCTACGAGACCGACGAGGACGAAGTGTTCTGGAAGCTCTCCATCCTCAACGAATTCGAGCAAGCGCTCGGCCGTGGCGATGTGTGGGTCGCCTATCAGCCCAAGCTTGATCTCATCGCGAACAAGATTACGGGCGCCGAAGCGCTGATCCGCTGGATTCACCCCGAGCGCGGCTTCATCCGTCCGGATCGGTTCGTCCGGGCTATCGAGGACGCGGGCCGCATTGAAAAACTGACGCTCTATGTCCTTGAGCGGGCAATCGCCGATTTCTCGCGACTTGGCCTCTCGATTGCCGTCAACCTCTCCATGCGCATGCTTGGCAAGAACCGGCTCGAAGCGCCGCTGCGCGTGCTGCTTGAGACCTACAATATGCCTGCCGAGCAGCTCACGCTGGAGATTACCGAATCAGCCAGCATGACCGATGATCAGGGCATGGCCGAGCTGGAATCATTGCGCGCGCTTGGGGTGAACATCTCGATCGACGATTATGGCACTGGCCAGTCGACGCTATCCTATCTCAAGCGCCTGCCCGCGACGGAACTGAAGATCGACCAAAGCTTCGTGCGCCAGATACTGAGCAGCCGAAGCGACGCCGTCCTCATCAACTCGACGATCAAGCTCGCCCATGAACTAGACATGCGTGTGGTTGCCGAAGGCGTGGAAGATCAGCTCGTGCTCGAAGCCCTGGCTGCCATGGAGTGCGACATCATTCAGGGCTATCATATCGGTCGCCCTGTTCCCATCGAGGACTTCATCGCGCGCCTCGCGATCGTCCCACCCACTGTTGCCAGCAACAGACCGAAAGTCGTCAGCCCCAGTCGCGCAGCTTAAACAAATGCGCGCAGCATAAAAAAGGCGCCGGACCCGAGGGACCGACGCCTTCTTTTAAATTGTTAGCAGCGGCGATTAACGCACGCTGCCCCGGCGGATCAGGTTCACGATTGCGAGCAGGACCACGGCACCAAGCAGTGAGACCAGCAGCGTCGGGATCGAGATTGCGCCGGATGTGATCGGAGCAACGCCAAGCAGTGGCGAGAGCAAAATGCCAGCCAGCAGCGAACCTACGATGCCAACCACGATATTCAGCAATATGCCTTGCTGAGCGTCGGTGCGCATGATGAGGCTGGCAAGCCAACCGATCACACCGCCGACGATCAAGAGGATGATAAAGCCCATGCACCGTCTCCTTTGTTAACTGATAGCTAAATAGCTGGCAGCCAACTTGGTTCCGGTAGAAAATGATGTTGAATGGAAGCGGCTGAAAAGAGGCTTGTCTATTAAGCCGCTGCGCTCCACTTTCATCTGCTCAAGCAGTAGCGCCATTCAATATGCGGCCTAGGTCTTCAAAACTATAAGGCTTCTTCAAGATCGGGATGTTACCGAAATTGTCCGATATAAGCGGAGCCTCGCCATAGCCCGTCGCGAACACGATCCGCGTGCCATGCTCGACTAATCGGGATGCGATCGGGATGCTGTT
This sequence comes from uncultured Alphaproteobacteria bacterium, assembly GCA_966205705.1. Taxonomy (GTDB): domain Bacteria; phylum Pseudomonadota; class Alphaproteobacteria; order Sphingomonadales; family Sphingomonadaceae; genus Sphingobium. The sequence continues at coordinate 21,144 of CBIHKY010000022.1, forward strand.
CTCGCCATCGCCCAACTGCAAATCCAGCAGGGCGAAGTCGAACCGCTCCGTATCGATCATTGCCAGTGCCTGTGCGACATTACTCGCGACATGCACCATTTCCACGCCAAGATCCTGAAGCAGTGCTTCAGTATTCATGGCGATCATCGCATTGTCTTCGACCAGCAAGACCATCTTTGGGGCCGCAGGCAAGTCTGCGCCATTTATGTCAATCGTCATGACTACCTTCTGACAGCCAGCGCGCGGCGCGTCCATGCCTTGAGCGCTTAAGCGTTCGCCACTTTGTCGAGATCGTCGAGAATCTCGGTGTGAGACACCGACTGGCTCTTGGCGCGAAACGCGTTCGGACTGTCGTCACTCAGCATATCTTCGAGGCTCCGCCTTGCACGTGCGACGCGGCTCTTCATCGTGCCGACCGCGCACTGCGCAATGTCGGCCGCTTCCTCATAGCTGAAGCCACCGGCACCCACGAGCAGCAGCGCCTCGCGACGTTCCGCAGACAGTCGCATCATGGCAGATCGAAGATCACCCATGTGCAGGCCATCTTCCTGCCCTGCCGCCTGACTCAGCAGCTTCTCCGCCATGTCCGGATCATAATCGCCACGGAAGCGATTACGACGCGCTTCGCTCAGATAAACGTTTCGCAGGATCACGAAGGTCCAGCTACGGATGCTCGTACCAGGCTGGAACGAGTTGCGCGCCGCCCAGGCCTTGAGCATCGCTTCCTGAACGAGATCATCGGCATAATCCGGACGACCACAAAGACCACGCGCAAAAGCGCGAAGGTGCGGCAAGACTCCCGTCAATTCGGCGCGGAAGTCAAATTCGCCGGCGGGGCTAGGCTGCGTCACCACTATTATCCAGCTTTTTGAGGAGCGCCGCAAAGTCGTCTGGAATTTTTTCATCCACGACTTCGTCATACATCCGTCTCAGCCCTTCGGCCCAGACGGGTTTGGCGCGTGCCTTGTTCTGCGCGTGCTCGGAGGCGGGCTTTTCAGGCGTGCTGGACATGCCTTTATCTGCACCGCTGCGAGGGAATTTGTCGAGAATTGAATCCACGATTTTTCAGACAGCCTTTTGAGTTCGACATTAAGCCCAATCGACGGGATATTACCGCAATCACATCTTGCCGCGCCATCAACTTGCCACGGCTCGCAACATCCACACATTCTGCTCATGCTGGCCGATGCGTGCGGTCAGCATATCGGCGGTAAACACATCGTCCGCTTCGTCGGCTACCGAAACAGCTTCACGGAGGCGCCGTGCGACAGCTTCATTATCGGTGATCAGCGCGTGGATCATCTCGTCAGCCGTCGAAACAGTTGTCGTGCTTTCAACCACGCTTCGGCTCGCATAATCGCCAAAAGCGGCGGGCGCGAGGTGTCCAAGAGCGCGGATGCGCTCGGCCAACGCATCGATCGCAGTCGCCAGATCCTGATATTGCGCTTCGGTCAGCTTATGCAGGCCGTAAAAACTCGGCCCTACAATGTTCCAGTGGACGCCCAGCGTCTTGAGATAGAGAGAGAAGCTGTCCGCAAGCGCATCGGAGAGTTTCTCGGCGATCACCTTGGTGTCGCTATTCTCAATACCGGTATCGAACGGTGCATTTTTCGGCTTTGCATTCAGTGCACTGTTCGACATCAAGGCAGTCCTTCCACATGTTCGATGGTGGGGGAACGATCCTTGCCTCAAAGAGTTCCGGGTTAGAGACGAGAGTTCAACTAAGTTCATGGCAAAATGGAATATCGGGGATCGCGCGAAAGGCCGGTTTGATCGCTGGCTGCGAGATTATCCGCGCGCGACCCCTATCGGTGTGTTCGTCATCGCTCTTGTCCTCGTCGGGGCGAGCGCCTTTTCTGTGGAATATGCCTCGGTAAAAACCAAGCGCGCGGCAGACGTTGTGCGCAGTGGTGAAATCGTTGCCGCAATCGAGCGTCAGGCGGCCACCAACAGCGCCTATTTTCAGGCGACAAGTGCGCTTCTGATCAGCGCGCAAACCGTTTCCCCTGATTTCTTCCGCCAGTTCGCCGAGCGCCTGCGCCTCGATTATGATATGACTGGCGTCGTTGCGCTTGCATGGTCAGAGGCGGTGAGCCGCGGCAATCTGCCAGATCTCACCCGACGCATGAACGCGCTGGGCCACCCGGATTTTCGTGTCAATCCCCAGCCGCCCGCCACGGATCGTACGATCAATGCCATCACGATGGTTGAGCCCCGGACGCCCGGCAATCTGCAATATCTGGGGCGCAACATGTATGGGGAAGTTAGGCGCGCCGCTGCCATGGACCGTGCGCGTCGCACCAATTCCCTGGCCGCAACTGACCCCGTCAAGCTGGCGCCCGATGGCCAGTCCTCCCGCCCTACCGGCTTTGTTGTGTTCCTGCCCGTTACCGATGCCAATAGCGGACGCTTCAAGGGCTTCGTCGCTGGCGGCATCCGCACGGTTGATTTCATCCGCTCTGCCGTAAAGCCCGAACTGCTCGAAACCGGCCAGATCGAGATTTTCGACATTACGCAAAACGGCGAAGAACGCATCTTCTCCACAAGCGGAGAGGGGCGCCTCGGCTCCCCGGTAGAGCAGCGCTTCTCCGTCTTTGATCAGCAATGGGTGGTGCGTTATCATCCCATCAGCAAGCACGCGCTCTATCCGCTTACACTCGTTGTGCTGATCGGCGGCATATCCTTCTCACTCCTTCTGCTCGCTTACATTCTGCTTGCGCAACGCCGTAATGAAGACCTGCTTGCATTGGTCGATGCCCAGGCCGCCCGCGAAACCGAGCGAGCAGCGCTTGTTCGCGAGCTCAACCATCGTGTTAAAAACTCGCTCTCCAACGTCACGTCGATCATCGCCCTCACACGGCGGAGCGCGACGGACATAGACCTGTTCGCCAACAGTCTGATGGAGCGTGTGCGCGCGCTTGCCGCCAGCCATTCGTTGCTCGATGGCGCGGAATGGGGACCGACAGATCTCAAGGCGCTCGTTGAGGCGCAGCTCAGCTCCCACGATCATGCCGCTGGCCGCATCATCACCGATGGCCCCAATGTGCTCATCTCACCCAATGATGCCCTATCAATTGGTCTCGCGCTCCATGAGTTGCTGACCAACGCGACACGCTATGGCGCCCTGTCCACCGATACTGGACGGGTCTCGATCCACTGGCAGATCATTGATGACAATATGATCTCGGTGCTGTGGGAAGAGCAAGGCGGGCCCACCGTCAGCGAGCCGACCAAGCGCGGCTTCGGCCTCAACCTCATTCAGCGCGCATTGGCGCATGAACTGGGCAGCCCGATCAAGATCGAGTTCCCACCGAGCGGACTGCGATGCGAGTTCGCCATCCCCATGCGAATGCCGAAATCCTTCCGCCTGCGCCGGGAAGACCCCGCCGCCAGTTAACCCTGTGAGCTTCAGCCGAGCATGAAAAAGCCGCCCCGGATTGAAGTCCGAGGCGGCTTTTTAGTCCTCAAATCTGTATCCGGCTGTTCAGCTCAGCGTCGCTGTCGATCCGAAGAAGGAAACCTGACCAATCGTCGCGCGCACAAACTCGTCGCTGAACGGCTTGGTGATCAAATAGGTCGGCTCAGGACGTTCGCCCGTCAGCAGACGCTCCGGGAAGGCCGTGATGAAGATGACCGGCACGGTGAACTTCTCAAGGATTTCATTGACCGCATCAATGCCCGAGCTGCCATCGGCCAGCTGGATATCCGCCAGCACAAGGTCTGGCCGATACTGATCGAACAGGTTCACCGCCTGCGTATGCGTCGCAGCCGTGCCGACTGGGTTATGGCCCAGCGATGTCACGATCTCTTCGATCTGCAGCGCGATGAGTGGCTCATCCTCGATGATGAGGACATTGAGGCGGCTACCCGTCTCGATTTCCGAAAGCGCGCTCTCAATGAGTGCGCGCACTTCTTCCTCGGGGCAATCGAGCACCTGTGCAATCTCGGTTTCGGAAAAATCCTCCACCGCGCTCAGCAGCAGCGCTTGGCGCGCCAGCGGCGTCACCAGCTCAAGGCGGCTCGATGCCGTCGCGCTTTCATGCGATCCGCCACCAAGACCAGCCACTTCGAGCTCCGCTCCTGCCGCTGTGTAGATCTTTGAGAAGGCCGAAAACAGGCCGACGCGCGTTTCAGAAATCTGGCTGCGCAGACCTTGGTCAACCAAGGCAGCCTCCAGCAGTTCACGAACGAAGCCGTCACCCAGCGATTGCGAGCCGGTGAGAATGCGCGCGTAGCGCCGCAGATAGGGAAGCTGTTTTGCAATAAGGTCGGAAAACGCCATGTAACAAGCCTCATCTGCTAATCAAAAATCTCGCTATAGCTGCAGCCCTGATAGCATGAGCGGCGGTCTAAAGCGCGTCGGATGTACAGTTTCCCTGCACTTTCTCACAAGAATTTTATTTTTGAGGAAAATGGGAACCAACATGTTTGCCGGGCATTTGAGCCTTTGTAACTGGCATCGCACCCCCCCATTGATGCCAGTGATACATGGCCGGTTCCTGCCCTCTCACCCCCCCCCCCCAGAATGTGCGGGGACCGGCCAACTCCTCCAAATCGCAAAGTTCCAGGCTGTTACGCCCCGCCATATGCGCGCCGTTGAGGAACTATTCATGCCGCATCCCGTTGAATGGAGGAGTAACTTCCAACGGATACGGAGCAATGTCATGAAGACCGTCACCGCCAAAATACCCACCTATGAAGATGGTCGCGACGCGATCGTTTATCTTAAGGCGGGTGCGCAGAAGGTCGCAAGTCGCAGCCTGCCCGTCGTCGCGAGTGCTGCGGAGCATGCTGGCCAGCGCGTTTCCAAACTCGCGACCGCCGCCTCCAACAGGCTATCCCACTCCGCAGTCGCGCGTCGGGTGCGCCCGAGCAAGAGCGATCGCCTGATGACCGGGTTGGCAGCTCTTCCACTTCTGCGGACTGCGAGCCGCTTTGCCGTGCGCAACCCTGCTGTGATTGCAGCCGCTGGTGCTGCCATCGCGATGATTGGCTACCTGGCATGGCGCCGCACTGCTGAGCAGGATCATGAGCCCGATCCGCTTCAGCAGGAGGTTTGAGCAGTTCCTTCACTCAACCCGTAGCAAATATCTTTCCGTTCAGCGGGAACGATCCCCTGATTTGACCGTTTGAATTTTTGCGATCTGGCACCATCAGGCTAATTCGATGCTGCTGGCCCGGTGGTGCCAGATCCGTTTCCCACATACCGCGACTGAACCGGATGCCATCAGCGCTGTCCTTTCAGCCTCGCCTGCCTCTCATCACATTCTGATTGACGGCGCCCTCGCTTGTCCAGACACTCCCCCAAGAAATGACTGTCCCCCGGAGATTGCTACTGGTCACCCTGGAAACCGAGCGACTGATCCTGCGCCGCTGGCATGAAGCCGATGTTGCGCCTGCAGCGGCAATCAATGCTGATCCCGTCGTGATGCGCTGGATCGCCGCTGGCCCGATGACAGCCGCGGATTCCCTCCTCTACCTCATTAGAAACGACGCCTATTTCGATTCTCACGGCTTCGGCATTTGGGCCGTAGAGCGCAAGGCAGATCAACGAATGATCGGCTTTGCCGGGTTGCGCCTGTTCGATCGCCCGCGGCATCCGCTGGGCACATGCACGGAAGCCGCTTGGCGGTTCGCAGCCGATTGCTGGGGACAAGGCTATGCGAGCGAGGCTGCGACGGCTGCCTTTCGCGACGGTTTCAACCGATGCGGCATCGCCACCATCACAAGCTGGGCCTCTCCGCAGAACCTGCCATCCCAAAATCTCATGCATCGCATCGGCATGAAAAGGCGGCCGGAACGCGATTTCGAGGCGCCGACACTGCCGAAAGGCCATGCTCTGCGCGCGCAACTCGTATTCACCGCCGATCGGCAAAGTTGGCCCGCAGATCGAGCCGCATCCACCTGAATTGCCCACCCGGCCCGCCACCATTGCGACAATATCGCCACCGTCATACCTCTTGCGATAGGCATCAGCCGTAAATTCTTGACAGAATCGCTGGATTTGCCCATTGCGCGGGCGGTTGGCCGCGCGCTCCGCGTTGCGTTGTCCGGCCCAAGAGCGCACCCCTCACCATATGGAAACCTGATGTCATTTGCCGATCTCGGCCTGTCAGACGAATTGCTCAGAGCTGTTGAGGAATCGGGCTACACAGAGCCTACTCCTATTCAGATGCAGGCGATCCCCTCGGTCCTGATGATGCGTGACATCATCGGTGTCGCCCAGACGGGCACCGGCAAGACCGCCAGCTTCGTGCTGCCGATGATCGATATCCTCGCTTCCGGGCGCTCCCGCGCTCGCATGCCACGCAGCCTCATTCTTGAGCCCACGCGCGAACTCGCTGCGCAGGTCGCCGAGAATTTCGAGCATTATGGCAAATATCACAAGCTCAACATGGCGCTGCTCATCGGCGGCGTGTCGATGGGCGATCAGATCAAGGCGCTCGAAAAGGGCGTCGATGTGCTCATCGCCACACCGGGTCGCCTGATGGACCTGTTCGAGCGCGGCAACATCCTGCTCACCGGCTGCTCGCTGCTGGTGATCGATGAAGCCGACCGCATGCTCGACATGGGCTTCATCCCCGATATCGAGAATATCTGCACCAAGCTGCCCGCCACGCGGCAAACCCTGCTCTTCTCGGCAACCATGCCGCCGCCGATCAAGAAGCTGGCGGACAAGTTCCTGACCAACCCCAAATCCATCGAAGTCGCACGCCCCGCAACGGCCAGCGCGAACATCGCCCAGATGCTCGTGCCCGTCGCTGAAAAGGGCAAGCAGGAGATGCTCCGTGCGCTGCTGAAGGTGGAGGATGTGAACACCGCGATCATCTTCTGCAACCGCAAGACGATGGTGCGTGAGCTCAACCAGAGCCTCAAGCGCAGCGGCTATAAATCTGGCGAAATTCATGGCGATATGGATCAATCCGCACGCATCGCGGAGCTGGACCGTTTCAAGAATGGCGAGATCAATCTGCTGGTCGCGTCAGACGTTGCCGCACGCGGTCTGGACGTCAAAGGCGTCTCCCACGTGTTCAACTTCGATGCGCCTTGGCATCCCGACGATTATGTCCACCGCATTGGTCGCACCGGTCGCGCTGGCGCCACAGGCAAGGCCTTCACTTTCGTCACGCGCAGCGATGCAGAGGCGATCGAGGCGATCGAGAAGCTGATCGGCAACGCTGTTCCGCGCCTCGACACCAGCAAAATGGGCACGGCGCAGCAGGCCGATGAGAGCGGCGATGCAGCCCCGGCGCGCAAGGGCCGTGGCCCACGTGGTGGCTCCAAGCGACCCGAGAAGGCACCTGCACGCGAAGATGCTGCGGTGCTGAGCGATGAGCTGGAAGCCGAGGCCCCAGCACCTCGCGAGAAACGCCCGGCACGTCGCGCAGAACCCAAGCAGACCGCGCCCAAGCAGACAGCGCCCAAGCCGCGTGAAGACGATATGTCTCATGAGGATGCCGAACCACGTCAGGAGACTGCACGGTCGCGCAATCCCCGCCCGAGCCGCGATGACGACCGCCCGGCGCAGGCCAAGCCGGCACAGCGTGGCCGCGATCAACAGGATTCAGAGCCCGATGATGGCTGGAACGGCCCAATGCCGGGCTTCCTGTCAGTAGGCTTCGGCGAATAAACCATTCCTCCCCGGCAACGGGGAGGGAGACCGCCAGCAAAGCTGGTGGTGGATGGCGCGCGGAGGATCGCGCATCCTTCCCATCGATATTTACGAACGAACACCCCCTCCAACAGCCTGCGGCTGGTCCCCTCCCCGCTTCGGGAGGAACAGATGCGCATCCCCCGCCAAGGCCCGAAACAAAACGCGTTGCGCGCCGCGCGCTCGCAAATTATATGCGCATCACCTTGGGGCTGTAGCTCAGTTGGGAGAGCGCGTCGTTCGCAATGACGAGGTCAGCGGTTCGATCCCGCTCAGCTCCACCAGGGTCAATCTCCCATTTCAGCCGCTGTTTCGTCACGCAATGCGCGCCCCAAGCATCCATCGCAAGCCAAGCGCGTTTTTGGGCTTGCCTCCATCGGCGAGGCACGGCATAGGCCCCGAACCTGCTGCCGAGCCTTTCTTGGACCGGCGCTTGGCCCCTTCGTCTAGCGGTTAGGACGCGGCCCTTTCACGGCTGAAGCACGGGGTCGATTCCCGTAGGGGTCACCATTCAAACAGTGACTTAGTTTGAATTGACGTCGACCGTCAAAATCGTGGTGCGGTTGGAAGAAAGCGCTCCGAACCAATTCCTGAGCAAAGACATCCCGTACCCGGTCGCTTGTGCGGCAAGGCAGTTCGATGCTTCCCTGATCTACGCGCGCTTTCGGATCGCCGCACGACGCGCTGGCTGCCGACCATCATTCCGGGGAAAGCGTTGCCACCAGATCGTCCCAACAGGCCAACCTGTCTCCAGAGCGAACCGATCCTATCGTCCGTCTCTCGCACATACAGCTCCCCCACACAGGATGCCGCATCGTGCTGCGCGGTTGCTTCCTGCACGCACTAAATTGGCCGGCACCAAGCTTGAGTCGATGATATGTTAAACGGCGTTGTAGGCGCAGCTTTTCCCGGGCTGGTGGGACGCTTGACGGAATGATTGGCTCATCCGTCCAGCGCCCCACCTCAGCGGATCATTTGAGGACGACGGTTTTCTTGCCCACCATGAAGGTGCGGTCCTGCAGATGCAGCCGCACGCCTTCCGCCAGCACCCGGCGCTCCACATCACGGCCCTTGCGCACCAGATCGTCCGGCTGATCCTTATGGGTGATCGTCTCAACATCCTGATGGATGATCGGGCCTTCATCCAGGTCGGTCGTGACATAATGGGTGGTCGCGCCGATCATCTTCACGCCGCGCGCAAACGCCTGATGATAGGGCTTGGCGCCCTTGAAGCCCGGCAAAAAGCTGTGATGAATGTTGATGCAACGGCCCGAGAGGAACGCCGCCATATCGTCCGACAAGATCTGCATATAGCGCGCCAGCACCACCAGTTCCGCGCCCGTCTCCTCGACCACCGCCTTGATCTGCGCTTCCTGCTGGGGCTTGGTATCCTTGGTGATCGGCAGATAATGATAAGGCGTGTCGCCCAGCAACGAGATGTTGAGCGCTTCCTTCGGATGGTTGCCCACCACCGCCGTCACATCCATGTTCAATTCGCCGATGCGGTTGCGGTAGAGCAGATCGCCCAGGCAATGATCGAATTTCGAAACCATCAGCACGACTTTGCGCGGCACCATAAGATCCCGCAGCGCGCTTTTCATCGCATATTGGCCGATGATCGGCTCAAGCGCAGCCTGCGCCGCGTCTATGCCAGCCGGCCCCGGCACAAAGCGGATGCGCTGGAAATATTGGCCACTTTCCGGATCATTAAACTGCTGCGCTTCGTTCAGATTGCATCCAACGCTCGCGAGCGCGCCAGCCACCGCAGCCGTGAGGCCGGGCTGATCCGTGCAAGAGAGTGTGAGGACATAGTCAGGGGCGTGCGATGCGAGCATTCAAATGTTCCTTTGCCAGCCAGGCGGGGCTTATGCCGGGCTGGTAACATCAGAAGGCGCGGCGATCCTATGACTATTTTCGCAAGATGTGCAGGGTCAAGTCGTGCCTATCCGTAGACGCCGATCGCCTGTCGCGCAGCAATTTGCCCCGCCCGCTCACCAATTGCGGCGCCAGACAGGTCTGCGCGCTCATCCGCCCACGCATCCTGAGCGATGGAGATGGCGCGACCGGTCACAATGAGGTTCGCAAGCCCCTCCGGCTGAAAGCAGGCTTCAGGCAACGTGCCCACCTGCCCGGCTTCAAGCTCCGCATTGCCAATGACATGGCGCGTGCGTGGCACCTGCATCGTCCCAGCAAGATCGATGAGGGAGCATTGCTCGAAGCCGGGCACACTCTTGAGGAAAGGCAGGAATTCACGCACGAGAACCCGTGCGCTCGCTTCTGAGTGGGTCAATTCGTCCGGCGTCCATATGCCTTGCCCATCCAGCACCGGGCCTTCAACATAAAGCGTGCTGCGTTGCTTCCACATGTCGGTCAGTCCGCGCACCGCGATGCTATCGGGCTGCTCGGCGGAAAGTCGCCCCTCCGCTTTGGCCTTCGCCACCAGCGCCGGCCAGTCCGCCGACCCGGCCAATGCCCGCTCAACATCCACCCCACCGACCCGAAAGCGCATCTTCACCGATGTCGTGCCATCATGCTCGCGCACCTGTGCTCCGGCTCGCAAAGCCAGCTCGCCATCGCCTGTCGCATCAATCACGATTTTCGCGGGGATCGCGAAGCGGCCGGACTTATTCTCAACCATCGCACCCCGCACGGTGCCGTCATCCATGCTCGGCGTCGAGACCCAGCTTGAGAGCAGCAATTGCACGCCCGCTTCCTGCGCCAGATCCAGCAGCACATATTTCAGCGCTTCAGGCTCATAGGCAAGGCCGCCCGTGGCTGCATCAATGCCCGCCTCGCCATTTGCAATCAGCCGCGCTTCAATCTCCGCACCAAGTCCACCTGCGGACACCGGCAGCTCAATCGCGAAGGAGAGCGGCGCATTGCCGCCGAGCACCACATTGCGCTCCACCAGCAGCACGTTAGCGCCCGCCCGCGCGGCAGTCACGGCGGCACAAACGCCCGCCACCCCGCCGCCGCACACCAGCACATCCACGGATTTGTAAACAGGGGTCCGCCGCTTGGGGAGCGTGACGCTCTCTATCAGATCGGTCGCCATCGCTTAATCCCTCACCATCTCATGAATCACGGCTTTGCTGATATCGATCGCGCCGTCCGCCAGGTTCTGGCCCTGCGCGATCAGCAGCGCCTGCAATTCGCCCATCGCGACCTTGCGCGGCGAGACGCCATCGCGGCAAGCAAGCGCTGCCGCCGTTCCCGCCGCCTGCCCAAAGGCCATGCAGTCCGGGATCTGCCGACACCGCGAATGCGCCTCATAGCTCATCGACACGGTCTTGCCCGCGACGAGGATATTCTCCAGCGTCTGCGGCAGCAGGCAGCCGAACGGCACGCCGAACACGGACGTGACCATCTTGGACGCCGCCAGCCGATCGCGAAATTCCGCCGTCGCCTCGCTGCCATCCTTGGGGTGACGCACGAAATTGGGCGTGTCCGGCAAGCGATGATAGCGTTTGAACACATCATCCTCATGGAACAGCCCACCGAGAATATCCTCCCGCGTCAGCGTGTAATCACCAAGAATGCGCCGTGAATCGCGCACGCCGATCATCGGCGCAGCCTTGATGAGATAGGCATCCTCAAAGCCCGGCACCGTGCGCAAAAACGGCACGAACGCCCGCACGCCCTGCCGCGCGCGGATTTCCGCATCCGTCAGATCATCGGCGTCGTAGGGGTCGCGATGCAGCACCCGCACGCCATAAATATAGCCCATCTTCCCATCCCGCGTAGATGGCGCGATGCCGAAGTTGGAGAAATTATCGAGATAGACATCCTCGGCCAAAATGCCCGCGTCCTTGGCAGCCTTCACCAGATCGCTGCGGCCCTTGCGGTCCTGACTGCGGGTATAATCCACCCCGCCAATCTGGAAGAGCATCACCATCGGCTGGGGATGCACATATTCCTGCATCGGCGCACCGGCCCGCGCGACAATATCGGCATCGCCCGTCGCGTCGATCACCACATCGGCCAGCACCGCCTGCCGACCGGCCTTATTCTCGATGACCACGCCTTTGACGACGCCATCTTCCACGATCGCATCCGTCACCCAGGTCTGGGCAAGCACTTGCACGCCTGCGCCCTCGACCATCTCGGCCAGCACGAATTTGAGAACCTCGGGATCGAATGGCACGGCGAAATGCCCCTCGCCCAAATCCGGGTCAGCGCCGCCAATCTCGCGCAGACGCGTGATGACTTCCTTCATAATGCCGCCGGTGAAAAAGGCCTGATGATATTCCGTGACGAAGGATCGCGGCCCCGTGCCGCCCAGCGTCGTGTCGCGCTCGATCATCAGGACGCGGGCACCATTGCGCGCTGCAGAGATCGCCGCGGCAACGCCACCAGCGCCACCGCCGCACACCAGCACATCGGTTTTAGCATAGATCGGAACCACCTGTTCCGGCTCGTCGATCCACTCAATCTTGTCGGTCGTCATGCGTTCAACACCCCTTCGGCTTGAAGCAGTAACTATCTAACCATCATACACTTTGCAACCCGCCACCCGATTGACGATCGAATTATATAAGCATATGATAGTTACATGAGCAGCATGATATCGGGATCCGCCCCTGAGCGGGAAACCTTCCTTGAAACAGCGCGGGAAATCCCGGTAGCGCGACGCACACAGGTGCTGGTCGCGGGCGCAGGCGCAGGCGGCTACCCCGCCGCGATTCGTGCTGCACGGGCGGGCGCGGAGGTGCTGCTGATCGAGCGCAATTCGGTCGTCGGCGGCACCGGACCAATGTCCTTCGTCACCGAGTTCCTCAGTTGCGAGAATATCGGTGGCATCCTTCGCGAAGTCCAACAACGCCTCGCCGCCCAAGGCGCCGCGCCCGAGCATTTCCTCCCCGAATTTTTCAACCTCGCTTATGATCCCGAGATGCTCAAGCTGGTCGTGCTGGATATGCTGGTCGAGTCCGGCGTCGATCTGCTGCTCAACACCCAGGTCGTGGATATCATCCGCGAGGGCGATGCGCTCAAAGGCGTGATCATCGAGAATAAGTCCGGGCGGCAGGCGATCTTCGCCGATGTGATCATCGATGCCAGCGGCGATGCAGACCTTGCCGCGCGCGCTGGCGTGCCGATGCACCCGCGCGAGGCACCCCAGCCCATGATGATGCTGTGCCGCATGGGCGGCGTCGATTGGGAGCGGATGCAGGCCCACGCCCGCGCCAATCCGGATGATTTCTCCAAGCTGTGGGGCACGCCGGCCAATGCGCTGGATGGCGGGCAATATGTCCACCTGACCGGCTGGAAATCGCTCGTCGCGACCGGCAAGGAGGAAGGCAGCCTGCCCGGCACCTTCGGCCACCACATCTCCATTTTCGGCGCAACGCCCGCCAATCTCAAACATGGCATCGGCTATCTCTACGCCGTGCAGGTGCTGGACCGTGACCCGACCGACGCGGCCGACATGACTGGCGCGGAAGTGGAAGGCCGCCGCCGCGCGCGCGATTTTCTCCCCTTCGTCAAGCGCATCCCCGGCATGGAGGGGGCCTATCTCATCGACATGGCCCCGCAGATCGGCGTGCGCGACAGCCGCCGGATCGTGGGCGATTACACGCTCACCAGAGACGATATCTTCGATGGCGCGGTGTTCGAGGATGAAATCGCGCTCAAAGTCTATCGCGGCCCCAACCTCAAAGGCTGGGTGCGCCACAAGCCCGATGGCAGCGAAGGCGGCAAGGGGCATGATCTGACCGAGATGCCCATCTCCATCGTGGTGCTCGGCCTGCCCTATCGCTGCATGCTGCCGGTGGGCGTGGAAAATCTGCTGGTCGCGGGCAAGACCGTCTCGTTCGATAATGAAGCGCACCAACGGGTTCGGCTGATGCCGGAGTGCATGGCGATGGGCGAAGCCGCAGGCGCTGCGGCGGCACTGGCCGTGCGGGATGGTATTACGCCCCGACAGGTGGACGTCGCGCAGGTGCGCGCGCTGCTGGTTGAGGGGGACGTGAACCTTGATCGGGCTGATGTCCGCGTTGAGGAAGTCCGCGCCACGTTGAAATCGCGCGGACTGAATGTGGCGGCGTAACACTCAAAATCCTCCCCGCTTGCGGGGAGGTGGCAGTGCGAAGCGCTGACGGAGGGGGTTCGCACCGTCGCGCTACGCACCCAACCCCCTCCACCGCCTGCGGCGGTCCCCCTCCCCGCTAGCGGGGAGGATTTAGCTCACTCCTCCCGGCGATACCCGCCAAGCCCCGGCTTGAACGACTTCTCATCCAGAAACTGCGTCATCCCCTTGCGCCGTCCGCGCTCGGGATCCTGAGATGCCGCCGTCCCGGCAAAGGCCCCCAGCATCGCCTCGGACGTATCCCAATCCAACCGCTCAACATATTTGAACGCCGATTTGGCGTAGCGCATGATCGTTGGGTTCATGGAGAGCAGCTTGCGGGACATCGCTTCGGTCTCCGCCCGCAATTCGGCCAGAGGAACAGAGCGATTGACCAACGCCATTTCCGCCGCCTTCTTCCCGTCAAACGGGTCGCCGGTCATGATGTAATAGAGCGAGTCCCTATGGTTCATCACCTGCGCAACGGCCTTGGTGACATTGCCCGCCGGAATGATGCCCCAATTAATCTCGGAGAGGCCAAAAATCGCCTCGTCCGCCGCAATCGCCAGATCGCATGCGACCAGCGGCGTGAACGCACCGCCAAAGCACCAGCCATTCACCATTGCGATGGTGGGCTTGGGATAATGCATCAGCCGCCGCCACATCCAGTCCGTCGCGGCCCGCCGATAGCGCGCCTGCACGACCGAAGATTCGCCCTCGGTCTCGCGGAAATATTCCTTCAGGTCCATGCCAGCCGAGAAGGCCTCGCCCTCACCTGTCAGCACGATCACGCCCACATCTTCGCGCAGCTCAAGCTCATCCAGCACCACCCACATTTCGCGGTTCACCGTAGGGCTCATCGCATTGCGCTTCTCGGGCCGGTTGAGCGAGACCCAGGCAATGCCCTCGTCCAGCGTCACTTTCACGGTCTCGAATGTCAGATCACTCGCCATTGCTTGCCTGGTCCTTTTCATTTGCGGTTTCGATCAGGCGGGCGAGCAATAGCGTGAGCGTGTCGCTCTCCGCGCTGCTCAGGTCCGCCATCATCTGGTCTTCAAGCTTGCGGGCTTGCGTGCTCACCGTCGCCAACGCCGCGCGTCCGGTCGGCGTCATGGAGATCAGGGATATCCGGCGATTGATTTCACTCGTCTCGCTGGAAACCAAATCCTTGGCGCGCAATTGCGCAATCTGCTGGGTCACGGCCTGCGGCGTCACGCGCTGGGCGCGGGCAAGATCGGCGGCCGAGCATGGTTCAAGCCGCTTGAGGAAGGAGAGCATGGTGAAATCACTGGCCGTCAGCCCATGCTCGCGGACGATCACATCCAGCCCATCCTTGGCCGCATTATAGCTGCGCTTGAGCAAATAGAGCAGGCGGAACCTGCGTTCCCCCTCTTCACGAGCAGCATCCTCCACCACCATGTCCGAACTTTTCCTCGACTGACAAACAGCTTTATATCAAGTCACTTGATAATGATTTGAGCCGATTGTCAATCGAGGATTTGCTGCCCTCAACCCCAAACATCCTCCGCAACGCGCACGACCAGCTCCAGCTTGGCCTGCTCATCCTCAATGCCCATCGCATTGCCGCCAATGCCGCTGGAAAAGCCGCACTGCGGCGAGAGGGCAAGCTGGTCGATGTCGAGGAACTTCGCCGCTTCTTCGATCCGGCGCTTAAGCTCGTCCGCCGTTTCCATCTCGCCGCGCTTGGTGGTGACCAAGCCCAGGACGACGCGCTTGCCCTTGGGGACAAAGCGCAATGGCTCAAAGCCACCCGCGCGCACACTATCATATTCCAGGAAATAGCCGTTGATGTTCAGCTCGTTGAACATCACCTCAGCGATCGGCTCATAGCCGCCTTCCGCCACCCAGCGCCCGGCGAAATTGCCCCGGCACACATGCATGCACAGGCTCATATCGTCCGGGCAGGCCGCAATCGCATTGTTGATGAGGCGCGCATAGACATGGGGCAGCTCGTCCGGGTCTTCGCCAATGCTGGTCTGCACCTGCGCGCGGAGGCTCGGGTCGCACAGATAGGCGAAATTGGTCTCGTCGATCTGGAGGTAACGGCAACCGGCATCCACCAGATCGCCAATCTCCTGCGCGTAGACAGCCGCGAGATCGGTGTAGAATTCTTCCATCGTCGGATAGGCGGCGGTGTCGATCGCCTCACGCCCACCCCGAAAATGCATGATCGAAGGCGAGGGAATCGTGATCTTCGCCGTCTCCTTCGTCACCGATTTCAGGAATTTAAAGTCATCGACAAAGATCGGCTCAGGCCGCGCCAGCTTGCCCGCCACGCGAAGGGTATGCGGCTTGCCCTCGACCGAGCCCTGCTCATTGTGGAAGGTCGTCGTGTAATTGGAGTGCCAGGGCTCCACATTCTCGAACCGCAGCAGAAAATCGGTGTGCCAGCTGCGGCGATTATATTCGCCATCCGTCACAGACTTAAGCCCAATGCCCTCCTGAAACGCCACCACTTCGCGGATCGCCTTTTGCTGGATCTCCATCAACTGATCGTCGCTGATTTCGCCGCGCGTGCGCTGCTCGCGCGCCTCGATCAGATAATCAGGGCGGATCAGACTGCCGACATGATCGGCGCGAAAGGGTGCTGGGTTCATGGCATCTCTCTCCGGGGTAGGTCGTTCGATTTTCTGATGCCTGCCGTCGATCAAGCGCCGCTCTGAGGCTGCCAGTCCTTGCAACAGACATTCATATCGTTATCTATGACAACAAAAATAGTGATTAGACAATAGGAGAGATGCCATGCCGACTGCAGACACGCAGACGCCCGACAAAACGATCCCTGGCACGATCGAAGCCTCCGCCGGAGAGATTTTCCTGCGCAGGCTCGCGGCGAACGGCATCGACTATCTGTTCGCCAATGGCGGCACCGATTTCGCGCCGGTGATCGAGGGCTATGCCCATGCGCAGGTCGCGGATTTCAAAGTGCCCACGCCCATCCTCACGCCGCATGAAACGGCAGCGCTCGGCATGGCGCATGGCTATTATCTGGCGACCGGCAGGGCGCAGGCGGTGATGGTCCACACCAATGTCGGCCTCGCAAACTGCGTGATGGGCGTACTCAATGCCGCGTCCGATCAGGTGCCGATCATATTGGCGAGCGGCATCACGCCGCACACCGAATCCGGCCCGCTCGGCCACCGCAATTCCCCGATCAACTGGGGCCAGAATATGCGCGATCAGACCGCGCTGATCCGCGAGCCGGTGAAATGGGACGTGACACTCTCGCGTGCCGATCAGATTGCCAGCCTCGTGGACCGCGGCATCGCCATCGCCAACTCCAGCCCGCGCGGCCCGGTGTATCTGGGCCTCCCCCGCGAGGCACTATGCGAAGTCACGCACTATGAAAACACCCCACCCCGCAATACGCCCGCCCGCGCCGCGCCGCATCCGGATGCCGTGGGCCAGGCCGCGCGCCTGCAGGAGCAAGCCGAGCGCCCGTTAATC
>CBIHKY010000023.1:0-37472 GCA_966205705.1 uncultured Alphaproteobacteria bacterium
CAGCATCATAGAGTTTATCTAGCTCATCCTCATCCACAACAAGCTGCCAGCGGAAGTCTATCGTGAACAGCACTTCGTCAGCCAAGCGCATAGTGGACACACGGCTGTAGTTCATTTTGCGTAGGGCTTGCTCTACTAGGTAGACCTTCCAGTCGGCTGAATTGGTGGGCATCACACGGCACCGAATGTCAGCTTGAATCGCATCGCGTCATTAGGGTCGCTGAACTGGTACTTAACTCCGACTATCTCTCCAGTCGTGTCATACCAATGGTCATAATGCACCCAGCGTCCTTTGCATTCTACATCGCACCATTCATCTATCTCATCGAGTGTTGCATCAATGCGGGTTCGAACTTCGTGCATCATGATGCATCACCGTCTTCCTGATCGCCTTGCAGCTTGAGCAGGACGATATCTTCGCCACATTTGTATGCGGTTATCAGCTCTTCCAGTTTTCTCTGCTCGGGCCAGATATCGCGTTGTTTGCGCTCAGCGGCTTGCTGTAATAGTCTATATTTCTCTTCTAAGAACTCTTCTCGGGCATAAGCTGCTTGAACTTCGTTCCGGCGCTTTAGCGTTTTAAGGTACGCCATGTCGTTCGCACTGAGCTTCATGACGCACCGCCGTTCTGCAGCTTCCAAAGAGCCTGCCAGTGTCCTTCGCGATACTCGTTAAAGTCTCGGGCGATAACGTAGCGCCGGGCTGCAACCTCTACCGGTTTGTTTTCCTCGCCGTCCATTTGATTGCCGATTGCCCACTGATCGACATTCCAGTCTGTTAGGTGCGGCCATAATGCGTCGGTAGTAACAACCCAAGGTTCGTCTATGGGCGGAATTGTGTGACATTCGTCAGTGAAGTCATGCTCGTGAGCCAGATATGCTTCACGAACAGCCTCAAACTCTTCGCGCAACTGTTTTAATCGTGGATCAGTCATCGGCTTCACCTCTGCGAAACCAGCTTTCTATTTCCTTTCGCATTTCGTCGGAAAGCGGATTGTTCTGATTGCTGAAGATCGTCACGCAATCATCATAGAATTTCGCATATAAGGCTCTTACTTCAATCAACCGAAGATCGTCCTTGTAACGCTCTGCTCGATCAGCAGCGCCGATTGACGTATCAATGCGTTCGGGCAATGGAGAGTTGATCGCTTCCCATTCCTCAGCCATACAACCGTCCGCTTCTGTAATTGCTGCTTTGATCCTACGCTGCTGTTCGGACTGTGAGAGACGTTCGGCGCTCATAGCTTTGCCCTCTTGCTCGCAATCCAGCGCTCATTCGTCATCAGCAGTCGTTCGCGCGTTTTGAGCCTTTCAAGTCTGAAGTCCTCAGAAGCTTCCAGTGTATCGTTTGGGTGAGGACCATTAAGGATTTCTAGATCGCGAATGCGGCAGGACAACATCCAGCTTTTCAAGAACAGGTAGCCAATCAAAATGCTTTTAATGAAACTGGAAAGTTCAGGGCTTGTGAGGAAATCCATCATTCCGCACCTTCCTTTCGGATAGTCGCGAAAGCTGCTTCCTCGTAGGCACGTTCAGCATCCAGTTGGATCAGAAGCTCGATGATTTTTGCGAGGTTGCTCATGCTTCACCTCCAAAGCGTAGCTTGAACAGAACTGCATCAGTCATCCGCTTAAAGCTGATCTGGAAAACATAGCCACCAGCCCCGTTTCCAGCGGCAGGATCACGCCGGTACGACATGTAGACATGTTCTGGATATTGAAAGGGATTGTCAGTTGGCTCACCAAGAATACCAACTTGTCGCATCCATTCTTTAAAACAACCTTCTTGGTCCTCGTCAGCATCTCTGATCTCGAAGAGATACCCTAATTCATCAATTCTCATTCTTCTTCCCCTCTTAGTGCTTCAATCCTTTCCTTCATCTGGCAGAGCAGTTTGTCGAAGTCGGGTTGCGCTATTATTCTTTTGATTGTGTAGACTGATAAGCCAGTAGCGTTAGATATTGCGCGCAGGGTGTTACCTGTCGCTATCATGAAGGCTGTCTGGCCTATCTGGTCGGCGGTTAAATGGATTGCTGGACGGGGCATGTTATTTGCCCCAGTAGAACAGGGTAGCTACGAGACCTAAAATCAGAGCAAACACCATATTCAGCTTGAAGCCATAGAATGCGGCAACCATCACCAGCACTGCCGCTTGGAACAAAATCATGGTGCCGAAAATCAACACAATGACGCAAGCTGCTAAGATGAGGCCCATAGCTTTTAAAAAGTTGCTCATGCTGCACCGCCATTGTCCGGTTTAACGATGCGCTTGGTGAAATCAGAAGCGCCTTCTAGTGCGGCAGAAGAGATGGCACTGCGCACAAGTTTCTTTACTTCATCATGCTCAGAGTCGCGCAGGTCTACGCCGGTAGTAAGATGAACGTGTAAGGCGCGCGCCGTTGCTTCGATGTATTTGTTTGCGCGATGGGCAAGATAATAGGCGCGCAGCAGGGTAAGTCCGGCAAGCCCGTATAGAATGTATGTCATTTTGTGTTCCTCTCTCTCTCTAGGTGTCGTTGTGACTCTTTATTTATGCCTAGGAGAAAATAACTGAGTTGAACGGTTCCAGACTTCTTGAGTCTGTCAACTCCAGAAAGTTTAGTCTGGTGTCATTCTTTGGTAGATCTCAGATTCAGACGAACACATACGATTGGAGCAGGGCGATGTTGCACTGCTTAGATCGGAGCTACACAATATGACAAAGTTCAACCCAACCGCTCTCAAGTCGGTTTCCGCTGTTGCTGATCTCGCACAGACCGCTTCCAACAAGCGCAGCGCGCAGGACGTAGTGCTCGCAGGGATCGAAAAGCAGCTTGCTTTGTTTGCTGACCCGGAAGCAGATGGAAAGCGTTGGTTCCGCAGCGGTGCTACCGACACTGCTTTCAGCATCCGTTACAGCAATCAAAAGCTCAAACTGCGTGGGGATGAAGACCAGCTTGCTGTTCCGACTGCGCAATTCGGTGATGCGATGGCTTACTATGTTGAGGAGGTTAAAGCCGGGAAGTTCGATGCCCAGCTCGCAGTTATTGAAAAGGGCATTGCAGCTCGTTCGGACAAAATGCGTGAGACACGCGCTGCTAAAAACAAGTAAGCTAAATCAACTACCCACGGGGGAGACATTGTTCTCCCCCTTTTCTATTGAATTGCTATCTTAGTAGGGGCATGTAGCTGCTAACCATCAGAAGGAAGCTGCTATGTCCCTCAAAGACGTTCTCTCATTCATTGACGATAAGCTGGAAGCTGTTTTCCACAGCAAGCCGCATGATCCTTCAAAGGCTCGTCAGCCTGTCCTCAAACGCATTGTCGCAGCTAAGCATCAGTTTGAAAGCGGCACAACCAAGGTGCCTAATCGCTGGTGGACTGTTTCCAACAACGTAGTGGCTTTCAAGCCTACCGTTAATGGCAAGCCGCTTCTCATCAATGGCAAGCCAGTCAGCCATGTTCCAGCAGAGCGTTTCCCCAACTTCCTCGATAAGCTTTATGCTGCTGTTGAAGCTGGTGAGCTGGACAACTCGATTGAACCTGCGAGCGGTCCGGGCGATCATTTTCCGTGGAAGGAAAAGGCTAAGCGCAAGCAGACCCCACAAGGCAGCGTCAACATCAAGGTCAGCGGTATGCGTCGTGGTGGTAAGTCGGATGCTGATATCCGTGCTGCGCTCAAGGCTGAGGGCGTGGATAGCAAGTTGGTGGAGATTGCTCTCGCTCGTCCGAACGCTTCCAAGAAGAAGTGACATGGAAATGGGGTGGAGATTAATCCACCCCATTTAGTCTTTTCCCCTAATTCGCTCCGTTCTTTTCCTTAAATGCGCGTAGGTGACGTTTGCTGTCGTCTGGAGGGCTATGAACTTGCTGATCTACACAGAACCCTCAACAGCACTAGCATTAGGGGCCTTTCAACGGTCGGGACCAACCGAACGCATAAAGGTAACGCGCAGCTAGCGTAGCAGCGTATACATATTTAGCCCCTCATCCTTCTACGGGCTTTCTCCGCATATTGGCTAAGTGGCTTGTCGGCTTTGAAGGTGCGATCCACCTCAGCCGTTTCCCCCTGTGGTCCTTTTACATCGAGAACTTCGGGTAAGCTTACGCTGCCTAGCTCCGGTTCGAAGAGAACGCATAGCCCGAACGCTATCCCCGTTTCTGGCTCGACCTCAGTCACCAACCAGTAAAAGTTCATCCACGGTAGATGGATGCGACACACTGGGTTGAAATCCGCTTCTCTCTCGGTGCCCTTGTGCTGCGCATTGTAATGATGGTTGGATAGCAGTTCTGCCAGCTCATCTTCTGTGAATAGTTCTTTCCACGGCATGTTAGTCTCCTTGTTGAGACAAGAACATCGAGAGCCTTCTGGTGGAAAGAGCAAGATCAAAGAGTGAATCTCTAGGAGATATTCTGGTAGGAATGGTTAGGAGGCGATGTCTTTAAGAGTGCTACCAACAAGGAGGTAGCAAATGCCGGACGTAACGACACTGGAGCAGATCGAAGCTCTTAACAATCTCAAAGTAGCACTTGATGCTTACAATATGCTGGTGCTCGGATTGGTTGATGAAGGCGATTTAGTCGAGGCGCGTGAAGAGCAGGTTGATGCCGTGGACGCAGCAGCGCAGGCATTTATGACGCGGGACTGATAAGTAGGGGAGTTAATAACAAGAGAGGAAAACTCCCCAATGGCTACAAATCGATTACATGATCTAGCAGAAAGTTTCACAGGCGCCGTTTCTGATCTGGAGCTTATCAGCATTGAAATCGCTAAGACGCAAGCTCAACTCGATGACCTGTTTCGGCATCGCAACAAGGTGGAAGGTATAAGGCAAAAGATTGCTGCTGAGATTAAAGACTACCTTGAGAGCATCAGCCCATCGTCTAAAAATCAGGCTACCATAGTCATCGAACAGGGCGAGGACTGGAAGTGCGGGTTCGGCGTAGCTGCTCGCGATAGTCACATCGGAAATGTTCAGTATCGGGATGCTGCGGTAGGTGCGCGTGATGCTGCTTGCAGCACCAATGCCTCATCGGCTCAGACTCGTGACGCTGCGGCTAGCGCGCGTAATGCTGCTGAGAATGCGCGCAACAACGCAGTCGGCTAAGCCCACAGAGCTTCACACAGTTGCAAAAGGCGCTCCGGGGTAACTCGGGGCGCTTTCTCTTTCATGCCTTTGTGCGACGCTTCTGAACAGCTTCCACGTCCGCTTTGAAGTCAGGGCGCCCCACATTGTCCATGCGCTCAATACCCCTTCGAAGATCGAGCCGATTATACAGGTCGATGCTTTGCAAGAGGTTGCCCTTGTCATCGAGCTGGATGCCCATTGCGCCATGCGCAGCAGCAACTTCAATAGTGCGATCCGCTCGGAACGTGATGCGCGCTACGAGTGCTTGTAGGGCATCAATGACCTTGCCCCTTGCAGCATCCCTTACCAGATCATCCTCGCTGTCGATGGCTTTACGCACTTCCTCAACGCGAGCCACATGAGCAGCAGGGGCAACCCGGCCTTTCGCAGCAGCCAATTCATCTTCCAGCTTAGCGAGGAGTTTCCTTTGCTCATCTGCTTGATGGCCTAATTCGGCATATCGGCGCTTCAAACGCTCATCATCTTTGAAAGCTGGGTCCAGCGTCATTTCCAAAGCGCTGTCTGCCTGTGCTTCAAGGTTGTTAAACTCACGCCGGGCAGCAGCTAGCTTGTCCTGTTTGTCTGCTACAATCTCACCATGCGCGAAGTGCTGATCGTCAAGCGCAAGGTGCAGCATATTGTCGAGCAGGCCCTTTTCGAACCAACGGTAATTGTAACCGCTCTTCTGGTCGCATCGGTTGCCCCGAAGCGCTCCACTACATTTGAGATAGATGCTTGCCGTGGGATCGGTCGTAACCGTTCCTGTTTTGGGGTTAGCTCGCTGTCTTCCTGCTGCGCTCTTTTTCAGCCAGTTCATCCGCTGTCCGCATCTGCCGCACCATACAAGACCACCAGTTAGATTCTGCCTGTTCTTCCTTGCGCCACCTGTGTTGATCGACGTGCGCTTAGCGCTGACACGTTCAAACTGTGCTGGAGATATGACTTGGGGGTAATAGTCGGGAATAGGATCGCCTACGATCTTACCCTTCATGTCGATCTTTTTGCGTGACCGGGGAGTGAATTCGCCGATGACAGATGGATTGCGTAGGATCTTCTGAACGTAGGATATGTGCCAGCCATCCGGCGAACGCTTTGCGCCTAAGCCCCAAGGTTCAACACCTTCCTCGTTCAGCGTCTTAGCAATAGTGCCGACACCTAAGCCTGCATCGGACATGTCGAAGATGCGTTGAAGCACTTCACCACGCCCCTCTACGACTTCGAAGCGTTCATCGATTTTATTCCAACGCAGCCATGCAGGGCAAACGCCGGTAATGTTTTTTCGCTGACCAGAAGCGACAGCATTGCGTCGGCTTTGCCAGCTTAACGCTCCCATATCCGCTTTGCGCTTGCTCTCAGCATTGCCCCGGAAGCTATCGAATATGAGAGCGACAAAGGACATGTTGTCCCGTTCCATCGCTTGCTTGCTTATGTCGTGGCTTTTGTCGGCAGTGAGGAAACGCACTCCATGCGGAAAGACCGCTGCTAGCCACGCAATCACTTCCATTGCTGGCAGTCGTGTTAGTCGGTCTAGCTGCTCGACAATGATAGGGGTTCCGGGTGCAATCTCTCGACGCTCATAGCGTTGGACGAGTTTGCCTAAGTTGCCGGTATGGATGTTCTCGCCCGTGTAAGCGCTGCGTCCCTTATCGATAACTGTGTCGATGACGTTGTAGCCATTATCGGCGCAGAATTTGGTGCAAGCGTTAATCTGTCGGGTGTAGCTGTCACCCTTGGTCTGCTCTAATGAAGACCATCTTATGTAAATTATAGCGTCCATTCAAACACCCTACGCGCAATCGGTTAAAGGATGTTTGCGGATATACACGCATCGTGGTTGGTCTTGCGGACAAGGCCGTGGCGGAAAGCCGCGAGCGCGTGCGCAATGCCATCGCAGCAATCGGGCTGTCGTTGCCGCCCAAGCGCATCACGGTCAATCTCTCACCCGCGGACCTTCCAAAAGAGGGTTCGCATTATGATCTCCCCATCGCGCTGGCGCTGCTCGCCGCAATGGGCGTGGTGGATGCCGAGCAATTGGCCGATCATCTTGTGGTCGGCGAGCTTGGACTGGATGGCCGCCTCGCCCCGGTGCCGGGCGTGCTGCTCGCCGCGCTCCATGCCACGGCGAGCCAGCGCAGCCTCATCTGCCCTGCCGCGCAGGGTGCCGAGGCTGCATGGGCCGGATCGGAAGGCGTGGTCGCCGCGCCGGACCTGCTGAGCATCATCAATCATTTGAAGGGCCTCACCGTGCTGCCGCGCCCACAAGCTGGCGAGGCCGAGCCTGTCCGCATGGGCCCGGATTTGCGGCAAGTGAAGGGGCAGGAGACCGCCAAGCGCGCGCTGGAGATTGCGGCGGCTGGCGGCCATAACCTCATCATGTCCGGCCCGCCCGGCTCGGGCAAATCGCTCATAGCGAGTTGCCTGCCCGGTATTCTCCCACCCCTCACGCCAGCCGAAGCGCTGGAAGTTTCGATGGTCGCCTCGGTCGCGGGCACGCTCTCGGGCGGACGGATCAGCCAGAGCCGCCCCTATCGCGCGCCGCATCACAGTGCCTCGATGGCAGCGCTTGTCGGTGGTGGCCTGCGTGTGCGACCCGGCGAGGTGAGCCTTGCGCATCTGGGCGTGCTTTTCCTCGATGAATTGCCGGAATTTCAGCGCGCGGTGCTGGATAGCTTGCGCCAGCCGCTCGAAACCGGTGAGGTGAGCGTGGCGCGGGCCAATGCGCATGTGACCTTCCCCGCGCGCGTGCAATTGATCGCGGCGATGAACCCGTGCCGTTGCGGGCATCTCTCCGATCCATCGCTGGCTTGCTCGCGCGCGCCACGTTGCGCGCTCGATTATCAGGCCAAAGTCTCCGGACCATTGCTGGATCGGATCGATCTGCATGTGGATGTCGCTGCCGTGACGGCTGCCGATCTTGTGCTGCCACCGCCCGCCGAAGGCTCTGCGCAGGTTTCTGCCCGCGTCGCCAGCGCCCGCGCCATCCAGACTGCGCGTTCGGCGGCGTGCAACGGCGCGCGCACCAATGCCGAGCTTGAGGGGGACGCGCTAGAAGCTGTCGCCACGCCGGACGATGCAGGGCGCGAACTCTTGGCACAAGCCGCAGCCGCGATGAAGCTCTCTGCGCGCGGCTACACGCGCGTGCTGCGCGTTGCCCGGACGATCGCCGATTTGTCCGGGGCGGAAACGATCGGGCGGATGCACATCGCCGAGGCGCTCAGCTATCGACGACGTGCACCCGTCAATTAAATCGCTTCGGAAGCTTCCCGCTCCAGCTCCAAACCGCTCTCGTCGATCTGGATGATGATGGCGGTGTAGCCGCGTCGTAGCAGATCACCCAGGCCCTCCACACCGTTCACGATCACAGTCGGGCGCTGGCCACCGGCAGGCCCGATGAGACCGAGCGCCATTCCGGCAGGTAGGATGATTTCTCCCGACGCCCCGATGGAACCCCCGACCGGCACCAGGAATGTATCGATGATGATCTGCCGTGGATTGACCTGACCACTGCCCACCACGGGCTGATCATTGACCACGAATGATCCGCCATCGCCGGTGCTGATCTCGCTGAACACGCCACCCACAGTGCCGCCCGGCGCCTTCACCGTTACCGAGCCACCGTTCAGCACGACATTGATCGGCGTGTCGGACGTGAGCGCGATCGAGCCGCCCGAGCTGATATTGCTCGTGATGGCGCCGGGTGACGACACCGCGACCGAACCGCCAGCGTTGATCGCGCTGGATATCCCGCTGCCCGCGGCGAGCGATGCGCTTCCGGTGGTGGAGATGCTCGAACTGATCGAGCCTTGGGTTGCCCCCACGGACACAGGCCCGCTCGCATTGATCGCGCCGATGATGTCGCCCGTCGCTGCGGTCATGCTGACGCCCCCGCCTGCGGTCACATTGCTGGAAATGCCGCCGCCCGATGCGATCTCAACCGACCCGCCCGTCGTCACCGAGGAGCTGACGGGACCGACCGCATTCACCGCCACTGGCCCCGCAGCAGCAATCGAGCCGCCCACCGAACCAGACGAGGCAACCGAGACACTGCTTTGCGATGACACGTCGCGCGCCACATCGCTGATATAGCTCAGCTGCACCGGCCCGCCCGCGATGATCGAGCCATTGCCAGAGCTCCCCGCATCGACCGCGACCGAACCGCCCGCCCGGATCGGTCCGCTCTCGCTGCCCTTGACGACCGCGAAGACGCTGCCGAGTGTATCCAGCGTGTTCGACGTGAAGACTTGATTGCCGCTGAGCGCGGAATCGAAATTACCCGCCAGCTTCACCGTCGCAGCGGAGAAATCCCCGCCGACCACGCGCAGGCTGCCCAGCCGCACCGCATCACTGCCAAGGTTGGCAAGCAGGATATTCCCTTCCGCAACGCCGCCCGCAAGGCCGGTGCCGGTCAGAATTTCCAAGCTCTGCGCCCCGGCGCTCGTGCCGATGAGGTTGGCAGCCACGGCCACATCGCCTCCAGCCGCGCGCGTATCGAACCGGGTGAGCGCCTGCGTCACGCGCACGCTTGCATCGCTGCCCGTACCGATGAAGCTGAAGCTATCCGCATTATAGGCCGATCCGCCAAGCACGGTCTGATTGGCGGAGATGCTCGTTGCGCCGAGCCGGGTCTGGCCGCCGAGCTCACCAAGTTCTGCCGAACCCGCCACCAGCGCGAAGCTTTGCCCACCCGCGCTCGCGCCATCCACGGCAGCGAAGCGGGCAGCGCCGGAAGCGGTGACGCTCGTGCCACCCGCCAGCACAGTGCTGCCGGATACGGTGAAGTCGCTCGCCGCATAGCTGCCCGAGAGGCTGGTTGCACCGTTATAGCTTTGCGCGCCGCTCGTCGTCACATTTGCGGTACTGATCTGCGCGCCGGTTATGCCAAGGCTCGCCAGCGAGGACGGGCCCAGTGTCACGCCGTTGCCCGTGAGCAGGAGTGCAGCATTGCCAGACGCGCCAGCGATACTGATGTTGCTCGAAAGCGCCGTGATGCTGCTGTCACCGCTCAGGAGCAACGGAGCGTTTGCACTGAAAGCCCCGCCCGTGAGCGCTAAATTGCCGCGCAAACTGCTGCCAGCGCCAGACAGCGCCAAGCTATCCAGCGTCACAGCACCGAAGTCGAGACCCCGTGCGCCGGTGAGCGAGGCGCTTTGCCCATAGGTGCCGGAAGCGACATGGATGACCGAACCATCGAATGACTGATCAAAAGCCGTCTGGAGCGACAGCGCAGCGTTACCCCCGCCCGTGAGCGCGCCAAAACCGACATAGAAATTGGCATCGCCAGCCGTGCCGTTCCAGCCCTGCACCACGCTCGCCTCAGACGCTGCCAGGTTCACGCCATAATCAAAGGCATCCTGCTGCGTCTTCTGGAAGAAGGTGAATTCCGGTCCCTCCTGCCGGTGGTTCGCATTACGGACGGTGAAGCCATAGCCCTGAATATTGAGCGTGCCGACATCATGCAGGGTTGATGAATCCTGCACATAGAGCCCATTCGCTTCGGCAAAATCATTATTCGCCTCGATGGTGATGCCGGTCAGTTGCTGATCGCTTCCGCCGCTGCTGAGCCTGTTCGTCTGATAGAGCGCGACGCCACCCCAGGCATTGCCTGACGTGCTGCTGTTGCGGATCGTCACATTGGCGCTGTCCGAGATCGAGATGCCGCTGCCCGCGCCGACGCCCGTGACGGTCACATTGTCGATCAGCACGCCGGTCGCCGCGTTGATGTCCAGACCCGACTTGCGCGAGCCGTGGATGGCGACGTCGCTGATCGTAAAGCCGCTGTTCCGCGACGTCGCATCGCCTGGGGCTTCAACCTTGATGCCGTAATTGGAATTGCCGAGCGCGGCTGAGGAGCCGTTCAGGGTGAAGCCGCTTACCGACACATTGTCCGCGTGGACGCGTATGCCGTAATTGTTATGGCCGGTCGCATCCAGGATTGTTACGCCTTTGCCCTGCCCGGCGATCGTGAGACTATTTTGTAAAAACAATGTGTTCGTTAGACTATGCGTGCCCGCCGACAGGTTCACGCGGTCGCCCGATGCCGCGAGCGAGACGGCCCGCAATGCGCTATCCGTTCCCGATGCCGTCGTGACGAAAAGCTGACCATCGACCAGCCGCGCAAGGCCTGCGCCGTTCACATCGATCGCGTGGGTGATCAGGTCTTCCGCTGCGAACAGCCCGGCGAGATCGAGCGCATCGGCGCGCACGCCATTGAAAGACACGCCCGTGAGATCGAGCGCGCCAGCGCTGCGCCAGACGATGTGCTGAACCGTGTCATCGCCCGCCACGAAATTATTGGTGCCGGAGAAATTGATCGTGCCAGCGCCGGAAACATTGCTCGGCAGATAGATGGCATAGCCATTATTGACGAAGCTGTTGTCCGTGAAGTTGGTGAGCGTCGGCAGCGCGTAACCGGGTTCGACCGCAAACACCTGATGATTGTTCGTGAAGCTATTGCCGGTGACATTCAGCGTGCCGACATTGCGCATCATCAGCACGGCGCCATACACCGCCTCGCCACTGGGTGCGGAGGTGCTGAGGCCAACATCGCTCACCACATTGCCGGTGAAGTCGACTATGTTCGCGCGGAAGGCCTTGAAGATTGCGCCGTAGGGCGTGTCCGTATCCCCGCCATTGCGCACGATATTATTGGCAATCGTGATATCGGGATAAATATACTCGCCCGCCAGCTGGCGGAAGGCGATGTGGCCCGCTGTGTTGTCGAGAAGATTGTTCGAGAAGACAGCGCTGCTGATCTGCGTGCCATCTGTCGCCGACCCTGCGCCGCTGCGCGTATCGAACGCCGCCCAGCCGCGAATGTTGAGGAATTCAGAATTGGTGATGGAGAGCGCGCCGCCATATCTTCCGCCCGCCACGCCATGACGCCCGGTCACGCCGCCGCCATCGATCCGGATGGCATCGAGCGTCAGGTTCGTCACCTGACCGCCCTGAATGACCGATGTTCCCGACGATCCGCTGACCGCGAAATCCTTGAGGATCAGATCGCTGAATGTGCCGGACAGCGCGATGCCGCCGGTGATCGCCGTCTCATCCATGCCGGCGCCTATGAGCGTCAGGCCCTTGGCGATGGTGACGGTTTCGGCATAGCTGCCCGCGCCCAGCGTTACCTTGCCACCGGTCACGACGGCATTGATGCCGGCCTGAACCGTATCCATCGGCGTGTTCGCCGCGCCCTGCCCACTTGATGACCCGGTGGCTGACACGGCCACATGCGTGCGATTGGAGGCCGTATAGGCCTGATTGAGGACCGCCATGCCGCCATTGGCCGCGCTCAGTGCAAGCAGATGTTGCTGATCCGGCAGCGAGATATTCGCGCCGAGCAGACCGGTTCCGGACGTCGTGTCCGTGCCGTTCCAGACGCCATTGAGATGAAGGTTGATGCCCCACTCATTACCAAAGGCGCCCTGATTGTTGCCGCTGATGTTGAACCCGGATGCTGACCCATCGACATATTGCAGGGAAATCGCGCTCTTCGTATTGTCGATGACGTTACCCGTGATCGTCAGGCTGGTCGCACCGCGCCCATCAACGAGAATGCCGTTGCGCACGCCGGTAATTATATTTCCGCTGATCGTCGTGCCATCTACGCCATTCAGCACCGCAATGCCGCGCGGGACGGAGCTACCCCAGTCATAACTCCACGCTGCCTGATCCTGCGGCAATCCGCTGGTGAAGGTGAGGCCCGTAATCGTCGCGCCACTTGCGCTGACGTTTAGGCCGTTGATCTGCGTGCCATTGATCGGCACCATGATCGTCGCCACGCCGCCACCATCAATGGTAACATTGCTGCGCGCGATGGTCGCCCCGGCCGCATAAGTGCCCGCGCCCAGATCAAGCCTGCTGCCGCCCGAAACCGTGCCGATCACGCCAAGCGCATCACCGATGAAATCGCCCTCACCGCTGGTGTCCGCGCCCGCCACGTCCAGCGTGAGCGCGAGTTTGCCGCCGGTGACGTCAATGTCCCCTGCGCCGCTGATCCGTCGGCCCGTCAGCGAGAGGTCGCCCGTTGCCGCCACAGCAGCATCGACCTTCACCGCATTGGCGGCCATCACGCTTGCCGAGCCTGCCGGACCAGCATCGAACGACCCGCCCAGCACGGCATTGCCGCTCTGCGCGGAGAGGATGATCGCGCCATCCGGATCAGACGTCACACTCGCCACCGACAAAATGCCGGCATTGATCACCTGATCGATCACGGCGCTGGCCGCCTTGGCCGTCATGTGAATGCGACCGCCGCCAGCATTGATCGTGCCGCTATTGCTCACCAGCGCGCTGTCATTGCCGAGGCCGATCTCAAGAAAGCCGGTGCCATCCAGATCGAGCGTGGCGGTGCTGCCGGAAGCGAGCATGACATGCCCTAGCCGCGCGCTGATCACGCCCGCATTGCGGACGACCGGCGCGAAAAAGAGCCCAAGGCCCTGATCGGCAATGCTGATGCTTGCGCCTGCACTCACGACGATTTCGCTCATCGAGGATGGCGAGCCGGAGAAGCTCAGTGCGCCGCCAGCCATGAAGGCCTCGTCACCCACATCCGCCGCGCTGGCGATGAGGCCACCGACATTCACATTCGCGGTCCCGGCAAACATCACGCCATTGCTGTTGATGACCGCGACGATGCCGTTTGCGTTCAACTGCCCCGCAATCTGCGAGGGCGCGCTGCCGCCAACCACGCGGTTGAGCGCGATGGCGCTTGCGCTGGGCTGGACGAAATTCACCTGCGCACTCGAGCCGATATCAAAGCTATCCCAATTGATGATCGCGCGATTGCTCGACTGGTCGATCTGCATCTGGGCATTGGAGGGCGTGCCAATGGTGGCCGTGCCGCCAACGACACTGCCCCCGCTCGGCAAGGCAGTTTCGCTCTGCGCGCGGGCAGACATCGGCCAGCTCATCACCAGCGCCAACGTTGCAGCCGACATGAGCAGCGCGCCGCGCCGACGTGAAGAACCTGCGCTCCGGCTCGAATGAGCCACCGTGCGCGCGACAACTTGCTTGCTCATATCGGGTCTCCAAAATTCGCTGGGGGCCGCGATCATTCGCGCCCCGAATGATCAGTAGGCGGCGCTGAATGAGAGGAAGATGCGGCCATCACGGTCGCCAAGGGCCGTCACCGGGCGGCGGATGGGCTTTGCATATTCCATCGAGAAGCCGAACCGGCGCGCGACGCTCACACGAAGCCCGGCGCCAGCCGATTGCAGCCCATTGCGCTTGGCTTCGCCCGGCAAGGGATTGTTCTGATAGACGCGCCCGCCCTCGAAATAGGCGTAGGGCTCGACCGACCCCATGCCGCGCGCGGGAATCGTGTAGAAAAGCTCGGCCTTGCCCGCGAAACCCTTATCCCCGGTGATTTCCGACGGATCATAGGCGCGGCCAAAATCATTGCCGCCAATGCCGAATTCTTCAGAGGCGAGGAGGCTCTCCTGCGTCCATTGCCCCGCGCCGGCGACGAGCAGATGCAGGCCGCGATAGAGAGGCTGAACGCGGCTGATCTCGCCATTGATGCGGGTGAAGAAACCCGAAGCCGTGCCGCGCGATTTGGCCGCATCGCCCAATCTGGTGGCGCCGAAAATGTCCACGCCCTGCGAGACGCTGGCGCGCAACGTCGTTTGCCCACCAAGCGTATCACCATGATTGGCGAGCAGCTCGGCGCTCACCAGACGGATCTTATCGTCCAAGATCGGGTCAAGCAGCAGACTGCGTGACTCGCTGTTGCGCGAGACGAAGGTCAACTGCCCAAGAATGTTGGTCGAGCGGCTGCGCAGGAAAGGGTATTTCAGGCCCAGCCCCCAGGTGACGCTCTCACCCTTGAGATCGAGCGGGCGCAATTCCTCGCCGTGGCGGGTGCGCGCATAATTGGCGAAGGCGCTCGCGCGCAGGCCCGATCCGCCGATGGGCTGATCATAAGCGCCGGAGATAAAGCCGAGCTCGCCGCCCTGATCGGGTGCGCCCACTGCGGTGACGGCGAGGCGCCCACCAGCATTCAGCAGGTCATTCAGCACGACGCCGCCATAAATTTGCACGGGGCCGAGCCAGCGGGTGCCGCGATTGTCGATCGCGGCGAAGGCCTCGATGGGCTTGCGCTTGACGACAAGGTTGAGGTCAGCCGCGCCTGCCACGCTTGCCGATGGCGTGAGCACGGCCTGCACATCAGCGCCCTGCAGATCACGCGCGAGCAACAAGGCGCGGGAGAGATCATCCCCTGCAGTCGGGCGACCCGTGCGCAGCGGCGCGAGATAGGCGTTCAGATAGGGGCGATAGCCGCCTGCATCCCCCTCGATCCGCGCCTCGCCGATCGTGCCCTCGACGATGTTGATCGTGGCGACGCCGCCCTCGATCCGCTGCGGCGCGACCATCGCGCGGGAGAGGACATAGCCCCGGCGGCGATATTCGACGGTGACGGCCTGCGCGAGCCTGAACAGTTCCGACACCGGGATTTCGCGATTGAGATAGGGCGCGGCAAGCCCGTCCAGCACATCGGACGGCACCACCGTCGCCCCCTCGAACCGGATTGACGTGAGCGTGACCGGCAGATCGCTCTGCGGCGCGGCGGATTGGGCGGGCTGCTCGGGCAGATCGAGCGGAGAAACACTCGGCAGATCGCTGCGCTCACGCAGCCGCTCACTCACCCGACCGGGATCGACACTTTGCTGAACCTGCGCAGAGACGCTGCCAGCGAGGAGACCGCCCAGCGCAGCGGCGCTCAAATAGAGATGAAGGTTTTTGAATATTGGTCGAGAATAGTGGCTCGACGGCTGCGCGCGACGCACAGCAGCGAGACCGGAAACGCAAGGCTTCGTCATCTTTGATCCCTCGGCGACCCCGCTATCCTGCTGAACAGGACCGGAGGCTTTGCGTCCCGCCATTACCGACGGTTTGCCTTTTTCGAGATCAAGGCGATCTCTAAAAATGTGTTAAAGCCAAAAGTTAATAGTGTCAACGCGCGCCACGGGTCATCGCAAATCCCGCGCGCTCTAACCGGCATCATATGAGGCGTGGCAGCGGACGCATAAGCTATTATAATTTTTGCATTTGCATCACAGCGACCGGTTGGGCCGCCCCATTGCCTTGCAATGGAGGGACCGGAAAATCACCGTCTGACTTCGTTAATAAGGGGGGTGCGGCCCCAACAAAATATTAGCTTCCTGCGCCATCCAACGCCGCACGCGTAGCCGTTGCAGGGGCCTCGCCGGAAAGGCTTGCGGCGACCTTCTCGGACTGCGCCATCACGCGCAATATGTTGCCCCCGGCAAGCTTGGCGATGTTGGCATCGCTCCAGCCGCGCTTCATCAGTTCGAGCAGAAGTGGGGGATAGCTTTCCACCCCGTCCATGCCGTCGGGCAAAGCAGGCAGCCCATCATAATCGCCGCCAAGGCCGACATGATCATAGCCCGCCACCTTGGCGATATGGTCGACATGATCGGCCACCATCTGCACCGTCACGCGCGGCTCGGGATTGGCCTTGAGCCATTCATCCATCGCCGCCTTCGCGCGATCGGGCTGGCCGATATATAATCCGTTGAGCGGCGGCTGGTTGAAGAGCGATTTCTGCGCACCCTGCTGCACGCCCCACACGCGGCGCGCCTCCGAGATGTAATTGGGGGCGAAGGCGACCATCACGATGCCGCCATTTTGCACCACTTGCTTGAGAACGGCATCGGACACGTTGCGGGGATGATCGCACAAGGCGCGCGCGCTGGAGTGGGAGAAGATGACCGGCGCGCGGCTCGCGGCGATCGCGTCCATCATCGTATCTTCATTCACATGGCTGAGGTCGACCAGCATGTTGAGCCGGTTCATCTCCTTCA
The DNA here is from genome assembly GCA_966205705.1 of uncultured Alphaproteobacteria bacterium. Taxonomy (GTDB): domain Bacteria; phylum Pseudomonadota; class Alphaproteobacteria; order Sphingomonadales; family Sphingomonadaceae; genus Sphingobium. The sequence continues at coordinate 16,929 of CBIHKY010000023.1, forward strand.
CCACCGCCACGCCAAAGGGGGTCAGCCCCTTATGCTGCGGATCATCCGTGGCGCTATCGGCCCATGCGATGGTGCGGCTGTGGGTGAGGGTGAGGTAACCCACGCCGAGCGCGGCATAGCTGCGCAAAACGGAGAAGCTCTCATCGATCTGCCCGCCACCTTCGGCGCCGATGAGCGAAGCAATGCGGCCCTTTTTGTGGGCAGCGCGCACATCGGCTGCGGTGCGCGCGAGCGCGAAGTCAGCGGGGTAGCGCTGCGCGATGGATTTCACGAGATCGATCTGGTCCAGCGTCTTGCGCACCTGCTCGACGGGCGGGAGCATGGGCGAGACGAACACCGACCAGAATTGCCCGCCAACCATGCCCTGCCGCAGCCGCTCGATATCCGTATCATAAGCTTTGTGATCGAGCCGGTTGAGATCCAGCGTCCAGCGCTTGTCCCCAGCCTCGCTCACCAGCGTGCCGGGCCAGTCATTATGCCCGTCGATCAGTGGTGTGGCTTTGAGGATCTTCTGCAACCGGAAAAGGCCGGGATCAGCCGGGGCGGCGGAAACAGCGGACGCCGAAGCGAGCAGGAGGACGACGAGCGGCAGGAGAGATTTGTGCATGCTGCATTTAGATCGATTTGCGCGCGATCTGGAAAGCATGAATCGGCGCCGGTGCATGCGGCAAATCTCGTATAGCCAGCCCGGGCTAGCGGATGGATACTGTCGCGCTCGTCAGCGCCAGCCCTTTTCGCCCTGCGCCGCGAAGAAATGCACCCCTGCCCGGCCCAGCTTCATCTCGAGCGGGCTTTTGGTATCCGCCTTCTCGCCATCGACGAGCAGATCGAGCGTCTCCCCATCCGAACACATTTTGAAATGCGCCGCAGTGCCGAGCGGCTCTGATGGGCCATCGCGGAAATCACCCGCAAGCCATGCCCAGCCATGCTTGAACAGATCGCCCGCGCCCGTCGCGAGCACACCGTAAGCGCGCAAGCCCGCGAGCGATGGTTCAACGAAGATGGCGGGATAATCCTGCTCTTCCCCTTCCAGCGTCACGCCGGGCGAATCGAAAGTGGCAGAGAGCGCGGCAGGCACCTTGTCTGCCAGCGCGGTCAGATCAAAATTGCGCAAAGCCTCGCGCACATTGCCCCAGGCCGCCGTTGGCCCCACAATCATGCCGGTATAGGCCGTAATCTCACATGCGAGAATCACCGGAGGCCGCAAGATGCTGCCCTGCCCATCCAGATAGGCGCGCACAATGTCCTGCGCCGTGCGATCGCCATGTAGCGTGCGGGAAAGCAGGTTCATCGTCCCGCCCGGAAGGATCAGCAATGTGCCTTCCCAACCGGCAAGTGATTCTGCCACGGCCGCCAATGTGCCATCGCCACTCAGCACCACGATGAGCCCGAGATTTTGTGCCTTGGCCGCAGCAGCATCGGGCAAGGCGCCTTCGCCAATGTCTCGCACGCGCGACAAGGGCCAGTCGCTCTGCGCGAATAGCTGTTCTATTTCAGCAACTAAAGCTGGATCATAGCTTCCGCTGCGCTCGTTGAAAATGAAGAGACTGTCTGTCATGCCGCCTTAGAACGCCTCATGATGTCAATTGGATGCAACGGGCCAATCTGGCGGCTAATTTGGGAACTACGCCCTCTCCCCTTGAGCCACAAGGATCGACACGCTAGGACGCCCGCATATTGCGGCGCGGCAAATGACGCGCCCGTCCAGGAACCGAGCGCCAGGAACCCGAAGATGGCCGAATTTACTCTCCCCGCCAACAGTGTCGTTCGCAAGAAGGGCAATGTCCATAAAGCGGCTGATGGCGCGAGCAACGTCAAGAATTTCAAGGTCTATCGCTACGATCCCGATAGCGGCGAAAACCCGCGCTACGATACGTTCGAGATCGATCTGGACGATTGCGGCCCGATGGTGCTGGATGCGCTCATCAAGATGAAGGGCGAGCAGGATAGCTCGCTGACCTTCCGCCGCTCCTGCCGTGAAGGCATTTGCGGCTCCTGCTCGATGAACATCAACGGCAAGAACGGCCTGGCCTGCACCACCGCGATCGAGGATTGCAAAGGCGAGGTGCGCATCACCCCGCTGCCGCATATGGACGTGATCAAGGATCTCGTGCCCGACTTCACGCATTTTTATGCGCAGTATAGCGCAATCAAGCCCTGGCTGCAGACGGTCACGCCGCCGCCATCGGGCAAGGAGCGGCTCCAGTCGCCCGCCGACCGCGAGAAGCTGGATGGCCTGTATGAGTGCATCCTGTGCGCCTGCTGCTCGACCAGCTGCCCGAGCTATTGGTGGAACAGCGATCGCTTCCTTGGCCCCGCCATCCTGTTGCAGGCCTATCGCTGGCTGGCCGACAGCCGCGATGAATTCACCGGTGAGCGACTCGATGAGCTGGAAGATCCCTTCCGCCTCTATCGCTGCCACACGATCATGAACTGCGCCAATGTATGCCCCAAGGGTCTCAACCCCGCCAAGGCCATTGCCGAGACGAAGAAGCTGATGGTCGAGCGCGCGCTCTGATCCTTGACGGAACCCTAGGCATATCCGAAGGTTAAGGTACGAACGGTAAGGAGCAGGGCGATGGTAGGTGAAGGCGTAATTCTGGATGGTGGCTGCCTGTGCGGGGCGCTGCGCTACAAGCTCACTGGCCCCTCGCTCTTCGTTTCCCAATGCTGCTGCAAGGATTGCCAGAAAGCGACCGGCACGGGCCACACGACGATCGTGGGCATCCACAATAGCCAGCTTGCCATCGAGGGCACGCCCGCGACCTACACCAATGCAGGCGACACCGGCGGCGATGTAACGCGGCATTTCTGCGGCACCTGCGGCGGACGGCTCTACACATCCGGCACATTGCCCGGCGAGTTCATCATGGTGCAGGCCGGATCGCTTGATGACCCGAACGCCATCGCGCCGCAAAGTGTGATCTATATGAAGGATGCGGTCTCCTGGGATCATTTCGACCCGGCGCTGCCCAAATATGAGATTATGCAGCCGCGCACCCAGCACAGCACGGCAGCAACCACCCCGGCGGAGGCCACGCCGCTTTAAGCATGGCTGATCTCCTCACCCGCTATGAGGAGCTGATCGCGGCTGGCGAACTTAAACCAGACCCTGATCAGCGGGCTGCCGCTGTGCGGCTCGCGCAACTGCAGGAGGCGCTGGAGGCTGCCCCAAAGCGTGGCTCGCTCCTCTGGCGAATGCTCCGCAAAGCACCCGAACCCGTACGCGGCGTTTACATGTGGGGTGGCGTCGGGCGCGGCAAATCCATGCTGATGGACCTGCTGCGTGATAATCTGGATGGCCCCGCCAAGCGCCGCACCCATTTCCACGAGTTCATGCAGGATGTGCATGCCCGCCTGCGCGAAGCGCGCGAGAGCGAGAGTGGCGACCCGATCGCGCCCGTGGCGGCGGCCATCGCTGCCGAGGCGCGCGTGCTGCTATTCGATGAGATGGTGGTCAATAATATGGCCGACGCGGCCATCATGTCCCGCCTGTTTGCTGCGCTGCTCGATGCGGGCGTAACGCTGGTGACGACATCCAACCGGGCGCCGGACGATCTCTACAAGGATGGGCTGAACCGCGAGCTGTTCCTCCCCTTCATCGACCTGCTCAAGGCGCGGCTGGACGTCATGCCGCTCAATGGCCCAACCGATTATCGGCTCGACCGGCTGGGCGACGTGGACACCTGGCATGTGCCGAACAGTGACGAGACGACGGCGCGGCTGCGCGACATCTTCTTCCGCCTCACCGACTATCCGCCCGAGGACAGCGCCAATGTGCCGAGCGAAGAGTTGGCCGTGGGCACCGGGCGCACCCTGCATGTGCCCAAAAGCCTCAAGGGCGTGGCGGTATTCTCCTTCGCGCGCCTATGTCGGGAAGCGCGCGGGGCGCCGGACTATCTCGCCATCGCCCGGCGCTTCCACACCGTGATCGTGGTCGGCATCCCGATCATGGGACCGGAAAACCGCAACGAGGCCGCCCGTTTCGTGACGCTCATTGATGCGCTGTATGAGAAGAAGGTGAAGCTGATCGCGGGTGCAGACGCTCCGCCCGCTGGGCTATACCCCGCAGGCGATGGTAGCTTCGAGTTCGAGCGCACGGTGTCGCGGCTGATGGAGATGCAGTCGCTGGATTATCTTGCCGAGGGGCATGGAGCGAGCGGTTAAGCATAGTCATTGATCTGAAAGTTATCCCTGCGACAATATAGGGAAGCAGCCGTGGGATGGAATAAAGCAAAATGGTAAAGAGCGTTTATCCGCTGATCGCAATCAGCGTGATGATATCGGCATTCGCGCAGATTGCGCTCAAGGCAGGCATGGGCTCTGCCTCTGTGCAACGGGCGCTGGCAGATGGCGCGCGCGTCTCGACCCTGTTTGACGTGGCGTTCAATCCCTTCGTGATGCTCGGCCTCTTCCTTTATTTTTCGAGCGCCGCTGTCTGGCTGCTCGTGCTCTCGAAAGTCGAAGTGAGCTTCGCCTATCCCTTCGTGGCGCTGGGCTTTGTGCTCACCGCGCTGCTCGGGCGCTTCTTCTTTCAGGATAGTTTCTCCACCGCCAAGATCATCGGCACGCTGCTCATCATGGGCGGCGTCATCGTGCTGGCCCGTGGCTGAGATGGCGCTTGAAATGACCCAGAGCGCCGTATCGGACGCCATCCCGCTTTGCGTGGATCTGGATGGCACCTTGGTGCGCACGGATATGCTGCATGAAACATTGCTGCTGCTTGCAAAATCCTCGCCCGCAGCATTGGCCTCGCTGCCGGGCTGGCTGGCGAAGGGCAAGGCCGGCTTCAAACATTTCATCGCAGAGCGCGTCACCATCGACGCCTCCCGACTCCCCTATCGCGCCGATGTGCTCAGCTTGATCGAGCAGGCGCGCGCGCAAGGCCGCCCCGTTATCCTCGCTACCGCCTCCTCTACCAAGATCGCAACGGCAATCGCCGAGCATCTCGGTCTGTTCGATGCGGTGCTGAGCAGCGATGAAGGCATCAACCTCTCCGCCCGCGCCAAAGCCGATCTATTGGTAGAGCGCTTTGGCGAGCGTGGCTTCGATTATATCGGCAACGACACGGCGGACCTGCCGGTGTTTGCGCGGGCACGCAAAGCGTTCCTCGTCTCCTCGCGCGGCCGCTTGCGTCGCGCGGCAGCAAATGGCCATGACGCGATCACCTTCATGGATGATCCATCCGGTGGCTTGCGCGTCTGGGCGAAAGCGCTGCGGCTTCACCAATGGCTGAAAAACCTGCTGGTCTTCGTGCCACTCGTTGCAGCCCATCAGTTGACCAACGCGCCGCTGCTGTTCGCTGCGATTATCGCCTTCCTGTCCTTCAGCCTTTGTGCATCGTCCGTCTATCTGCTGAACGACCTGCTCGACCTGTCGGCTGACCGCGCACATTTGCGCAAACGAAAGCGCCCATTCGCCTCGGGGGCGCTGCCGGTCAAAGCTGGAATTGTGGTTGCCCCTTTGCTGCTCGCCGCAGCGCTCGCTCTGGCATTGCTTCTGCCGCCTCGATTCCTTGCCGTGCTCGCCATCTATTATGGCCTCACGCTCGCCTATTCCTTCCTGCTCAAAAAACAGGTCATCGTCGATGTGATGCTGCTGGCCGGGCTCTACACCCTGCGCATCATCGCTGGCGCCGCCGCAACGGTCATCATGCCGTCCTTCTGGCTGCTGGCGCTCTCCATGTTCGTGTTCCTCAGCCTTGCGATGGTGAAGCGCTATTCGGAACTGCGCATTGCCGTCGCCTCCGGCAAGGAACTCGCAGGCCGCGGATATCATCCCGAGGACCTGCCTGTCGTCCTGTCACTCGGTTCATCAAGCGGCATGGTGAGCGTCCTCATCCTCGCCATGTACACTCAGGCGCAGATCGTGCCGGACCTCTATCCTTCGCCCGAATGGCTATGGATCGCGCCGCCGCTCATGCTCTACTGGACAGCGCGGCTCTGGATGAAGACCGTGCGTGGCGAAGTCGATGACGACCCCGTGTTATTTGCCGCCAAAGATTGGCAGAGCCTCGTCGTCGTGGCCCTGATGGGCGCCGCATTCCTGCTCGCCTCAAGCGAATGGACCTTATGATGAGTGACCTTCGCGTCCGCCATGCCTGGCTGGACGTCTCAAGAGTCAGCCTATCGGGAATGGGCCTCGGCCCGATCCTCCTGCTGGCCTTTACCTTGCGCCTCATCTGGGCGCTGCTTGTGCCAGTGCATCCGCTGTCCGATGCCTATATGTATCACGCTTTCGCGCAGGAAATTGCAGCCGGGCGGGGCTATATGTTTCCCAATGATGCGCCAACCGTCTATTGGCCGGTGGGACCAGCAGCGCTTTACGGCGGCTTCTATGCTTTGTTGGGTGTGCATTATTGGGTGATCGTCTGCATCAACCTCGTGCTCGGATGCGGGCTGGTTGCCGGCATCTACCGGCTCGGCGCCCGCCATTTCAGCCCCGGCGTCGGCGCGATTGCGAGTGTTATGACGGCGCTCTGGCCCGTGTGGATTCAGTTCACGACCGTGCCGAACAGCGAGCTTCCCTTTGCCGCCTTGATGGTCGCCGCTTTTCTGGCGCGTGGCGAGCAGGCGCTGCCGATATGGGCGCGCACGATCCTCTCGACTGCGCTGCTCGTCGCTGCCGCCTTCATGCGCCCGACGATCCTGCCGCTCATTGTGATCCTGCCGCTGCTCGATCAGCCCTTCCGCAAGCCTTTGCGCACCGCATTGCAGCTGTGCATTGCCATCATCGTCGCGGCCGCGCTGCTCACGCCATGGGCTGAGCGCAACCGCGCGCTCTTCGGCGAGCCGATCACGATCTCGGCTAATTTCGGCGCCAATTTCTGGATGGGGAATAATCCGGCGTCGAACGGTGGCTATATGCCGCTGCCACCAATCGAGACGAAAAACGAAGTGACGCGTGACCATTATTTCAAAGAGCGGGCTATTGCCTTCATCAAGGAAAATCCTGCGGACTTCGCGTTGCTTTGCCTCAAGCGCGTCAAAATGAGCTTCGATCGCGAAACCATCGGCATTGCCTGGAACGAGGTCGGGCTGCCTAAGGTCACCCAAGCACCGCTCAAAATAGTTTCATCCGCCTACTGGCTCGCTGCTCTGGGACTCGCGTTCATCGGCGTGGCGTTATTTCTGATCGAGAAGCCATTGCGCATTTTCGATCCGTTGATCGTCGCACCAGCGATGTTCGCCGCCGTCGCGATCATCGTCGTTGGTGGCGATCGGTATCACATGCCGATGATGCCGTTTGTCGCGCTGTTCGCCGCGCTGGCGATCGAGCGCATTATTATGTGGCGCTATCCGGCATCGTCAAAAGGCGATGGAATTCCTTTGGCTGCCTGACAAGGAATAGCCAAAATCAACCCAGCTCCACTATTAAATGCTATTGCGAATGATGTGCAAAGAAAAGCAGACTTGCGGCCCGTTCGTCATTGAATGGTAAGAAAAAGCCGCCTAAAGGCATGCCATCATTTGTCCGCCAGAGGAGAATTGGCGAATGGCTCGCAAGAAGATCGCGCTTATCGGCGCCGGTAATATCGGTGGCACGCTCGCCCATCTCGCTGCCCTCAAGGGCCTTGGCGATATCGTTTTGTTCGACGTGGTTGAAGGCGTGCCGCAGGGCAAGGCGCTGGATCTCTCGCAGTGCGGCCCGGTTGAAGGCTTTGACGCCAAGATCACCGGCACCAATGATTATGCCGATATTGCTGGCGCGGACGTCATCATCGTCACCGCTGGCGTTGCCCGCAAGCCCGGCATGAGCCGCGACGATCTGCTCGGCATCAACCTCAAGGTGATGAAGGCTGTTGGCGAGGGCATCGCTGCCAACGCACCTGACGCGTTCATCATCTGCATCACCAACCCGCTCGATGCGATGGTGTGGGCGCTGCGCGAATTCTCCGGTCTGCCCCATCACAAGGTGGTCGGCATGGCTGGCGTGCTCGATTCGGCGCGGTTCAGCCACTTCCTTGCCGAGGAGTTCCAGGTGTCCGTCAAGGATGTGACGAGCTTCGTGCTTGGCGGTCATGGCGATACGATGGTGCCGGTGATCGAATATTCGACCGTGGCTGGCATCCCCATCCCCGATCTCATCAAGCAGGGCCGCTCCACCAAGGAGCGCATCGACGCCATCGTGGCGCGCACGCGCTCGGGTGGCGGCGAGATTGTTGGCCTGCTCAAGACCGGCTCGGCCTTTTATGCCCCTGCCACCAGCGGCATCGCGATGGCTGAGGCCTATCTCTACGACCAGAAGCGACTGCTGCCCTGCGCGGCGAACCTGACCGGCCAATATGGCGTCGACAATCTCTACGTCGGCGTTCCGGTCATCATCGGCGCGGGTGGCGTCGAGCAGATCATCGAGATCGAGCTGGATGATGAGGCGAAGGCTAATTTGAATGTCAGCGTCGATGCGGTGAAGGAACTGCTGGTGGCGTGCAAGGGCATTGATAGCTCGCTGGGCTGAACGAACAATAACTCAACCGTCGTCCCGGCGCAGTCTGGGGTCTGTTGGCGAGTTGACGCGGAGAGCAATGAAGGCCGGTTATACGTACATCATGGCGAGCCGCCGCAATGGCACGCTCTACATTGGTGTCACGAATGATCTGGCGAAGCGTGCATGGGAGCATCGTGAAGGCGTCATCGACGGTTTCACAAAGCGATACCGATGCACGCTGCTTGTTTGGTTCGAGGCGTATGACGATCTGCAGGAAGCCCGGCAGAGAGAAGCACGGCTCAAAAAGTGGAACCGGGCTTGGAAGCTGCGCTTGATCGAGGAGCAAAACCCCGACTGGCACGACCTCTACGGCTCGATCATTTAGTTTGGTTCTCCCGCGTAGGCGGGAGCCCAGCCTGGGTCCCCGCCTATGCGGGGACACAAAGCGAAAGAAGAAGACGGCATGAGCATCCTCGTCGACAAGCATACCAAGGTCATCACGCAGGGCATGACCGGCGCAACCGGCACATTCCATACCGAGCAGGCGCTCGCTTATGGCACGCAGATGGTCGGCGGCGTGACGCCCGGCAAGGGTGGCACCAGCCATATTGGCCTGCCCGTGTACGATACGGTTGAGGAAGCCGTCGCCAAGACCGGCGCGACCGCCAGCGTCATCTATGTTCCGCCGCCATTCGCGGCCGACTCGATCCTCGAAGCGATCGATGCGCAAGTGCCGCTGATCGTCACGATCACCGAGGGCATTCCCGTGCTGGACATGGTGCGCGTGAAGCGTGCGCTCTCCGGCAGCAAGTCCCGCCTGATCGGCCCCAACTGCCCCGGCGTTCTCACGCCCGGCCAGTGCAAGATCGGCATCATGCCCGGCTCCATCTTCCGTCAGGGCAGCGTCGGCGTCGTTTCGCGCTCTGGCACGCTGACCTATGAAGCGGTGTTCCAGACCTCCAATGCTGGCCTTGGCCAGACCACGGCTGTCGGCATTGGCGGCGATCCGGTGAATGGCACCAACTTCATCGACGTGCTGGAGCTGTTCCTCGCGGACGAAGCCACCCAGTCGATCATCATGATCGGTGAAATTGGCGGCGATGCGGAAGAGCAGGCTGCGCAGTTCCTGATCGACGAAGCAAAGCGCGGCCGCAAGAAGCCGATGGCTGGCTTTATCGCGGGCCGCACGGCGCCTCCGGGCCGTCGCATGGGCCATGCCGGTGCGATCGTATCGGGCGGCAAGGGCGATGCGGAAAGCAAGATCGCGGCGATGGAAGCGGCGGGCATCAAGGTCGCAGCCAGCCCATCGGAACTCGGCACGACATTGCTGGAAGTCTTGAACGGCTAAGGCCGGACTGAGAGCTGGTTAACGGGCGCTTCACCCGACATGTTTAGAAGCGGCGGTTTGGTGAAGAGCGCGGGCGCGGCCCGGCAGGACTCGACGACATAAGGATCGGACCATGGGGTACGAGAATCAGGATTTCAACGCTGGTGGCGAGGCCGAACAAGGGCCGAGCTGGGCCCGCAAGGGCTGGCCGCTCGACACCACGGACGATCTGACCGCGGCGCTCGACCCCACGCAGATGCAGGTCGCCATCAAGGCGGCTGCAAAGAAAACCGATGCGCCGATGACGGACGACAATATCGTCAAGGCGGCGGGCGATTCCATCCGCGCGATGATGCTCATCCGCACCTATCGCGTGCGCGGGCATCTGGCGGCGAACCTCGATCCGCTTGGCCTCGTGCAGCGTGATCTGCCGGCCGATCTCACCCCGGAATATCATGGCTTCTCCGGTGCTGATCTTGATCGGCGCATCTATGTCGGTGGATCGCTGGGCCTTGAATGGTCGACCATCCGCGAGATCGTGGAGATTTTGCGCGCCAATTATTGCGGCAATGTCGGCCTGGAATATATGCACATCTCGGATGTGGAAGAGCGGCGCTTTCTGCAGGAGCGGATGGAAGGCAAGGATAAGGAAATCATCTTCACGCCTGAGGGCAAGAAGGCGATCCTGACCAAAGTCATCCATGCCGAGCAATATGAGAAGTTTCTGGGCCGCAAATATGTCGGCACCAAGCGCTTTGGCCTGGATGGCGGCGAGGCGATGATCCCGGCGCTTGAGGCCGTGATCAAATATGGCGGCCAATATGGCGTGCGCGAGATCGTGTATGGCATGGCCCATCGCGGCCGCCTGAACGTGCTCGCAAACGTGCTCGCCAAGGGCTTCCGCGTCATTTTCCACGAATTTTCCGGCGGCACTGCCAATCCGGAAGATGTCGGCGGCTCAGGCGATGTGAAATATCACCTCGGCACCTCCACGGACCGCGAGTTTGACGGAATCAGCGTCCATATGTCGCTCGTGCCGAACCCCTCGCATCTTGAGACGGTCGACCCGATCGTGCTCGGCAAGGTGCGCGCGCAGCAGGTGTTCCGCGACGATATCGGCCCCGGCAAGCACACTCAGGCGCTGCCTGTGCTCATTCATGGCGATGCGGCCTTTGCGGGTCAGGGCATCGTGTGGGAGTGCCTCGGCTTCTCCGGCGTGCGCGGCTATAATACCGGCGGCTGCATCCACTTCGTCATCAACAACCAGATCGGCTTCACGACCTCCCCGCAATTTGCGCGCTCCTCGCCCTATCCGAGCGATGTCGCCAAGGGTGTGCAGGCGCCGATCCTGCATGTGAATGGCGATGATCCGGAGGCCGTGACCTTCGCGTGCAAGCTGGCGATCGATTATCGCCAGACCTTCCATCGCGATATCGTGATCGACATGTGGTGCTATCGCCGCTTCGGCCATAATGAGGGCGATGAGCCCAGCTTCACCCAGCCGCTCATGTATTCCAGCATCCGCAAGCATCCATCGGTCAGTGAAGTTTACGCCGCGCGCCTTACCGAAGAAGGCGTGATCGACGAGGAATTCATCAAGACCAATGTCGATGCGTTCGTCGATCTGCTCGAAGAAGAGTTTGAGGCATCCAAAACCTACAAGTCCAACCATGCCGACTGGTTTGCCGGTCGCTGGTCGGGACTGCATCAGCCTGCCGATATCGAGACGGCGCGCAAAAATGTGGAATCCGCGATTTCACCCAAGCTGTTCGACAGCCTTGGGCGGACGCTGACGACCGTGCCTGCCGACGTGAATGTTCACAAGACATTGCGCCGCGTGCTGGATGCCAAGGCCGAGATGTTCCGCAGCGGCGAGAATTTCGACTGGGCAACGGGCGAAGCGCTGGCGTTCGGCTCGCTCCTTTCCGAGGGCTATGGCGTGCGCCTTTCCGGTCAGGATTCAGGCCGCGGCACATTCAGCCAGCGTCATGCAGTCTGGGTCGATCAGGACAGCGAAAAGAAGTATGTGCCGCTCTCGACCGTGCCGCATGGCAATTTCGAGGTGTATGACAGCCCGCTCTCCGAATATGGCGTGCTCGGCTTCGAATATGGCTATGCGATGGCGGACCCTAAGAGCCTCGTGCTGTGGGAAGCGCAGTTTGGCGATTTTGCCAATGGTGCGCAGATCATCATCGACCAATATATTGCTGCGGCGGAAGCCAAGTGGCTGAGGGCAAACGGCCTCGTTCTGCTGCTGCCGCACGGTTATGAAGGGCAAGGCCCTGAGCATAGCTCGGCCCGGCTTGAGCGCTTCCTCCAGCTGTGCGCAGAGGGCAATATCCAGGTCGCCAACTGCACGACCCCGGCAAACTATTTCCACATATTGCGTCGGCAGATGCTGCGGTCGTTCCGCAAGCCACTCATCATGTTCACGCCCAAATCATTGCTGCGGCACAAGCTGGCCGTCTCCAAGGCGGAGGATTTCCAGGGCGACAAGCATTTCATGCGGTTGCTCTCGGATATCAATCCGGCGCCGGACGCCAAGACCCGCAAGCTCGTTCTGTGCAGCGGCAAGGTCGCTTATGATCTGATCGAGGCGCGCAATGCGGCTGAGGATGATGATATTCAGATCGTCCGTGTCGAGCAGCTTTACCCCTTCCCGACCGACGCCGTCGCCGAGCGCATCAAGCGCATGCCTGCGCTGGAAGAGGTCGTCTGGTGCCAGGAAGAGCCGCGTAACAATGGCGCATGGTCCTTTGTGGAGCCGTTTATCGAGGATGCGCTCAAGCTGGCAGACCGCGCCCCGATGCGCGCGCGTTATGCGGGCCGCAAGGCTGCCGCATCCCCCGCCACCGGCCTTGCCCGGCGCCATATCGCCGAGCAGGGCGCATTGGTTGCCGATGCGCTCGGTCATAGTGTCCGCGCTGAAATCAAGCGTCAGAAAAAAGCATAGTTCCCGCAGGCCGCGTGGAACAGGAGGAACGACATGGCCACTGAAGTGAAAGTGCCAATTCTTGGCGAATCCGTCACCGAGGCGACAGTCGGCCAGTGGCTGAAGAAGCCAGGCGACGCCGTGAAGGCAGACGAGCCCATTGTGAGTCTTGAGACCGACAAGGTCGCGATCGAGGTGCCATCACCCGTTGCTGGCGTGCTTGGCGATCTGCTCGTCAAGGAAGGCGATACCGTCAATGTCGGCACAGTGATTGCGACAGTGGCAGAAGGCGCCAGCGCGGCGGCCAAGCCCGTTGCGGCAAAGGCAGAAGCAGCGCCTGCACCGGTGAAGGCTGAGACGCCTGCGCCAGCAGCAGCGCCTGCCCCGGCTGCTGCGCCTGCACATGCCGAGGCGGGCAGCGCATCCGATCCAATCACGCTTTCCCCCGCCGTGCGCCGCATGGTGCTGGAGCATGGGCTGGACCCGAGCCGCATCACCGGCACCGGCAAGGATGGCCGCCTGACCAAGGATGATGTGCTCAACGCCATCGCTGCAGGCACCGCTGTGGCTGCATCGAGCGCCGCCGCGCCTGCAGCAGCTGCCCCAGTCGCCGCTTCTGGCACGCCTGCCCGCAAGCAGGAGCGCGTGAAGATGACACGCCTGCGCCAGACGGTCGCCAAGCGGCTGAAGGAAGCGCAGAACAACGCCGCCATCCTCACCACCTTCAATGATGTCGACATGACGGCGATCATCGAGGCGCGTGCGAAATATAAGGATCTGTTCGAGAAGAAGCATGGCGTGCGCCTTGGCTTCATGGGCTTCTTCGTGAAGGCCGCCTGCATGGCGCTCAAGGACGTTCCGGGCGTCAATGCGCAGATCGAAGGCGATGAGATCGTCTATAATGATTTTGTGGATGTGTCCGTCGCCGTTTCGGCCCCCAATGGTCTGGTCGTGCCGGTCATTCGCAATGCCGAGACGCTGAGCATCGCCGAGATCGAGAAGACGATCGGCGATTTCGGCAAGCGTGCCAAGGAAGGCACGCTCTCCATGGCCGATATGGCCGGCGGCACCTTCACCATCTCCAATGGTGGTGTGTTCGGCTCGCTCATGTCCACGCCGATCATCAATCCGCCGCAGTCCGGCGTGCTTGGTCTGCACCGCATCGAGGAGCGGCCGGTTGTGCGCGATGGGCAGATCGTGGCGCGTCCGATGATGTATCTGGCGCTCTCTTATGATCACCGCATGGTCGATGGCCGCGAAGCCGTGACCTTCCTCGTCGCGATCAAAAATGCGATCGAGGATCCGACGCGGTTGCTGATCGACCTGTAAGAGATAATATTCCCATGCGCTCCCGCCTGCCGGGAGCGCATAAGCGATAGGTGCGATATGGCAGACCAGTTCGACTATGATGTTCTCGTGATCGGCTCCGGGCCGGGTGGCTATGTCGCGGCGATCCGCGCGGCGCAGCTTGGCCTCAAGACCGCCTGCGCGGAAAGCCGCGAGACGCTGGGCGGCACCTGCCTCAATGTCGGCTGCATCCCCTCCAAGACGCTGCTCCACGCATCGCACCTCTTCCATGAGGCGAAGGATGGCGTGCTCGCCAAGCATGGCATCAAGCTGGGCGATGTGTCGCTCGATCTGCCTGCGATGCTGGCGGATAAGGACAAGGCCGTTACCGGGCTGACCGGCGGCATCGAATTCCTCTTCAAGAAGAACAAGATCGACTGGCTCAAGGGCCATGCGACCTTCAAGGGCGATCGCAAGGTCGAGGTGGCCGGCAAGACCGTTTCCGCCAAGAATATCATCATCGCGACCGGCTCCAGCGTCACGCCGCTGCCGGGCGTCGAGGTGGATAATGACAAGGGCATCGTGGTCGATTCGACCGGCGCGCTGTCGCTCAAGGCTGTGCCGAAGCATCTCGTCGTTATCGGTGGTGGCGTCATCGGGCTGGAGTTGGGGTCCGTCTGGGGACGGCTCGGCGCCAAGGTCACCGTGATCGAATATCTCGACCAGATCCTGCCCGGCATGGATGGCGAAGTGCGCAAGGAAGCGGCCAAGCTGTTCGCCAAGCAGGGCTTTGACATCAAGACCGGCACCAAGGTGACGGGCGTTGCCGTGAAGGGCGACAAGGCGATCGTGACGACCGAGCCTGCCGCTGGCGGCGCTGGCGAAACGATCGAGGCCGATGCGGTGCTGGTGGCCATTGGCCGCCGCCCCAATACGCAGGGTCTCGGGCTGGACGCGATCGGCCTGGAGCTGAACCAGCGCAGCCAGATCGACACCGATCATGAATTCGCCACCAAGGTGCCCGGCGTGTGGGCGATAGGCGATGTGATCCCTGGCCCAATGCTCGCGCACAAGGCCGAGGATGAGGGCATTGCTGTCGCCGAGAATATCGCAGGGCTGACCGGCATCGTGAACCATGCCGTAATCCCGAGCGTGGTTTACACCTTCCCCGAGATTGCAGGCGTTGGCCTGACCGAGGAAGCGGCAAAGGAAAAGGGCGAGGTCAAGGTCGGCAAATTCCCGATGATGGCCAACAGCCGCGCCAAGGCGATCAGCGAGACGGACGGCTTCGTGAAGGTCATTGCCGATGCAGCGACGGACAAGGTGCTGGGCGTGTGGATCATCGCAGGCCCGGCGGGCACGATGATCGCGCAGGCCGCACAGGCGATGGAGTTCGGCGCATCATCGGAAGATATCGCTTACACCTGCCACGCCCACCCGACGCATAATGAAGCGCTCAAGGAAGCGGCGATGGCCGTGCTGGGCAAGCCGATCCATATGTGATGAGGTTAGGCGCGGGCTGGCAGAGATGTTGGCCCGCGCTTCGATCTGCAAAGGGCAAAGCGCAGCTTCGCAAGCGCGTCTTCCAAACCATCGACGATGCTCGGAGGCGAGCGCGTAGAATCCGTTTGATCAGCTCGGATCAACCAGACGGCGATTCCTCCTCCATCTCTTCGCTAAAACGGCCTCGCGCGCGCATGAGCGCCAGCGCCTTGCAGGCCACAGGCTGAATGCGCTTTGGCCAGTCTGTGGCGATGAGTTCGTCGGGGGTCATGTTGCGTGGTGTGGCATCGCAGGCGTCATCTAGAATGACGCTGACCTCGCGCAGCACAGCCACCTCATCCGGGATGATTGCACTGTTTTTACGCATGTCACCATTGTCGCGGTGAGGAACCCAATCGTAGAAACTCTCGAAATATTCGGTTGGCCATACACTACGCACGCCTTCGTCGCCGTCAGCCAAGGTTTCGACGGCTTCCATGATCCGATTTCGGATGCGCTGATCGACCAGACGGTCTGAGGGTTGCTCGTTCATTTGCGCATTATGTGCAACAGAACAGGGTTCACGCAAACCGTCGGAGAAAGTTGCCCAGACCGCCCTCGCAGACTTATGGCCTCGCGGGTGCAGGCGCAGGTTGCGCGGGCGCCGGAGCGCGCTGCTGCTGGGCTGGCCGCTCGCCACGGCCCAGCACTTCATCGATCCACCCCTGATCGATCCGCTGTGGCGCTTCGCCTTGACCGGTTTCGCTTGGCTGCCCGGTGGTCGCATCCTCAGCGCCAGCTGGCTGCTCGATCGGCATGCCATTCTCGTCGACCATCATGCCATTGTCCGGCGCGCCAAAGGCTTCCTCGTCTGGCTCAAGCTGCCATTCGGGCAAGGTCACTTCCGTCTCGAACGGCTCGACCGGGCGGCCAGATGTTGCGGCCTTCATATAGGATGCGAAGGCGCGGGCGGGCGCGCGACCACCGGCGAGGCCCGGAATGGCGCGGTTGTCATCGCGGCCCATCCACACGCCGGTCGTGATGCCGCTGGAGAAGCCGACGAACCAGCCATCCTTGTTGCTGCTCGTCGTGCCAGTCTTACCCGCGACCGGGCGACCGATCTGCGCGGCGCGGCCCGTGCCGGTGTTGACGGCGGTCTGCATCAGATCCGTCGCGCCAGCCGCCACCCAGGGGGCGACGAGCACGCGGCTGGTGTCATCCTTATGCTCGTAAAGCACTTCGCCATCCGCCGTCGCGACCTTGAGGATGCCGTAGGGCGTCACTGCCACACCCTTGCGGGCCACAGCAGCGAAGGCGCGGGTCATGTCGATCAGATGCACTTCGGATGTGCCGAGCACCATCGAGGGGTGGGTGTTGATCGTTGTCGAAACGCCAAAACGCCGCGCCATATCGGCGACGGTGGTGAAGCCCACTTCCATGCCCAGCTTGGCCGCGACCGTGTTGATCGAATAGGCAAAAGCCGTGCGCACATCGATCTCGCCGACATTCTTGCGATTGTCGTTGCGGGGCGTCCAGCCGTTGATGGTCACGGGGCTATCGACCACGCGCGTTTCCGGCGTGTAGCCCGCTTCCAGCGCGGCGAGATACACGAACAGCTTGAAAGACGAGCCCGGCTGACGCTGCGCGACCGTCGCGCGGTTATAGTTGGAGCTGATATAATCCAGCCCGCCGACCAGCGCGCGCACCGCACCATCGCGATCGAGGCTCACCAGTGCGCCCTGCGCCCCACCGGGCACATTGGCCTTGATTGCCGCCACCGCCGCGCGCTGCAGCTTGGGGTCGATGGTGGTGTAAACGTCGAGCGGCTGATCGCGCTCATCGATCAGATTATCGAGCTGCGGCAGCACCCAGTCCGTGAAGTAGCGCACACTATCCTGCGCCTTCTCGGGCGCCATGCGCACGTCCTTCAGGTCGACAGCGGCGCGCTCGGCGCTGGTGATGTCACCATTGGCCTCCATCACGTCGAGCACGACACCGGCGCGACCTGCCGCCGCATCCACATCCGCCGTGGGCGAATAATGAGAGGGTGCCTTCACCAGCCCGGCAATGATCGCAGACTCGGCCAGATCCAGCGACGTAGCGGGATGATTGAAGAATTTGCGGCTCGCCGCGTCCACGCCATAAGCGCCGCCGCCAAAATAGACCTTGTTGAGATACAGCTCAAGAATCTGCCGTTTGCTGAACTTGCGCTCCATCGCCAGCGCGAGGATCATCTCACGCAGCTTGCGCCCGGCGGAATAGCTGTTGTTGAGGAAGATGTTACGCGCCAGCTGCTGCGTGATGGTGGAGGCGCCCTGCAAGCGCCGCCCCTCACCCCGGCGGATATAGCCAACCCACGCTGCCCGCGCGACGCCGAGCGGATCGACGCCGGGGTGCATGTAAAAGCGCTTATCCTCAACCGAGACCAAAGCGCGCGTCATCACCTCGGGAATTTCGTCATGCGAGAGCCAGCGGCCATAGCTTGGCCCGAGCGACACGATGATGCTGCCATCGGACGCATGGACGCGGATCATCTGGCCATTGGGCGAGCTTTTGAGCGAATCAAAGCTGGGCAGGGATTGCATGGCAATGAACACCGCAACCACCAGCGCGATGAAGCCGCCGATCGCTAACGCAATGCCTATCTTGATGAACCGGAAGGACCAGCGCCTCAGGCCACTCTCCGCTATTGCCTTCGCCATGCCTGCCTTGTTTCGCTCCGGGTCACCACGCGCACCACTCGCGCAGAACGCTACAAGCCTTTAGCGCCTTTACAAGCGCTGAATGGTTGAGATCAGTCGGCGCCCTGCCCGTCTTCCGGCTCAAAGTCGAGTGCTACGCTGTTCATGCAATAACGCAGACCCGTTGGCCCCGGCCCATCAGGGAACACATGGCCCAAATGACCCTCGCACCGCGCACAGCGAATTTCCGTGCGGCGCATCCCGTGGCTGGTATCCACGATCTCGCTGACGACCTCATCCTCCATAGGCGCAGTAAAGCTGGGCCAGCCAGAGCCGCTATCGAATTTATGGCCGCTATCGAACAAGGGCAGGCCGCAACCGGCGCAATGATAGACGCCTTGCGCCTTCAACCCATCATAGGCGCCTGCAAAGGCGCGCTCGGTGCCATGCTCGCGCAGCACCTGATATTGCTCCGGGGTGAGCCGCTCGCGCCATTCTGCGTCACTGAGATTCATCTTTTCCATAAGCGGAATATCGTGGCGCGAGGGCGTATCGTCAATGGGGGGCTGAATTGCGTCAGGCGCTGGAGCGCCGACCTGCAAAACGTCGGCCCTGATTGACTGTCAGGACGAGCGAACCCGAATGATAAAAGCCGTCCCCTCTCTCAGAACCATCGGCTCCTTCGCGGAGGGAACGACCTTCATCAGCCTATTTCGCGCTGGCGAGAGCATGCTCGGCCGCATCGGCAATCACATCGGCCACCACCTTGGGCTGGGTTAGGAACAGTGCGTGACTTGCGCTGACGTTGGTGACTTTAGCACCGATGCGCTTGGCCATGTCCTGCAGCATCCGCTGGTCAAACGCCTTGTCCTGCGTGGCGATCACCGCCCAGCTTGGCTTGGTGCGCCATGCCGCATGCTGCACTTTCGTGCCGAAAGATGTCATGTTGATCGGCACCTGTGAGGCGCTGAGGAAGGCAGCATCGGCCTTGGAGGCATCCGCTGCGAAACCGGCAGCGAATGCATCTGCCTTGATGACGCCGAAGCCATCCTTCCCGGTCTCGATCACGAACTCGGGTGGCGTCTGATAGCCTGCATATTGCTGTGCCGTGGTCTCCCCCGCGTCGGGCGAAAGCGCGGAGACATAAACGAGGCTGCGCACTTGCGGATGAACGCCAGCCTCCGTGATGACCGTGCCGCCCCAGCTATGCCCCACCAGCACGGTCGGGCCATCCTGCTTGTCCAGCGCCCGCTTGGTTGCCGCGACATCATCCGCCAGCGAGGTGAGCGGGTTTTGAACGATGGTCACATGATAGCCGCGGGCCGTGAGGTTCTCATAGACGCCGCGCCAGCCCGATCCGTCCGCAAAGGCGCCGTGGACGAGGACGATATTCTTGACCGCAGAGGCAGCGGGCTTTGCATCCGCGCCATCCTGCGTTTGCGCGAAGGCGGGGAGCGGCGAGATCGCGATAGCGGCTGCAGCGAGCATGGCATGTCGAACTGTCTTGATCATGATGATGTCCCTCTCGTTAATATGTTGCGGTAACTGTTATTGCGATATCTTTTTGGCATGACGCTTTCCGCTTGTCCAGAGAAATATTATCGCGATATGTTTTCTCGTGATCTTGTTTCGCGCACGCATAAGGAGGCCATATTGCCCAACGCCGCAAATCCCCCGATCCCGCTCGAGGATCAGCTCTGTTTCGCGATCTACTCGGCGGGCATGGCGATCCAGCGCGCCTACAAGCCTTTGCTCGATGCTTTGGGGCTTACCTACCCGCAATATCTCGTGCTCAACCTGTTGTGGCGGCACGATGCGCAGACGGTAGGCAGCATGGCCCAGCAACTGGCGCTAGAATCGAGCACGTTGACTCCGCTCCTCAAGCGTCTCGAAACTGCCGGTCTTGTCCGCCGCACCCGCAACCCGGCCAATGAGAGGCAAGTCGTCGTCGCCCTCACGCCGCAGGGCGAAGCGCTGCGCACGCGCGCGGGATGCCTTGGCGATACATTGCTCGAAGCATCGCACCAGACGCCCGCCGCGCTCGCCAAGCTTAATCGCGAGGTCAATCAGCTACGCGATGCCGTTTACGAGCATATCGGCGGCTGGGCCTCTCCTGAGGCGCGTCGCGAGGGGCAATATGCTATGCCGTGAGCGGTTCAATGCACAAGATCGGTGATCAGAGCTGCGCGCGTCGCGGCTTTACTGTCCGTTCAAACTTTGGCTTCTGGGGTCATCGCAAAAATAGAATGCCAGTGGAGAGCATGAGGTGAGCACGCCTGATCGCCTTGAGGGCCTCCCGGCAATGGCATGAGGGAAGAAGGATAGGCTGAACCCAATGCGCTAAGCTACGGCTCACCAGCGAGTAAATGGCGGAGCGGCAGGGATCATTTTTTATTAACAAGCTATTG
>CBIHKY010000024.1:0-36417 GCA_966205705.1 uncultured Alphaproteobacteria bacterium
GGCGTGGGCTTTGGCGTCGTCGCAACCGAAGTGAAAGGCCTTGCGCACCAGACCAGCGAGGCTGCGGGCAACATCATGAAGTGGATTGGCGATGTGACGCGCGCCATCAATGAGGCAATGGCAGCGATGACCAGCATTGCGGGTGCTGTGGAGAAGACCGAGACGGCGACCGTGTCGGTTGCTTCCATCGTTTCGCAACAGGCCGACGCGACGCATGAGATCAGCCTGCATGCTTCGCGTGCCGCGCGTGTGTCGATGGATTTCAACGGGCAGATGAATGACCTCTCCGTCACCACGCGCTCGACGCGGATATCCGCCGATGATGTGCGTCAGGCCTCTGCACGGCTGAGTGAGATGGCGCGCAATCTGAGTGACTCGCTCGCCACGGAGTTCAGCCAGTTCAAGAAGCGCGTGGGCGATATCTAGCGCACGTTCAGTCCTAGCTCGCCCAGCAATTGCCCCGCCTGCTCGCGGGAGATGGTGGCGCCGCGAAACAGATTGGCGTCCATCAGGCGCAAGCCGCCAATATCGGCACCGCGCAGGTCCGCGCCCTCGAACCGCGAGCCGGTCATCACCGCATCGCGCAGACTGCAATCCTCGAACGTCACGGCGCGGAAATCGCATTTCCGCAAGTCTGCCTGCGCGAAATCGATCTTGCTGAGCGTCTGCTTGCGGAAGGAGAAGCCCGGCAGCTTCGCGTGGATGAGCAGACATTCCTCGAACCGCAGCTCCAGCGCCTTGGCATCCGACAAATCCGCACCGGTGAGCTTGCAGCGCAAAAAAGTTGCGCCAGCCAGCGACGCCCGGCGCAGGATGCAATTGTTGAAATCGCTGGCGGTGATCGCCGCATCGCTCAGATCGACACCGGTGAACTGCGCAAAGGCGGCGCGGCAGGACGACCAGACCGTCCCTTCCAGCCTGCCGCCGGTCAAATCGGCGTGACGAAAATTGCAGCGCTCGAAGGTCCAGTGGGAGAGATCGAGCCCGGCGAGATTGGACTCCTCCAGATCGCAATCGACGAGGTGGCTTGGCGACGGCAGGTGCTCGATATCCGCGCGCGCCAACACCTGATCGCGAACCGCGCGGTCGGAGAAGAGATCATCCATCGACATAGGTTAGCGAGCCGGGATCAGAACAGCATCCCGATCCCATGCAGCGTCACGCCAACCAGCCCGCCCACAAGCGTGCCATTGATGCGGATATATTGCAGATCGCGCCCCACCGCATTTTCCAGCCGATCGGTGATCGTCTGCGCATCCCAGCCGCGCACCGTCTCAGACACCAGCTTGACGATGCCGCCGCCGTAGCGGGCAGCCGTGCCAGCGGCGACACGGCGGGCGAAGCGGTTGACCATATGCTTGAGGGCGGGGTCATCACGCAGGGTTTCGCCGATCTGGCGGACGGCCTCGCCCAGCCGCCCGGCAAGCGCGGCGTGGGGATCGCGGGCAGCGCGCAGCATGCTGGCGCGCGCGGCCTGCCAAATGCCATCGAGCCAGCGCTGCATGGCCGGGTTGGCGACCATCTCATCGCGGATGCGGTCCACCCGCGCCTGCATCTTGGGGTCATGCTGCAGATCATGAGCCAGCGTCGCCAGCCCCTCCTCCACCTTGATGCGCAGCGTGTGGTCTGGATCGTCCGCCGCCTCGTTGAGCAGCTTGTCCAGCCCCTCGATCAGCTTGGTCGCGAGCTTCTCATCCAGCCCGGTGAAGCGCATGATGCTGCCGGAGCGCTCATGCACGATCTGCTGGATCAGGGGTCGATTGGCCTCCAGCGTGCGCGCCGCCCAGCGAATGAGCGTATCCATCACCGGCTGATGGCGCCCGTCCTTCATCGCGGCGGCAAGCAATTGGCCCAGCAAGGGCGCGGCGTTAAGCTGGCTGATGCGCTGGACCAGCGCGCCCTTGATCATGCCGCCAAGGCGCTCATCATCCAACGCCTCAAGGCTGTCGGCCAGCAGCCGCGAGGCGCCGCGACGCAGCCGATCATCGGCGGCAGGCGGCGCGGCGAGAACACGCCCGGCCGCGCCCGCGACATCGAGCGGCATCATGCGGCGGGCAATGACGGCAGGCGTGAGGAAGTTGTCGCGCAGGAATGCGGCGAGCGTATCGCCAATGCGGTCCTTATTACGCGGAATGATTGCCGTGTGCGGGATCGGCAGGCCAAGCGGATGGCGGAACAGCGCCGTGACGGCAAACCAGTCCGCCAGACCGCCCACCATCGCCGCCTCGGCAAAGGAGCGCACAAAGCCTATTGCGGGATGCAGCCCCTCGGTGCTGCGGGCAATCACGTAGCAGATCGCCATCAGCACAAGCAGCCCCGTCGCGACGAGGCGCATCTGCCGCACGCCGCCATTGACTGCTATTTTGACCATGATGCTCTTATGCCTGCCATGCAGCCCCGTTATCGTCGTAATGCGAGCATGGCGCGCGCATCATATGCTGACAAGTCTGCTTGGGCGATATCGGTTCCCGCTTATTCGGCGGGATGGGGCGCGGGCGTCTCGCTCTTGCCATCATAGGTGAGCAGGCGGCGGCGCAACCAGGGCCCGATGCGCTTCTCGACACCATCGGCAAGGCTGAACGCGGCAGGCACGATGGCCAGCGTGAGCAGCGTGGAAAGCACTAGACCGCCAATCACGGTGATGCCCATTGGCGAGCGCCATGCGCCATCGCCGGTGAGCGAGAGCGCTGTTGGGATCATGCCCGCCGTCATCGCGACAGTGGTCATCACGATCGGCTGGGCGCGCTTGTGCCCGGCCTCCATGATCGCCTCGAACTTGGGGATACCGCGCTCCATCTCTTCCAGCGCAAAGTCGATGAGCAGAATGGAGTTTTTGCCGACGATACCGAGCAGCATCAGCAGCCCGATATAGACCGGGAGCGAGATGGGCTGACCGAGCAACAGCAGGAACAGCAAACCACCCAATGGCGCCAGCGCAAGCGAGCACATGTTCACCAGCGGCGAGATGAAGCGCTTGTAAAGCAGCACCAGCACCGCGAACACGAGCAACACGCCCGATCCCACGGCGATGATGAAATTGTCGATCAACTCCTGCTGCCAGCGATCACTACCGACAGGCGCATTGGTCACGCCTGCTGGCAGGTTTTTCATGGTCGGCAGGGCGTTGATCTTTTCCATCACCGGGCCTTTGACAGCCCCGCGCGCAAGATCCGCACCCACGAAGATACGGCGCTGTTGGGCATAGCGCTGGATGGACGTAGGCCCGGCCCCGAAGGTGATTTCCGCAACGCGGCTGAGCGGCACGGAGCCACCCGCGCCCGTGGGCACTGGCAGATTTTCGATGGTCGAGAGATCGCGACGCGAACTTTCGGGCAGCATCACCCGGATAGGCACCTGACGATCCGACAGGGAGAATCGCGCGCTGTTCTGGTCGATTTCGCCGAGCGTCGCGATGCGGATCGTCTGGCTGAGTTCAGATGTCGTCACGCCAAGCTGAGCGGCAAGGTCCAGCCGGGGTTTGATGATCAGCTCGGGCCGCTGCATGTCCGCATCGACACGCGGCGCGACAGCCTCGGGAATGCGCTTCATCTCCTCGGCCAGCTTGGCAGCGGTCTGCTCCAGCAATATGGGGTCCGACCCGGAGAGCATGACGGAAATATCACGCCCGGTGCCAAAGCCGCCCTGCTGCGAGGCGAAGCTCACCCGCGCATCAGGTATCTCGGCAAGGCGCGGCGCAAGATCGCGCTCCAGATCTATGCTGGTGCGGGAGCGGTTCTTTTTGAGGGTGATGAAGATGCGCCCTTCGCCCTCACCCACATTCGCCATCGCTGTATCGACCTCAGGCTGCTGATAGAGCAGCGCAGAGATGCCGTCGGCAATCTGCTCAGTCTGGCGCAACGTCGTGCCCGGCACCGCCTCGATATTGATCCGGCTGAAATCATTATCCTGATTGGGCTCGAACTGTTGCGGCATCGTCGCCAGCAACGCGATAGTCAGCGCGAAAGCGCCGATGCCGAATCCCATCATCCACACGCGATGATCGAGCAGGCGCGCGCGGATGCGGCGGATATACCCGCCACCCTTGGCGACCGCCTTGGCCTTGCGATCATCCAGTGCCCAGGCGAGCAAGCCCATATAGCGGTCCATCAGCCAGCCTTCGCCATGCTTTGCCTCGCCATGCGGCTGCAGGAAATAGGCGGCAAGCAGCGGCGTGATCATGCGCGCCACGGCCAGACTGATCAGCACGGAAATGACGACCGTGAAGCCGAAATTCTTGAAGAATTGCCCCGAGATGCCCGGCATGAGGCCCACGGGCAGGAAAACCGCGACGATGGAAAAGGTGGTCGCAACCACGGCAAGACCAATTTCGTCCGCAGCGTCAATCGACGCCTGATAGGCGGATTTGCCCATGCGCATGTGGCGCACGATATTCTCGATCTCCACGATGGCATCATCGACCAGCACACCCGCCACCAGACCCAGCGCGAGCAGCGACAGGAAGTTGAGGTTGAAGCCCATCAATTCCATGAAGAAGAAAGTGGGAATCGCGGAGAGCGGAATGGCGATGGCGCTGATCAGCGTCGCGCGCCAATCCCGCAGGAAGATGAACACCACGATGACAGCCAGCACCGCGCCCTCGATGAGCGCATGCATGGAGCTGTTATACTGGTTCTTGGTGTAATTCACGCTGGTGAAGCGCTGATAGAATTTCACACCGGGATTTTCGGCTTCCAACTTCTTGAGCGCGACCATCGTATTGTCGAACACGTCCACATCGGACGCGCCCTTTGCGCGCTCGATCGAGAAGTTGACGACCTGCTTGTCCCGCACCTTGGCGAGCCGACGTTGTTCGCCATAGCCATCCGATACGGTCCCGATATCCGAGAGCAGCACGGTGCGACCATTGCTGAGAGAAATCTGCGTCTCGCCAAGCTCATAAGCATTGGCCGCATTGCCCAGCACACGCACGGACTGGCGCGACCCGGCAATCTCCGCCTGGCCGCCAGCGGCGTTCTGATTGACCTGCCGCAGCGTCTGATTGACCTGCGATGCCGTGACGCCCAGCGCCTGCATTTTTTGCGGATCGAGAATGACCCGGATTTCGCGGTCCACACCGCCCGCGCGCTCGACACGGGCCATGCCGGAAATGCCGAGCAATTGCTTGGCGACGGTATCATCGACGAACCAGCTCAATTGCTCGATCGTCATGTCCGATGCCTGCACCGAGAAATAGGCAATCTCGGTGTCGCCAACTTCCACCTTGGCAACGAATGGCTCTAAAATGCCATCGGGCAGATCGCTGCGGATCTGATCGACGGCGTTCTTCACTTCCTGCGTCGCCACGTTCGGATCGATACCGATCTTGAACTGCACGAAGGTCTCGCTGCTGCCTTCCTTTGCGGTCGACTGGATCTCATCCACGCCATTGATAGCGCGCACGGCCGCTTCCACGCGCTGCGTGATCTGCGTTTCAATCTCGGTCGGCGCGGCGCCGGGCTGCGTGATCTGGACCTGAACTGCGGGGAAATCGATGTCCGGGCTATCGACCACAGGCATTCTGATGAACGCCACGATGCCCGCAAGCAGCAGCGCAGCGAACAGGACGATCGGCGGCACCGGATTGCGGATGCTCCAAGCCGAGATATTGCGAAGGCCCATCTGGTCTGTCCTGTTTCGTCTGCCATCCCGCCGCCGGACCAATCCGGCAGCAAGCGCCGATTATTTGCGGGTGCTCGCCACGCGTGTCTTCACTGCCTCGCCGGGGTTGAGGAAGCCGCCAGCGAACAGCACGATGCGCTCGCTTCCTTCCAGGCCCCGCACGATGGGAATGCCCGCCGCTGACACGGCGCCGGTCGTCACATCACGGCGCGCCACCTTATTATCCTTGCCAACAATATACACGTAACTGCCCTTGGCATCATTCTGCACCGCCGATTCAGGCAGTACGGCCGCGTTGACATTCTCCATGGCAATCTCTGCGCTGGCAAAGCCGCCAGCACGCAGCGCCTCATTATAGGCGACAGCGATACGCGCCACGCCCTGACGGGTCGTGTCGTCGATCACCGGGGAAATCTGCCAGACCCGCCCCTCAAAGCTTTGCGTGAGCCCCACCGGCGTGACCTTTGCCACCGTGCCGACCTTGAGCTGCGCCAATTCATTCTCGGAGAGAGACGCACGCATCTCCATCTCGCCATCGCGCGCGATGCGGAACAGCACGCCGCTGCCACCGGAAACGACTTGCCCCGGCTCGACACTACGCGTCAGCACAAGACCAGCGGCAGGCGCACGAATATCCAGACGACCGACCTGCGCGCGCTGCTCGTTAAGCTGGGCGATCGCGACGTTCACGCGCGCGGCGGCGGCATCGCGCGTTGCTGTCTTCTGATCGATATCGGCCTTGGACACGAAACCATCGGCGACCAGCGCCCTGGAGCGATCCAGATTATTCTGGGCGAGCTTGGCGTCTGCACGGGCGACCTGCACGGCTGCCTGAAGCTGCGCGGTCTGCTGCGTCTGCACAGAGCGCTCGATGGTCGCCAGAACCTGCCCCGCCTTCACCCAATCGCCCGGCTGAACGGTCACGGACACGACACGGCCACCCTCGCCCACGACACTCACCGGCATATCGACCCGCGCGGCGAGTGATCCCGTGGCGTTAGCGATGCGCGTGACGGACTGGCGCTGCGGGATGGAAACGGTGACGAGCGGAACCTGGCTCACCTGCTCCCCCTCATCCGCGCCGCCGCCCGTCATGCGATAGACGGTCAGCGCGATGATGCCGAGAAGCACGATGGCGCCAACGATCATTAGGAGCCGGCGACGCTTGCGCCTGCTCTCTTCATCGACGCCCTGATCTGCAGACAGCGTGCCGTATTTCATATTCGCTTCGTAATTCATGGGTTTTTGCTGCCCTTGCGCAGATGCGCTCTTCGCCGCCAGTGTATTATATGAATAACTCACTTCGGACAAGCTGGATATCGCTAACCCTTCGCAGAGGCAATATATTCCGCATCTCACAGACCAGCCAGCCCGCATGGAAGCCGTTGCAAACGCGCCAAATCCTTACGCAATATCATGATGAACGACGCGTGAAGCAAAGCATTTTGGCTGTGTGCACCGCCAGTTTCGGCGACAGAAATTCCTTAGCTGTCAGCAACTTCAACGCACATCGAGGTGGACTTTATCTATTCCTCTTCAGCGGCTTTCAAGCCACATTGGACTGGCAATTAAGGCGGCTCGGGTCCTGCACGCCGTCGTCAAGCCGAGACAATTTATTACAGTGCCACAAGCCGCGCATTGCATGCAGACAGGTAGCCGTGTCAGGATGCGCCGTCCGCGTGCCGAACATCGGGTGAGGGAGCGATTGATCGATGGCCAGTGACAGCGCAGCCGACAAGAGCATCCTCGCTGGCCTGATCGTGGCGCAGCGCAATGAAGTGCCAGCGGTTGCGCTCGGCTTCCTGCTCTTCTTCCTGCTCTTCGCCTCCTATTTCATGCTCCGGCCCGTGCGCGAAACATTCGGCATTGCGGGCGGCGTTGATAATCTGCAATGGCTGTTCACCGGCACATTTCTGGCGACTTTGGTCGTGGTGCCCATCTATGGCGCGCTGGCGCAACGGGTGCCGCGCCGCACCCTGCTGCCGATCCTCTACGGCTTTTGCGCCTTGGTGATGGGTGGTTTTGCAACGAGCCTCATGATCGACCCGGACAACATCTGGGTGGCGCGCGGCTTTTATATCTGGCTGTCGGTCATGAACCTGTTCGTCATCTCCATCGCCTGGAGCGTGATGGCGGACCTTTTTTCGCCTGACCAAGGCCACCGCCTGTTTGGGCAGATCGCAGCAGGCGCGAGCCTCGGCGGACTTGTGGGGCCTTTGCTCTCGGGCTTCCTCGTGGGCGTGCTTGGCGAGGCGGGGCTGCTCTTTCTCTCCACGGCCCTATTGCTCTCCACCCTGCTCTGCGCCCGCGCTCTGTTCCGCTGGCGGGATCGCAACGAACTGCCGGGCGCGAGCGCTGCGGCCAACCGTCAGCGCATCGGCGGCACCGCATGGGGCGGCCTCACGCTGATCCTGCGCTCGCCCTATCTGCTGGCGATTGCGGGCTTCGTCATCTTCATCGCGACCGCCAACACCTTCCTCTATTTCGAGCAGGCGCGCATCGTGGCGGAAACCTTCAGCGACCGCGCCGAGCAAACGCGCGTGTTCGCCACCATAGATGCGGTGGTGCAATCGCTCACCATCCTCGTGCAGATCTTCTTCACCGGCAGGCTCGCCAAGCGCCTTGGCGTCTCGGTGCTGCTGGTGGCCGTGCCGGTGATTATGATGTTCGGCTTCGGGCTGTTGTCGCTCATCGCAACCTTCCCCATCCTCGCCTTCGTGATGATCGTGCGGCGGGTGGGCGAATATGCGCTGATCCGGCCCGGCCGTGAAATGCTGTTCACCGCCGTCGATCAGGAAACCAAATATAAGGCGAAGAACGTGATCGACACCTTCGTCTATCGCGGCGGCGATGCCGTGGCGGGCTGGGCCTATACGGGGATTGTGGCGATTGCCTCAACCGGTGCGGTGGCCGTGGCTGGCGCGGTGATTGCGGGGCTATGGGCGGTGCTGGGGCTGAGCATTGGGCGGCGGCATCAGCGGGTTGTGGGGGAGAAGGAAGGCTAGGCTAAGCGAGATCAGGCGGCGCGGCGTGTGATCTTGGCCAGTTCATCGCCATGCGCGCGACGCTCTTGCTCCAGATCGAAATCGATTTGCAGGCCAAGGAAAAAGCCTTCGCTCATTCCGAAATAACGGGCCAACCGCAGATCGATGTTTGCATCGACCGGCTCTTTTTCATCCAGCGAAATCTTGCTACCGATCAGAAAATCCTCACGCGGGATCGAACCCGGATGGACATTGTCCAACAGGTCGTCATCATCTGTGATAGTCCTCAATCCGGACATTCTCTGCGCCTCCGCCAGACCAGTTGAACGTGATCCGCCACTGATCGTTGATACTGCCGCTCCAAATTTGCCGTGGAAAATTATAAGCAAGGTCCGCCGAATATGTAAGGCGAAGCGCCTCCGGCCCTTGGGTCACCAAGCAGTGTAGGGCTGATTTTAAACAATTGCTGTGAATCCCAAAAGAGCTCTCGCCGCCCTCGAAGCAGATCTCAGTCTCGATATCAAAAAAGGTGCTCATGCGCGAAAATCCTAAACAGCCGATCTAATCTGTCGCGACTTGCTCCAGATTTGAATCGACGTTTACCGTCGTCGCCACGCACCTCTACGGACGCGACTTGTGAAGGCGCTGTTCACAAGTTTTAGGTTCCTACCGCCCCGCCTTCCGCTGCGTCTTCCCATACCGCATCTTCCGCGTCCCCGGCTTGCCCTCGGTCGCCCGGCGCTGATAGCGCGCAGCCTGCCCAGTCACCTGCTGGTCCGCTGGCAAGCCAAGCTCCTCGGCTTCCAGCTTGCGGATCTCATCACGCAAACGCCCAGCCGTCTCGAACTCCAGATCCGCCGCAGCCGCGCGCATCTGCTTCTCCAGATCCTCGATATAGGCGCGCAGATTGTGGCCGACCATGTGCGGGCGATTCTCGTCGCCCGTCTCGACCAGCACGCTATCCTTGTTGGAGACATGGGCGATGATGTCGCCAATGTTGCGCTTGATCGTGGTCGGCGTGATGCCATGCTCGAGATTATAGGCCTCCTGCTTTTCGCGGCGGCGGCCAGTCTCGTTGAGCGCGCGCTCCATGCTGCCAGTCACGCGATCGGCATAGAGGATCACCCGGCCATCCACGTTACGCGCAGCGCGGCCGATCGTCTGGATGAGCGAGGTTTCGCTTCGCAAAAAGCCCTCCTTGTCCGCATCGAGAATGCCGACAAGCCCGCATTCCGGGATATCCAGCCCCTCACGCAGCAGGTTGATGCCGATGAGCACATCATAGACACCGAGCCGCAGGTCGCGGATCAGCTCGATGCGCTCTAGCGTCTCCACATCGCTATGCATGTAGCGCACCTTGAGCCCCGCCTCATGCATGAACTCGGTCAAATCCTCCGCCATGCGCTTGGTGAGCGTGGTGACGAGCGTGCGATAGCCCTTGGCCGCCGTAATCCGCGCCTCATTGATGAGGTCATCCACCTGATCCTCGACCGGCTTGATCTCCACCGGCGGATCGATGAGGCCGGTCGGGCGAATGACTTGCTCGGAGAAGGTGCCGCCGGTCTGCTCCATCTCCCAATTGCCGGGCGTGGCCGAGACGCTGACCGTCTGCGGGCGCATCGCTTCCCACTCGTTGAAGCGCAGCGGGCGATTGTCGATGCAGCTTGGCAGGCGGAAGCCATATTCGGCGAGCGTCACCTTGCGGCGATGATCGCCCCGCGCCATCGCGCCGATCTGAGGCACGGTCTGGTGGCTCTCATCCACGAAGAGCAGCGCATTTTCGGGCAGATATTCGAACAAAGTCGGCGGCGGCTCGCCGGGCATCCGCCCCGTGAGGAAGCGGGAATAATTCTCGATGCCCGCGCAACTGCCGGTCGCCGCAATCATCTCCAGATCGAAATTGGTGCGCTGCTCCAGCCGCTGCGCTTCCAGAAGCTTGCTCTCGGAAACCAGCTCCTTGAGCCGTTCAGCCAGCTCATGGCGGATCGCCTCCATCGCCTGCTTGAGCGTGGGGCCGGGCGTGACATGGTGGCTGTTGGGGAAGACCTTCACATAATCGAGGCTCGCGGCCTTCTTGCCCGAGAGCGGATCAAACTCGACAATATCCTCAATCTCATCGCCAAAAAAGCTGATGCGCCAGGCATTATCCTCATAATGGCTTGGGAAAATTTCGAGATTATCCCCCCGCACACGGAAGGTGCCGCGCGCAAAGGCAGTGTCATTGCGCTTATATTGC
The DNA here is from genome assembly GCA_966205705.1 of uncultured Alphaproteobacteria bacterium. GTDB lineage: Bacteria > Pseudomonadota > Alphaproteobacteria > Sphingomonadales > Sphingomonadaceae > Sphingobium. The sequence goes on from CBIHKY010000024.1 coordinate 10,840, forward strand.
AGGGCCACCAGCTTGCGGATGATCTCGCGCTGGTCCGCGCTTTCCCCCTTCTTCAGGCTGAAGGTCATCGCCGAATAGGTCTCGACCGAGCCGATGCCGTAAATGCAGGAGACGGACGCAACGATGATCACATCATCGCGCTCCAACAACGAACGGGTGGCCGAGTGGCGCATCCGGTCGATGCCCTCATTCACCGAGCTTTCTTTCTCGATGTACGTATCGGACCGGGCGACATAGGCCTCGGGCTGGTAATAATCATAATAGCTGACGAAGAATTCGACGGCATTATCCGGGAAGAAGCTTTTGAACTCGCCATAAAGCTGCGCGGCGAGGATCTTGTTGGGCGCGAGGATGAGCGCGGGCCGCTGCACCGCCTCGATCACCTTGGCCATCGTGAAGGTTTTGCCCGATCCGGTGACGCCGAGCAGCACCTGATCCTTCTCGCCCGCCAGCGCATTTTCCACCAGCTCGGCAATGGCCGTGGGTTGGTCGCCTGCCGGTTGATATTCCGAGACGAGGTTGAACCGCCTGCCCCCTTCCGCCTTCTCCGGCCGGGCTGGCCGGTGGGGAATGAAGGACCGCTCCGTGTCCGGTTCATCGAGAGTCGTGCGGATCTGAATTACCATGTGTGGGATATGGCAATTGTGGCGGGTGGCGGCAATGGGGCTTGGAACAAAGCGGGATCGATCAGCCGCACGCTCTTATAATGTTCTGCCTCGCCTCGCGCATTTGCGATGAACTGAAGCATCCTTTTCAATTGGTTAACGTATCTTAACCTGCATGCGCAGTGGGTGCGTTTGCGAGAGAGAAAGCCCCCTTTATGAAACTGCAAAAATATTTGCCGCTGCTAGCGGCCACGATGCTTGCTGCCCCGGCCATGGCGGCACCGGTCATCGTGACGACAAATGCCAATCTCGTTTCTTCCCCCTTCTCCTTCAATGTTCAGGGCGCCACCTTCACGCTCAGCGCAACGAATAACATCTTCGCGCCGCTAAACGTGCAGACCAGCGCCAATGGTGCCTTTTCGTCTTTCGGTGGTTTCTTGAGCATTCCGGTTACGCCATCGCCTAGCTTCACGAACCGTGGCACGGTGCAATATGGTCCGGGCGTGTTCGGCAGCTATGCCTCGTTCACTTCACCAACCAACGTGGCTTCTTCAAACGGCAATAACTTCCTCGGCTGCCGTGCGCTCGTCGGCAGCGATGCCTATTCTGGCTTTGTGTTCACGACCAATGGCATCCTGACCGGCTATGGTTATGAGACCCGCGCTAACACGGTCATCACAGCAACGACCGCAGCCGTTCCTGAGCCAGCGACCTGGGCCATGATGATCGGCGGCTTTGCCTTCGCCGGAGCGGTCATGCGCCGCCGCAGGAGCGCCACGAAGCCTGTCTACGCCTGATTGAAAAGCGCCGGACTCATCGGTTTGTGGGTCCGGCGCTTACAGACCGGCTTGCTCTGCAGGATCAGAAGCGCCATCAGGCTGAAATGGCCCGATGGCGCTTTTGCGTGACGCGGGCGCAAAAAGAGGATGTCTAATGCGCGCTGCCCTTCTGATCACTGCCGCACTGTTCACACTATCGGCGTGCAACAGTGGCCCTGACGTTTCGGCGACCAATGCAACGCCAGCGGAAGTTCAGGCGAAGGTCGATGCGGCGACCGCCAAGGATGGCGGCGTGATGGTCAATCCCGGTCGTTGGGAAGGCACGGTATCGGTCAATGAGATCGATATTCCAGCCATGCCCCCTGAAGCCAAGGAGCAGATGAAAGCGCAGATGGGCGGCAAGCAGACGTTTGCGAGTTGCGTGACGGAAGAAGATGTGAAGCAGCAGAAAGCCTTCTTCACGGGTGATCCGGCAGACAAGAGCTGCAAATATGATCGGTTCAGCATGAGCGGCGGAAAAGTCTCCGGCGTGCTCAAATGCGATCGGGCCGAGCACGGCCGCATGACGATGACCATGAATGGCGAATATGGACCGGACAGCTACCGCATGGCGATGGATTCCCAGGCGGAAGGCAATGGCCCGATGGGCAAGATGACCATGAAGATGACGGTCGATGCCAAGCGCGTGGGTGCGTGCCGCGGCGATGAGAAGAAGAGCTGATTGCGGCGGATCGTTTAAAGACGGCCTGTTAGAAATATTCCAGATTGATTATCTGGCTTAACCAATTTGTGCCGTTTTATATGCAATGGCGCGTTGGAACACGCTGCAACGCGTCGAAAGGTTAGTCCGCAATGTCGATTCTGGTGCCGCTGGAGCGGGACGGGTATATTTGTTTCGATGACGATGCGAGCAAGGCCGCCGGAAAGGCGCTCGCCGAGCAGTATCAGACGGCGCAGCCCTTCCCGCACATTGTGATGGAAGAGTTTCTTCCGATCGATTTTCTGCGCGGATTGCTGCCTGAATTTCCGGACACTGACGGCAAAAGCTATTTCCAGCGCGAGCAGGAGCGATTAAAATTTCAGTTCCAGCCAAGCGAAATTCTGGGGCGGCGCCTGCGAAATCTCGTGACCGAACTGAATAGCCCTGCAGTGTTGCGCTTCTTGCAGGCGATGACGGGTATCAAGGGACTGATTGCTGACCCCTATTACGTGGGCGGCGGCTTGCATGAGACAAAGAGCGGCGGTCATCTGGGCGTTCATGCCGATTTCAATCTCCACAAGCCGCTCAAGCTGGAGCGCCGACTCAACCTGCTCGTCTATCTCAATGATGACTGGTCCGAGGATTGGGGCGGTCAGCTGGAATTGTGGGATCAGAAGATGGAAAGCTGCCAGCATCGCATCACGCCGCTGATTGGCCGGGCGGTCGTGTTCAACACCGCACTCGATAGCTTCCACGGCCAGCCGGACCCGGTGCGTTGTCCGCCAGATCGCGCGCGGCGCTCCATCGCCACCTATTATTATACGGCGAGCGAGGAAGGGCTAATGAAGACACCCGAGCGCACGACCGTGTTCAAAGCGCGTCCCGGAACCGGCGACAAGGCGGATCGGCGCGTGCAGTTCGATCATCTGCTGCGCGACTGGGTGCCGCCCAGGCTTTACCGCTACGCGGTCAAGCTCAACCGATTTAAATAGGCGCTATCGCCGCTCACGCACGACAGCGGTTCCCCCCGGCGCGAAAAAGCTCTAACGGCGCGCCATGCTGAATATTAATGACATCACCGTGCGCCTTGGTGGCCGCATCATCATCGACCGTGCGGGCGCTGCTTTGCCGCCCCGGTCCCGCGTGGGGCTGATCGGCCGCAATGGCGCCGGCAAATCCACGCTGATGAAAACGATCATCGGTGAGATCGACCCGGACGAGGGATCGGTCGACATGCCGCGCGACACCAAGCTTGGCTATATCGCCCAGGAAGCGCCGAGCGGCACGGCGACGCCGTTCGAGACGGTGCTCGCCGCCGATCTTGAGCGTGACGCGTTGCTGGCGGAGAGCGAAACCTGCACCGATCCGGATCGGCTGGGCGATGTGCATGAGCGGCTCATCACGATCGATGCATACAGCGCCCCTGCCCGAGCGGGCCGCATCCTTACCGGCCTTGGTTTTGACGAGGAGATGCAGGGTCGTCCGCTCGATAGCTATTCGGGCGGCTGGAAGATGCGCGTGGCATTGGGCGCCCTGCTCTTCTCCGAGCCGGACCTGCTGCTGCTCGATGAGCCTTCCAACCATCTCGATCTTGAAGCGACCTTGTGGCTGGAGAATTTCCTCAAGGATTATCGCGGCACGGTGCTGGTCATCAGCCATGAGCGCGATCTGCTGAATAATGTGGTCGATCATATCCTCCACCTGGAGGGCGGCAAGGTGACGCTTTATCCCGGCGGCTATGATGCCTTCGAGCGGCAGCGCGCCGAGCGGCTGGCGCAGATTGCCGCCGCGCGAGAGAAGCAGGCCAACCAGCGCGCCAAGCTGCAGGATTATGTCGCCCGCAACAGCGCCCGCGCCAGCACTGCCAAACAGGCGCAATCGCGCGCCAAGGCATTGGCCCGGATGCAGCCGATTGCGGCGGCGATGGAAGATCCAAGCCTCTCCTTCGATTTCCCGGATCCCGAAGCGCTGCGACCACCGCTCATCACGCTCGATATGGCGTCGGTCGGCTATGATGAGACGCCGATCCTTGAGCGGCTGAACCTGCGCATCGACCCCGATGACCGGATCGCGCTGCTCGGCAAGAATGGTAACGGCAAGACGACGCTGGCGCGACTGCTGGCGGCGCAACTCCCCGCAATGGCTGGCGAGATGAGCGCATCGGGCAAGATGAATGTCGGCTATTTCACCCAATATCAGGTGGAAGAGCTGGATGTTGACGATACGCCGCTTGAGCATATGGCCCGCGAGATGAAGGGCGCAACGCCCTCTGCGGTGCGTGCGCAGTTGGGCCGCTTCGGCTTCTCCGGCATTCGCGCGACGCAGAAGGTGGGATCGCTCTCCGGTGGCGAGCGCGCGCGTCTGGCACTGGCGCTCATCACGCGCAATGCTCCGCATCTGCTGATCCTCGATGAGCCGACGAACCATCTGGACGTCGATTCGCGCGAGGCTTTGGTGCAGGCACTCAACACTTATAATGGCGCCGTCGTGATCGTGAGCCATGACCGGCACATGATCGAGCTGGTCGCGGACCGGCTTGTGCTGGTCGATAGCGGACAGGCGCTGCCTTATGATGGCAATCTTGAGGATTATACCGATTTCGTGCTCGGCAAGGGTGCGAACGCAGCGCCGAAAGAGGGCGGGCAGAAGAATGACCGCAAGGGCGACAAGCGCGCCGCCGCCGAAGCACGGGATCGCTATAAAAGCTTGCAGGCGGATGTGAAGAAAACCGAGAAAGCGCTGGCGGAGCTGACCGCCACGCGAACAAGGCTCGACAAGGCGATGTTCGACCCCTCCACGGCTGGACCGCAGGAAAAAGGCGCCACTATGTCCGAGCTGATGAAGCGCCGCGCCGACATCGAGACCAGAATTGAAACCGCCGAGCGACTGTGGATGGATGCGAGCGAGGCATTGGAGAATCGCGACGCATGATGACTAACTCGGATCGCCTTGCCGCTTATTTTGAGCGCCTCAAACTGGATGCAGCGCCGTCCGCCGATGTTGCTGGCCTGACGCAGGTGCAGAAGGCACATCGCCACGCGATCGCCTTTGAGAATCTGGACATTCCGCTTGGGCGCACGATCCGGATCGATGCCGACAGCGTGTTCGATAAACTGGTAACACAGCGGCGCGGTGGCTATTGCTACGAGCAGAACCGGCTGTTTGCGGATATGCTGGCGCTCATCGGCTTGCCATCGCGCCCGCTGCTGGGGCGCGTGCAGCTTGGGCTGGTTCCGGGGGATGTTCCATCACGAACGCACACCCTGCTGCTGCTGGAGATCGACGGCGAACCATGGATTGCCGATGCCGGTTTTGGCGGCAGCTTTGCGCCGCCCTTGCCGCTGCGCGACGGCGCCAGCGCTTCAACCGATGACGGCGCGATGCACAGGGTGCGCAAAATAGGCGAGGCAGGCTCGCTGGGTGGCGAATGGGTGCTGGAGCGGGGCGGCACCTCTGCCGCGATGGACAATCGCGCATCGCCGGACGACGCGTGGAAGCCTCAATTTGTGTTCGATCTTTCGCCAGTCGCGCCGATAGACCTTGAGCTTTGCAATCACTGGACATCGACCCGGCCAGAAACGCGCTTTGTGACTGCGCATGTGGTGAGCATCGTGACACCGGGCGGCTTTGCGGCGCTCACCGAGACAGCGCTCAAGCTATATGATGCGCAGGTTGGGACCAGCGAGCAGATACTCGCCAGCCCCACCGCCTATCACGCGGCTTTGCGCGACATATTCGACCTCTCGATCAGCCTTGCCGATGTAGAGGCGCTGCCACTATTCGCCTGAGCTTTACAGCGCGCGAACGAGGAAGATGATCAGGAATGCGCCCAGCACCGATCCGATCAGACCAGCGGGTTCGAACGGGCGCACGGACCTGCCTTTGCTGAACAAGCGCGGGATCGCGCCGCCGAGCAGCGAGCCGCCAATGCCGAGCAGGATCGTCGCGATCCAGCCCATCGGCACTGCGCCGGGATAGAAGAAGCGGGCCAGCGCCCCCACGATAAGCCCAACAATGATTGTGCCGAAAATCTGACCCATGACGGTCCTCCCCATACCCCGCCAGTGAGGCCGGGCTCCGCCGCCCTTATCCCTCGCCCGCACGCCCTTAGCAAGTTTGCAGCAGAGGCGCTTGAACCGGACGCCGCACCGTCCTATCCGCCCTTCAGCAAAGGGATAGTGCCATGACCGTCATCATCAAGACCGCCGATCTCATCGAAAGCGTTGCCGACGCGCTCCAGTTCATCAGCTATTACCACCCGATGGATTATATCCGCGCGCTGGGCGTGGCCTATGAGGCAGAGCAGAGCCCGGCGGCCAAAGATGCGATTGCGCAGATCCTCACGAACAGCCGCATGTGCGCCGAGGGGCATCGCCCGATCTGCCAGGATACCGGCATCGTGAACGTGTTCATCAAATGGGGCATGGATTGCCGCCTTGATGACACCAGCAAATCGCTGCAGGAGGTTGTCGATGAAGGCGTGCGCCGCGCTTATCTCCACCCGGAGAACAAGCTGCGCGCATCGGTGCTGACCGACCCTGCCTTCACTCGCCGCAACACCAAGGATAATACGCCGTCCGTGCTGCATGTCGAGATGGTGCCGGGCCATCATGTGCATGTGGATGTGGCAGCCAAGGGCGGCGGCAGCGAGAATAAGTCCAAGTTCAAGATGATGAATCCCAGCGACAATATCGTCGATTGGGTGCTGGAGATGCTGCCGCAAATGGGCGCTGGCTGGTGCCCGCCCGGCATGCTCGGCATCGGCATTGGCGGTACGGCGGAGCATTGCGTGCTGCTCGCCAAAAAGGCGCTGATGGAGCAGATCGACATGGCATCGCTCAAGGAGCGCGGGCCGCAGAACGATCTCGAAGCCCTGCGGATCGAGATTTTCGACAAGGTGAATGCGCTCGGCATCGGCGCGCAGGGCCTTGGCGGCCTCGCCACCATTCTCGACGTGAAGATCCTCGACGCACCTTGCCATGCGGCGGGAAAGCCGGTCGCGATGATCCCCAATTGCGCCGCCACACGCCACGCGCATTTCTCGCTGAATGGCGCTGGCCCGGCCTATCTCGAAGCGCCCAAGCTGGACGAGTGGCCCAATGTGGACTGGAAGCCGGACAAGGCCGCGATCCGCGTCGACCTCGATGCGCTCACGCCCGAGGTGGTGCAAAGCTGGAAGCAGGGCGACCGGCTGCTGCTCAACGGCAAGATGCTCACGGGCCGCGATGCCGCGCACAAGCGCATCAAGGATATGCTGGCAAATGGCGAGCAACTGCCCGTCGAGTTCAAAGGTCGCGTCATCTATTATGTCGGCCCGGTCGATCCGGTCGGTGAGGAAGTTGTCGGCCCCGCCGGCCCCACCACGGCTACCCGCATGGATAGCTTCACCCGCATGATGCTGGAGCAGGGCCTGCTCGCAATGGTCGGCAAGGCCGAGCGCGGCCCGATGGCGGTCGATGCCATTCGCGACCATCAAAGCGCTTATCTCATGGCCGTGGGCGGCGCGGCCTATCTGGTCGCGCGGGCGATCAAGGGCAGCAAGGTCGTTGGCTTTGCGGACCTTGGCATGGAAGCCATTTACGAGTTTGAGGTACAGGATTTCCCCGTGACGGTCGCGGTGGATAGCGAGGGGGCGAATGTCCACAAACTGGCCCCCGCGATGTGGAAAGAGAAGATCGCAGCGGAAGGTCTGCTAGAAAAGGCATGATGGCGGCGCGCCTGCCGCGATGATCACGTCGCCCATCTGGCTGCCCGCGACGCTGATTGGCGGTGCGTTGCAGGCGTGGCGCACCGCTGTGCAGCGGCAAGTGGGCAAGACGCTGTCCGTGAATGCCGCGGGGCTGGTGCGCTATCTGTATGGCCTGCCCTTCGCGCTCTGCATCACGATCATCTATCATCAGCTGATCGCAGCGGGCGGTTGGGCAAGTTTTGGCTGGTCAGTCGTCGCGTTCAGCGCCGCAGCGGGGCTGGCGCAGATCATCGCGACGAACCTGCTGCTCATGGCGTTCCAGCACCGCAATTTCATCGTCGGCACTGCTTACTCAAAGACCGAAGCGGCACAGGGCGCGCTGCTTTCGATGCTGCTGCTCGGCGAGCGATTAAGCCTGCTCGCATGGCTCGGCATCGGCGCCGGGATCGTCGGTGTGATGATCCTCTCCACCGGAGGCAAGCGCATGAGCGCAGGCGATTTCATCCGCGCGCTCGGGCAGCCAGCGGCGCGCTATGGCATTGCCTCAGGGCTGTTCTTCGCCTTCACCGCCGTCGGCGTGCGGCTCGCGACGATCGAGGTGGGCACGAGCGATCCCATTTCCGCAGCGCTCACCGTCCTTTCCATCACGGTGGCATTGCAGGTTCTGATGCAAGGTGCCTGGGTGACGATCCGCGAGCCGGAGCAGGTGCGTGCAGTCTTCTCTACCTGGCGCATCTCCGGGCAGGTCGGCCTGCTTTCATCGGTGGGGTCCGCCTGCTGGTTCACCGGCTTTGCCACCGCGCCGGTCGCGCTGGTGCGGATCGTGGGGCAGAGCGAAGTCATTTTCACGCTCAGCTTCGCGCATTTCTATCTGCGCGAACGACTGCAGCGCAGTGAGATTGCCGGGCTGTTGCTGGTGGTCACAGGCGTGGTTCTCGCACTAGCTGGCGCTCATAATTGATGCGCTGCCCGATTGTGCGGTTGCACAACGTTGCATGGTGACTGTAAGCTTGCCCCTTCCCGATCCGACCCGCCTGACACTCTGAAAGGGCAGTAATTGCACCTGAAATCTGCAACATTGATCCTGTTCGGGGCCACGGGCGACCTCGCCCATCGGATGCTCTTCCCATCGCTCTATCATCTGTTTTGCGATGGATTGTTGCCGGAGGGGTTCCGCATTTTGGCCTCCGGTCGCACGGCAATGGATGATAGCGCCTTTGGTGAAACCGTCCGCGAGGCGCTGCAAACCTATGTTGCTGCCGAGCATATGGATGAGCAGCGTGTCTCCACTTTTCTAGCGATCATCGGCTATTGCGCGGTGGAAGCTGGCAATGATGCGCAGTTCAAGACGCTGGCAGAGCGGGCCAAGGCGCTGGGCGATGGGCCGGTCGCCGTCTATCTCTCCACGCCGCCATCCCTGTTCGCGCCCACGGCGCAGGGCCTTGCCAATACTGGCCTTGTCACCGAGACCACGCGGATTGCGATGGAGAAGCCCATCGGCAAGGATCTCGCCTCCTCCAAGGACGTCAATAACGCCATCGGCGCACTGTTTGCCGAGGACCAGATTTTCCGCGTCGACCATTATCTCGGCAAGGAGACGGTGCAGAACCTGATGGCGCTGCGCTTTGGCAATCGCCTGTTCGAGCCGCTCTGGAACAGCGGCGCCATCGACCATGTGCAGATCACCGTGGCCGAGACGGTGGGGCTGGAAGGCCGTGTCTCCTATTATGATGGCGTAGGCGCGCTCAAGGACATGGTGCAGAACCATATGCTCCAGATTCTCTCCATCATCGCGATGGAGCCGCCTGCCCGCATGGACTCCACCTCTGTGCGTGACGAGAAGGTGAAGGCGCTGCGATCGCTCCGCCCGATGGACCCGGAAAGCGTGCGCACCCACAGCGTGCGCGGGCAATATCGCGATGGCGCGGTGAAGGGCAAGATCATCGCTGGCTATGCCGATGAACTGGGCAAGGAGAGCGACACGGAAACCTTCGTGGCACTCAAGGCCCATATCGATAATTGGCGCTGGACCGGCGTGCCCTTCTATCTGCGCACCGGCAAATGCATGCCCAATCGCCAGTCGGAAATTCTCATCCAGTTCAAGCCGGTCACGCACAGCATCTTTGCGCGCAATGGCTATGATCGGGCGATGGAACCCAACTCGCTTATCATCCGCCTGCAGCCGGAAGAGGCGATCCGCCTCAACATCATGGCCAAGCGCCCGGGTCTGGATCGCGATGGCGTGAAGCTGCAGGAAGTCGGCCTCGACGTGTCGCTCACTCATGCCTTCGCAGGCGCACGGCGGCGGATCGCTTATGAGCGGTTGCTGCTCGATCTGCTGGAAGGCGACACCACGCTGTTCGTCCGCCGGGATGAGGTGGAAGCACAATGGACGTGGATCGATTCGATCACCAATGGCTGGCGGGAAAGCGGCCAGAAGGTCGTGCATTATGCGGCCGGAACTTGGGGGCCATCGGCGGGTATTGCTTTGATCGAGCGCGACGGAGCAAGCTGGTATGACTGAACTGCACCCCACCATCGCCCGCGTGACCGATCGCGTGATCGAGCGCAGCGCGAAAAGCCGCATGAAATATCTCAACCTGATCGAGCGCGGGCGCGAAGCTGGCACCAATCGGGATAATCTCTCCTGCGGAAACCTTGCGCATGGCTTTGCCGCCAGTGGCGAGGATAAGCCGGTCATCCGCAGTGGCGGCGCCATGAACATCGGCATCGTGACCGCCTATAACGACATGCTCTCGGCCCATCAGCCCTATGGCCGCTATCCCGAGGCGATCAAGATCGCCGCGCGTGAAGTGGGCGCGACGGCGCAGGTTGCGGGCGGCGTTCCGGCCATGTGCGACGGCGTGACGCAGGGTTTGGCGGGCATGGAGCTCTCGCTCTTCTCGCGCGACACCATTGCCCTCTCGACCGCGATTGCGCTGAGCCATGCCATGTTCGAGGGCGGACTGATGCTGGGCATTTGCGACAAGATCGTCCCCGGCCTGCTCATGGGCGCGTTGCGCTTTGGGCATTTGCCGACCATCTTCATCCCATCCGGCCCCATGCCCTCCGGCCTTGCCAACAAGGAGAAGCAGCGCATCCGCCAGCTTTATGCCGAGGGCAAGGTTGGACGTGAGGAACTGTTGGAGAGCGAATCCGCCAGCTATCATGGCGCGGGCACCTGCACATTCTATGGCACGGCCAACACCAACCAGATGATGATGGAAGTGATGGGGCTGCACATGCCCGGCGCTGCCTTCATCAACCCCGGCACCAAGCTGCGCAGCGAATTGACCCGCGCCGCCGTGCATCGCGTCGCCTCCATCGGCTGGGATGGCGATGATTATCGCCCGCTCGGGCATTGTGTGGATGAGAAGGCGATCGTGAATGCCGCGATTGGCCTGCTGGCGACCGGCGGCTCGACCAATCATGCCATCCACCTGCCCGCCATTGCGCGGGCGGCGGGCATCGTGATCGACTGGACCGACCTTGCCGATCTCTCCGCCGTCGTGCCGCTGCTGGCGCGCGTCTATCCCAATGGGTCGGACGATGTGAACCAGTTTCAGGCGGCGGGCGGCATGGCGTGGATTATCACCGAATTGCTCGCCAATGGCCTGCTGCACCGGAACATCATGACCGTCGCCCGTGCGGACCTCACCGATTATGGCCGCACGCCAACGTTCAAGGATGATGCGCTGATCTGGGATGAGATCCCGACGTCGCCAGGCGATGAGACGATCCTGCGACCGGTCTCCAACCCCTTCCGTGCCGATGGCGGCATGACCTTGCTGGCGGGCAATCTTGGCCGCTGCATCATGAAGACCAGCGCGGTCGATCCGTCGCGCCTGACCATCGAAGCGCCTTGCCGGGTGTTCGCCGATCAGGACGAGGTGATGGCCGCCTTCAAGACCGGCGAGCTGGACCGCGACGTGGTCGTGGTCGTGCGCTTTCAGGGGCCACGCGCCAATGGGATGCCGGAGCTGCACAAGCTCACCCCGCCGCTCGGCGTGTTGCAGGATAAGGGCTTCAAGGTCGCGCTTGTCACTGATGGCCGCATGTCCGGCGCGAGCGGCAAGGTGCCCGCTGCGATCCACCTCTCACCCGAGGCGCTGGGTGGCGGCCCCATCGGCAAGCTGCGCGATGGTGATGTTGTGCGGGTCTGTGCCGTCGAGGGCAAGCTTGAGGCGCTGGTCGATGCGACTGAATGGGAGGCGCGCGAGCAAGCTGTCGTTCCGCCGCCGCCATTCGACACGGGCCGCGAGCTTTTCGCGCTCTTCCGCCATAATAGCGACCTTGCAGAGGCGGGCGCATCGCCGCTCCTCGCCGCAATGGATACCGAAATATGACTGAGCTGATTGCGGCCGATATTGGCGGGACCAATGCCCGCTTTGCACGCGCCACGCTGGACGCGCGCGGCATTCCCACGCTCGGCACCGTGCGAAAATATAAGGTGTCCGACCATCCCAGCCTGCAAGCCTGCTGGCGCGCCTTCCTCGCCGAGGATGATGGCCCGCCGCCTGAGCGCGTCTCAATCGCCTTTGCAACCGCGATTGGCCGGGACGTCATAAAGCTCACCAATTCGAGCTGGGTAATCCGCCCGGCTCAGCTTTGCGCTGATCTGGACGTCAGCAAGGTACGGTTGGTCAATGATTTCGAGGCGGTCGCCCATGCCGTCTCGCGGTTGCCGATGGCGGAAATGCCACTGCTGTTCGGGCCGGACGAGCCGCTGCCGCACGATGGATCGGTGACAATCGTTGGACCCGGCACTGGCCTTGGCGTGGCGATGATCGCGTTCGACGATGGCGAACCGCATATTGTGGCGACCGAGGGCGGGCATCTCGATTTCGCGCCGCTTGATGCGCTGGAGGACGGCATCCTCGATCAATTGCGCAAGGATCTTGTGCGTGTTTCGACCGAGCGGATCGTCTCTGGCCCCGGACTCAACACCATCTACAAGGCGCTGGCAACAAACAGCCACGCGCCAGTCACGCTGATGAACGATGCTGATCTGTGGGCCGCCGCGCTCGATGGCAGCAACCCTCTTGCCCGCTCAGCGCTGGAACGCCTGTGCATGAGCTATGGCGCGGTCGCTGGCGATCTGGCCTTGGCGCATGGCCCGCATCATGTCGTGCTGGCAGGCGGCCTCACCCAGCGGATGCGCGATTTTCTGGTAAATGACAGCGCCTTCCACGATCGCTTCACTGCCAAGGGGCGCTATGAAGGGCTGATGCGCTCCATTCCCGTGCGGCTCGCAACTCATCCCGAAATTGGCCTGTATGGCGCCGCAGCCGCCTGGCGAGAGAAGAAAGCATGAGCATGACTGTCGATGACGTAATGGCGCTCGCGCCGGTGATCCCGGTGCTGATCGTGGAGAATGTGGCGGATGCGGTGGCGCTGGCGCAGGCGCTTGTCGCCGGTGGCCTGCCCGCGCTGGAAGTGACGATGCGCACGCCCGCCGCGCTTGAAGTGATGCGCGAGATGGCGAGCGTGCCGGGCGCAGTGGTTGGCGCAGGCACGGTGCTCAACCCCCGGCAGCTCGATCAGGCGCTGGAGGCAGGCGCAAAGTTCATCGTGTCGCCCGGCCTGACGGAGCCGCTGGGCAAAGCCGCCATCGCCTCAGGCACCGCACTGCTACCGGGAATCGCCACGGCGGCCGACATCATGCGCGGGCTGGACCTTGGGCTCAATCGCTTCAAATTCTTCCCGGCTTCAACGAGTGGCGGGCTGCCTGCGCTCAAGGCCCTCTCCGCACCCTTTGGTGGCGTGCGCTTCTGCCCAACAGGCGGCATCAGCGCGGAGAGTGCGCCCGAATGGCTGGCGCAGTCCTTCGTCGGCTGCGTGGGCGGCAGCTGGGTCGTCCCCAAAGGTCCGCTCGATCCGGCTATGGTTGAAAAGCTCGCGCGGGAGGCCGCAGCGCTCCCCCGCTGATCAACCCATCACTCAGTCGCGCCCCACAGGCTGCTGGCGAGCACATAGCCGCGCTTACTATTCACTTCCAGCGCGCACCAGCCATCGGCACATCCCGATAGCCGCCCGACGACGCCCGGCTCCAGCCGCAGGAGCAGGCGGGCGGAGTCTGACGGGCCATCGCGCATCTGGGCAATGCCGCCTTTCACCATCGCGGTCGGCTCATCCTTGAGCAGGCGCACATGCATCCAGCCCTGCGTGCCGTCCGGGTCTTCGATCTTGCGCCAATTGGTATAGACCTCCAGCACCTTCACCGGCAGATCGCGCCGCTGATAAATCCAGCTTGCAGGATAGTCCGCGCTCGGGCCAACGCGCATCCGCGCCTCGCCCTTGGCAAGCGATGCCCAATAGGGGACCGGCTTGCTCGTCTGGGCGGCCGCCTCGTCAGCGCCCATGCCAAGACCCAGCACTACAGCGGCGAGCAGCGCAAAGCGCGATATCATGTCCGTAATCTCCCACATGCCGCGCAAGCGACCATGTTTGCGCGATAAGCCCGATTTGCTGGCGACGGAAGCGCTGATCCACATGCTGGCGCCGATCGGTGCAATTGCCGCTTGACCTTGGCGGCCTCCCCGGAGCATTCGCCGGGCATGTCCAGGCGTCCCCGGCCCGCTTTGCCCCGCGTCATCGTCACGCGGCGCCTGCCTCAGGCAGTGGAAGCCCGCATGGCGGAGCTATTCGACACCCGCTTCAATGCCGATGATCACCCGATGACCCGCGATGAACTCGCCGCCGCGATGCAAGACTGCGACGTGCTGGTGCCGACCGTGACGGACGATCTGGATGCCGCGCTGATCGCGCAGGCTGGCGAGCGCCTGCAACTCATCGCCAATTATGGCGCGGGCGTAAATCATATCGACCTCAAGGCCGCCCGCGCACGCGCCATCATCGTCACCAACACGCCCGGCGTGCTGACCGAAGACACCGCCGACATGACGATGGCGCTCATCGTCTCCGTGCCGCGCAGGCTGGCCGAGGGCGAGAAGCTGGTGCGCTCGGGCCACTGGGCGGGCTGGAGCCCCAGCAACATGCTTGGGCACCGCATCGGCGGCAAGGCTCTCGGCATCATCGGGATGGGGCGGATTGGCCGGGCGGTTGCGCGGCGGGCGCGGGCTTTTGGGCTTTCGATCCATTATCACAACCGCAATCGCCTGCCCGACGTTGTCGAGGCGGAGCTGGACGCGACCTGGCATGCCGATCTCGATGAGATGCTGGCGGCCATCGACATTCTGACGATCCACACCCCGCGCAACGCGGAGAGCGAAGATATGATGGACCGGCGCCGCATCGCGCTGCTGCGGCCCCATGTCTATCTCATCAATGCCTCGCGCGGCGGCATTGTGGATGAAGAGGCGCTGGTCGAGGCGCTGGAAGCTGGCCGTCTGGCTGGCGCAGGGCTGGATGTGTGGGAGTTCGAGCCACGCATCGATCCGCGCCTGCTCGCGCTGCCCAATGTGGTGATGACGCCGCATATGGGGTCCGCCACGTTCGAGGGCCGCATCGCGACGGGTGAGCGGGTCATCGCAAGCATCCGCATGTGGGTGAGCGGCGATCGGCCGCCGGATCAGATTCTTGAGGGCTGGGTTTGATTTGCGCGCTGGTTTGATCGGCTATCTTGCCGACCAACACCACATCCTCGCCACCCAACACTACGTCATCCCGGACTTGATCCGGGATCCCGCTTTCTACCTTCAAAGCCCGCCAATAAGGCAGCGGGACCCCGGATCAAGTCCGGGGTGACGAAGGAAGTAGCCTACCCAGCCAACGCCTTGGTGGATTCCACAGCGCTACGATAAGCCTCCTGCCGCGCTTCGCTCCAATAAGCCAAGGTGCTCAATGGAATCTCCACCCCGCTCACAGCGCAGATGACGAAGCGACCGGGGCGGATGACCTGATAGTCAGCCGCCCTGTAACGCAACACGGCAAGGCCGGGCATGTCTGGTGCGCGCATCATGCTCGTCAATCCCCGGTCAGGATGCGGTCGACGAGCTGCTTCACCGTCGGCACGAATCCGTTGGAATAGAAGGGATCCTGCTTAAATCGGAACGCGCTATGGCCCGCGAACAGCAGGTTGCGATCGATATCGCCGCCATGCACGGCTTCCTGCAGCGCCTTCTGGATGCAGAAGCTGCGCGGATCGGCCAGACGCCCGGTGGAGAAATCATCATGATCTTTCCAGGCCGAGAAGCTGCAGTGTGAGAGGCAGCCCATGCAATCGGCCTGATCCTTGCGGATTTCCGCCCGCTCGGGATCGCTCACGAACACCAGCGTATTGTCCGGCGTCTTCAGTGCACTCTCAAAGCCCTGCAACACCCATTCGCGTGCCCGCAACAGATCATTGCGCGTCACCCAGAAGTTGCGGCCCTTCACGCCGACATCAAGCTGGAACTGATGATCGCCCGCCTGCTCCAGCGAGAAAGCGATCTGGCGCTCCGAGCGCGCCTCAAGATCGCGGATGAAGGGATTGCGGATCGCCGAGGAATAGAAACCCGTCGGCGAGAAGCGGTGCAGCAGGATGTCGCCTTCATTGAGGGTCGTCAGCTTGTTCTTCCAATCCTGCGGAATGGGGCTTTCCTGCGTGAGCAGTGGCCGCGTGCCGAACTGGAAGGCAATCGCGCCAAGCTCGGGATTGTCGATCCAGTCACTCCAGTCGCGCAGATACCACACGCCACCGGCCATCACGATCGGCACATCATCGCTGATGCCGCCCTCGCGCATGGTGTCGCGCAGCGCCTTTACGCGGGGAAAGGGATCTTCCGGCTTGGTCGGGTCTTCCGCATTGGAAAGGCCATTATGGCCGCCCGCCAGCCAGGGATCTTCATAAACCACAGCCGCCAGCCACTCGGCAGCCTTGTGATAGGAGCGCTTCCACAATGCGCGGAAGGCACGCCCCGAGCTGACGATAGGCAGATAGCTGACATTATGCTGCGCGGCGATTTCGCTCAGCTTATAGGGCATGCCTGCGCCGCAGGTGACGCCTGAGACCATGCCCTTGGTGCGCTCCAGAACGCCTTGCAGCACGCGCTGCGCGCCGCCCATTTCCCAAAGCACGTTGATGTTGATCGCGCCATTGCCGCCTGCCAGTTCATAGGCCTGCCGCACCTGCTGCACGCCACCCTCGATGGCGTAGGCAACAAGCTCCTCATGGCGCAGCTGACGCGTGCGACCGTGGTAGAGCTGGGGAATGAGGTTGCCATCGCCGTCGTAGCTGTCCGCATTCACTGCCGAAACGGTGCCTATGCCACCAGCGGCAGCCCAGGCTCCGGAACTCATGTGATTCGAGACTGCGACACCCTTGCCGCCCTCGACGATTGGCCACACCTCGCGACCGCCATAGACGATCGGCTTCAAGCCCTTGAACAAGCGATACTCCTCAGCGCCCCTTCACGCGGCCAAAACGACCAGCGCCGGGCGCCCTTAACAGCCTTTTGTGCAAA
The DNA here is from genome assembly GCA_966205705.1 of uncultured Alphaproteobacteria bacterium. Lineage (GTDB taxonomy): Bacteria > Pseudomonadota > Alphaproteobacteria > Sphingomonadales > Sphingomonadaceae > Sphingobium. The sequence goes on from CBIHKY010000024.1 coordinate 28,017, forward strand.
CTAGGTACTGAAATGCCACAATTCCAGAATGAATGCCAGATATGTCCGGTGAAGCGATGGTGGCTAGGCGCATCTGCAGGCGGAATAGTCTTAAGCCCCTCCTCTTCAGAGGAGGGGTTGGGGGTGGTGTTACAACATCGGCATCAGCGTTTATGCGTGCCGGACGTGGCCATCCACCACCCCCGGCCCCTCCTCTGAAGAGGAGGGGAGCAACAACGATCAGCAAACAGCCCACAAGGCAGCGGGACCCCGGATCAAAGTCCGGGGTGACGTAGGTCAATTCGCAACGATCCCCTGAAGAGCAGGTGTAGTAAGCTGCACCTGCCCCTGCGTGAGCAGTCCCTCATCCCCCACTGCGCGCCCATAAAGCTTGGCATAAAGCCCGATCATCACCGCCTCATCGAGACAGCGCAGCGCCCGCTTGCGATTGGCCTCGCCAATCTTGCTGCGCAATGCTTCATCATCCGCGAGTTCCGCCACAGCATCAGTGAACATCTCGACATCGTCCGCCTCATCATGCGCGATGATGAAAGGCCGGTTATCCGGCGAGACCATCGCCATCGCATCGCCCACATCGGTGGAGACGACCGGCAGCCCCGCCGCCATCGCCTCGGCCAGCGAGATGGGGAATTGCTCGCTATCCGAGGAGAGCGCGAAAATATCGAACGCGCCGACATAATCCTGCGGGCGCGGCAGGAAGCCGGGCAGCACCATGTCCGTCATGCCCTGCGCGCAGGCTTCCGCGCGGATCGCTTCCCGTTCAGGGCCATCGCCCACGATGACGAGGCGCACCTTGTCTTGCAGCGGCGCCACTGCGCGGACCAGCTTGCGCAAATTTTTGACCCGCGTGAGCCCTGCCACCGTGCCGACGATCAAGCGGCCATCGGGCACCAGCCCCGGAATGGCAGAGGTCGCGCGGCACCCGGCATAAGCAGCCACATCGATGCCGTTGGGGATTTGATGAACTTTGGATGCCGCCTGCCGCCACTCGCTCTGCGCGAGATGCGCCAGCTCATTTGAGGGCACGATGAGCGCCGAGGCGCTGCGCAGGGCGCATTGGCGATAGCGATTGCGAGTCGCCTGACGGACGAATGCTTCCTCCGCCTCGAAGCCATCCTCATGGTGAATGAGCGGCGGCAGGCGCTTGAGACGGCGCAGCGCACTATGCGCCATCGCGCCGTCGATCCCGCCCCAGTTGAAGGTGAGCACCAAATCATAACCGCGCATCAAATGAGCAACAGCCAGATATTTGCTGAGTTTGCGTGGGCCATCGACGCAGCCCTCATCCAGAAATCGCACGGCCAGATCAGGATCGAGGGCATCCTTCGCCCCGGTCGCCGCGCGATCCACCAACAAGATATCGTGAGTCATCCGGCTGCCCCAATGATTCATCAGGCGAACCATCCGGGATTCCTTGCCACCCAGATCGAAACTCTCGTGCATTTGGAGCACGCGCAACGGACGACCTTTAAGCTTCTGGTTGTCCGGACAAATCCTCATGGCTTCATCAACATCTTTTCGAGCAGCCGATCAATAGCGGACTGTGCATCGGGCTCTTCAAGCGTCGGCGCATGTCCAACGCGGGGCACGGTGACGACCTCCAGCTGCGGCAGGCGCTCCTGCATCTTCGCGGCAGTCTCCCGTGTGAGCAGATCGCTCAGTTCACCCCGCACCAGCGTCAACGGAATGTCGCTCAGTGCCGCAAAGGCAGGCCACAGGTCCACGCCTGCAGCGCCCCCGGGCGCGCGGAAGGGCTCGGCGATGCTCTGGTCATAATCCAGCACGATGCGGCCCTGACTGTTCAGCCGATACAGCCGCCGCGCGATTTCCAGCCATTGGGTCAGGTTAAAATCGGGGTAGATGACGGACTGCACATCCGCCACGGCGCGCGCGGCATGCACCCAGGTGGGGTGGCCGCTGCCATTGCCGACATTGCGGCGGATACGCTCCAGCCCCTCTTCGGCAATGTCCGGCCCGATATCGTTGAGCAGCGCGCCAGCAAGGCAGCCTCGCTTGGTCGCCGCGATGAGCATGAGCATGATGCCGCCGAGCGAGGTGCCGATCCCCACGAAGCGCGGCAGTGCCAGCTCCTCGATCAGCTTCACCAGATCCTGCAGATAGACGAGCGGCACATAGCTCATCGGGTTCTTGGCATAGGCGCTCTCGCCGCGCCCGCGCAGTTCCACCACGATGACGCGCCATTCACCCGCCAGCCGGTTGGCAAGCGGCTCGAAATCGCGCGCATTACGGGTCAGCCCCGGTATGCAGAGGATCGGTGGCCGATCGTCCCTGCCGGGATACTCCCGATAATGGAGGCGCAGATTATCCTGCGACCACCAATATTTATCATCATAGCGCGACAAGCTTGATCCTTTCCCCGCCATCACCCCATATCAGAGCATGGACGAGACGCTACAAACAAGAGATTTCCGCCCCGAGCGCGCGATTGACGAGATTGCCGACTTCATTGGCGATCCGGTAAGGCCTGCCGATTTTCCCGAAACCACCCTGCGCTTCCGAAACGATCGGGCGGCGGCGAGCGTGGGCCTCGATGGTTTGAGCGATGCGGAATGGCTCGCGCATTTTGGGCGATTCGAGCCTTTACCGGGTGCGCAGCCCGAGCCGCTGGCGTTGCGCTATCATGGCCATCAGTTCCGCGTTTATAATCCCGACCTTGGCGATGGGCGCGGCTTTCTGTTCGCGCAGATGCGGGAAGCACCCGAGGCTGGCGGGCGACTGCTCGACCTTGGCACCAAGGGTTCCGGCCTCACGCCCTGGAGCCGCACCGCCGATGGGCGCCTGACGCTCAAGGGCGGGATGCGGGAAATTCTCGCGACCGAAATGCTTGAGGCGCTGGGCGTCACCACCTCGTGCACCTTCTCGCTCATCGAAACCGGCGAAGCGCTGATGCGCGGCGATGAGCCCTCCCCCACCCGCTCGGCGGTGCTGGTGCGCATGAACCACGGCCATATCCGCATCGGCAGCTTCCAGCGCCTCGCCTATCTTGGCCAGACGGACGAGATGGCGCGCCTCGTCGATTATTGCCTGCGCCATCTGCTGGAGATCGAGCCCGGCGATGCCCCCGCGCTGGCCCTGCTGCGCGCCGTCGTCGCGCGCACGGCGGACCTTGCCGCAAGCTATATGGTCGCAGGCTTTGTCCACGGCGTGCTCAACAGCGACAATATCGCGATTACTGCCGAGAGCTTCGATTACGGCCCGTGGCGCTTCACGCCGCGCTGGGAGCCGGGCTTTACCGCCGCCTATTTCGATCAGTCGGGGCTTTACGCCTTCGCTCGCCAGGCCGAGGCCATCCATTGGGATGTCGCCCAACTCGCCCAATCCCTCACGCACCTTGCCGAGCCGGATGCGCTGGTAGAAATCCTGCGCCAATATCCCGCCATCTATGAGGAGCGGCTGATCACGCGCTTCCTGCAGCGGCTGGGCTACACTGCCCCCGATGACGCCACCGCCCGCGCTTTCGTTGTCGCCGCCGTCGAGGCGCTGCGTGGCAGCACTGTCCTCATCGATCGCTTCTTTTTCGACTGGCGACGCGGCGACCATGATGCCACGCGCTATCCCGGCGAAGGTTGGGACAAGGCCCGCGAAGCCCTCAAGCCTCTCACCCTGCGCCCCGGCGCGCTCGATCATGAGTATTGGCGCGGCGATGCCCCCTGTTCCATGCACATTGAAGAGGTGGAAGCCATCTGGGCGCCAATCGCCGCACAGGATGATTGGACCTTGCTCAACCAGAAAGTCGCCGCCATGCGCGCAATGGGCGCGGCCCATAAGGGGCTCAACTGACCGCATCGTAAAGAAGCTGGCAACCTATTGCGCGGCATAGACACGCACATGCTCCCTGCGCGCCAGCCTCTTCCGCCCATTCAGGCGCAATCTGTCGCCAAGCGCGATATGATCCGATCGATCGCGCCCGCAACCGGCGCGCTATTGTGGGAAGGCGCGCCGAGCGATGTCGCGCTGCAGATCAGGCGCGTCGAGCGCTCATGGACGGCTTGGGCGGGCATGCCCACCTCCTACCGCGTCGAAACCATCCGCCGCTTCGCCAATGGCGTGCGTGCGGAGGAAGCCGCGCTTTCCGCGCTCGTCGCCAATGAGACCGGCAGACCGCTCTGGCACGCCCGGCAGGAAGTCGCCGCTCTGTTCGACCGGATCGAGAAATCCATCCAGGCCTATTCCGAGCGCACCGGCCAGCGGCAGGTCGAAGGGGCGCTGGGTGCACGCTCTGCCCTACGCCACAAGCCGCTCGGCATCATCGCGGTCATCACGCCCCATGCAATGCCCGCCCGCATTCCCGTCGATCATATCATTCCAGCGTTGCTGGCAGGCAATGGCATCCTCTTCAAACCCTCCGAAAAAACGCCCGCCACAGCAGAAATGCTCGTGCAACTATTGCATGAAGCCGGGCTGATCGAAGACCTTGTACAATGCGTGATTGGCGGCCCTTCGGCTGGCGAAGCGCTCGTCGCGGACCCGCGCATCCAAGGCATCTGCTTCACCGGATCGACCCAGACTGGCCTTGCGATCATGCAGGAAAATGCGCATCGGCCAGACCGTGTGCTGGCCTTGGAGATGAGCGGCAATAACCCCATCGTTGCATGGGACACGCCCGATCTCGCCAGCGCAGCCGCGCTCATCGCCCAATCCGCCTTTGACGCGAGCGGGCAGCATTGCCTCTCCGCGCGCCGCCTGATCGTGCGCGACACGCTGCAAGAGGCGCTGGTTGGCGAGGTCAAGGCGCTGGCCGACCGCCTCATCATCGGCGCGCCGGATGCTGACCCCGCCCCGTTCATGGGTCCGGTAATCGACATGGAAGCTGCTGACGGCCTCACCGAGAGCTTCCTGATGCTGATGAGCAATGGTGGCCGCCCAATCAAACATATGCAGCGGCCTTTTGATGGACTGCCCTTCGTCACGCCCGCGATCATCGACGTGACCGCGATGAGCGAGCGGCCAGATGTGGAGCTGTTCGGCCCGCTCTTGCAGGTCATATCCGTCAGCAGCTTCGATGAAGCCATCGCGGAAGCCAATAACAGCCAGTTCGGCCTCGGCGCGACATTGATTGGCGGCACGCCCGAGCAATATGATCGCTTCTGGGCCAATATGCGCGCAGGCGTCATCAACTGGAACCGACCTTCCTTCACCCTCGCGCCCAATGCGCCAGTGGGCGGGCTTGGCCTTGCAGGCAATCACCGCCCCGGCGGCTATTACGCGGCGGACCATTGCGCTTATCCGGTCGCCTCGTCCGAGACGCTGCAACCGCGCGCTTCCGTCGCCATCGGCCTCAAGCCGCTAGAGATTGTCGCAGATCGCTAAGCCCCGCAAAAGTTTCGCTAGGGCGACCTAAAGCAAGCGTCGGTTGCGAGTGGCGCGCAGGATAAGCATCTACCGGTCATGGCGCATCATGAGTCTTTCAAGCCGGGAACGGTGTATCTTGTCGGCGCAGGTCCGGGCGATCCCGATCTGTTGACGCTGCGCGCTGCGCGGCTCATCGGCGATGCCATGCTCATCGTGCATGATGGTCTGGTCGATCCCGTCATCCTCGCAATGGCGCGCGCCGATGCAGAGCTGATCTCCGTCGCCAAGCAGCGCTCGCGCCACTCGATGAAGCAGGAAGCGATCAATTCGCTTCTCGTGGCGGAAGCTCTGGGTGGCCGCGATGTCGTGCGCCTCAAAGGCGGCGATCCCTTCATTTTCGGCCGTGGTGGTGAGGAGATGGATGCGTGCCGCGAGGCAGGCGTACCCTGCATCGTCGTCCCCGGTATCAGCGCTGCCATTGGTGGCGGCGCCAGTGCAGGCCTGCCGCTCACGCATCGCGATCATGCCAGCATCGTGAGCTTCGTTGCTGGTCAGTGCAAGGGGCTTTCCGAGCAGAATTGGTCGGGCCTCGCCGGTGCCGGACGCACGCTCGTCATCTATATGGGCCTTGCGACGGCCCACGAAATTGCTGAAAAACTGATGCGCGATGGACTTTCACCACACACGCCGATCGCCGTCATCGAAAGCGCGACCAGGCCCGAGCAGCGCGTCCTGCGCAGCCTGCTCGCCGATCTTGGCGATCTTGTGGCGCGCGAAAAAGTTCAAAGTCCCGGCCTTATCGTGGTCGGTGATGTGGTTGTTTACGCCGATGCGCTCGATTGCTTGCCGCTCGGCCACTATGAAGCGTTGGGAGCTTTTGACGCATGAATGTTCTGACGGGCAATGATCTGGCGACGGGGGACGTCACCTGGTGGACGGGCGAAGGCTGGTCCATCCATGTGAATGACGCTTGCGATGTGGGCGACAAGGGCAATGAGATTGCGCAGGCGGAGGTTGCCGCGCGCCGGGTCAATGTCCCCTATGTCGTGGACGCGACGACAGATGACGCAGGCAATGTCCGCCCCGCTCACATCAAGGAACGTATTCGCGCGCTCGGCCCTACCGTGCGCCTCGACCTCAGCCTCAAACCAGCCGATCCGACAGCCGGCAACTGGGTAATCTGACATGTATCAATATGACCAATATGATCAGGCAATGGTGGATGCCCGCGTCGCGGAATTTCGCGATCAGACGCAGCGGCGCTTGGATGGCCTGCTGAGCGAGGACCAGTTCAAGCCGCTGCGGCTGATGAACGGCCTTTATCTGCAATTGCACGCCTATATGCTGCGCGTTGCGGTGCCTTATGGCACGCTTTCGGGCAAGCAGATGCACATGCTGGCCCATATCGCGCGCAAATATGATCGCGATTATGGCCATTTCACCACGCGGCAGAACATCCAGTTCAACTGGATCAAGCTTTCCGACGCGCCGGACATTTTGGCTGATCTTGCCACGGTCGAGATGCACGCCATCCAAACCAGCGGCAACTGCATCCGCAATATCTCGTCGGATCAATATGCCGGTGTGAGCGCCGATGAGGTGGCCGATCCGCGCCCGCTCGCCGAGCTGCTGCGCCAATGGTCGAGCTTCCATCCGGAATTCACCTATCTGCCACGCAAATTCAAGATCTGCGTGATCGCGAGCGAAGATGATCGCGCGGCCATGCGCCTGCACGACATCGGCATCTTGCTGGTGGAGAAGGATGGCGAGCTTGGCGCGCGCATCTTCGCTGGCGGCGGCATGGGCCGCACGCCGATGATCTCGCCGGAAATCCGCGATTTTGTGCCATTCAACGAGGTGGTCTCCTACCTCGAAGCGTGCCTGCGCGTGTACAACCGCCACGGCCGCCGCGACAATAAGTACAAGGCGCGCATCAAAATCCTCGTCCACGAAATGGGCGCCGATGAATATCGCCGTCAGGTCGAGGAAGAATTTGCACAGATGAAGACGCTCGGCCTCGATCCGCCACTGGCGGAGCTGGAGCGGATCGCTGCGCACTTCGCGCCGCCTGCCTATGAGACGGGCCTGCCGGACGACATCGACTTGTCCGACCGCGATTTCGCGCAATGGGTGGAGGCGCAGGTCGCCCCGCACAAGGTGCCGGGCTACGCCATCGTCAACATCAGCCTCAAGCCCACCGGCGGCATCCCCGGCGATGCCTCGTCCGCACAGCTTGATCTGATGGCTGATCTGGCCGAGCAATATAGCTTTGATGAGCTGCGCGTGACCCATGCGCAGAACATCGTCCTGGCGCATGTGAAGAAGGCTGATCTCTACACGATCTGGAAGCAGCTTGAAGCCGCTGACCTCGGCACGGCCAATCTCGATCTCATCAGTGATATCATCGCCTGCCCCGGCCTCGATTATTGCAGCCTCGCCAATGCGCGCGCCATTCCGCTCTCGCAGAAGATCCAGCAGCGCTTTGCAGACCTTGATCGGCAGAAGGATCTGGGCGAGCTGAAGCTGAAGATCAGCGGCTGCATCAATGCCTGCGGGCACCATCATGCCGGTAATATCGGCATTTTGGGCGTGGATCGCAGGGGCGTGGAAAATTACCAGCTGCTGCTCGGTGGATCCGGCGCGGAAGATGTGGCGCTTGGCCAGATCACCGGGCCGGGGTTCAGCGAGGACGGCATCGTGGACGCCATCGAGACGGCGACCAACGTCTATCTCGCGAACCGGACCGAGGGTGAGCGCTTCGTCGACACCTACCGGCGGATCGGCATGGCTCCGTTCAAGGAGGCAATTTATGCTTGAGTATTTCTCCCTGCGTGAAGGCAAGGAATGCGCCGAGCTGCCCGCCGTGACGCTCGAAGCCTTTAGCGGCCAGAGCAATGCGACGGCGGTGCGCATTGAACCCGGCGAGGACGCGCGCGAGCTGCTGCCCTTTCTGGAGCGGATCGCATTGGTCGAGGTGAACTTCCCAAGCTTCGGCGACGGGCGCGGCTATTCGGTCGCGCGCATCCTGCGCGAGGCTGGCTATACGGGCGAACTGCGCGCCGTGGGCGATGTCGCGGTCGATCAGATC
>CBIHKY010000025.1:0-36277 GCA_966205705.1 uncultured Alphaproteobacteria bacterium
ATCCTGCAATCAACGCCATGCCGACGCTGCTGCATCGTGGTTCAGGTCCGTTGGATGCGGTGCTGCGCGAGAGCGATATCATCGTCTCCGCAGCGGGACAGCCCAATCTGGTGCGCGCATCGATGGTGAAGCCCGAGGCCTGTGTCGTCGGCGTTGGGATCACTTATGTCGATGGCGCAATGGTGTCCGATATTGCGGAGGATGTTGCGCAGGTCGCCGCCTTCGTGACACCGCGCCACGGCTCTGTTGGCCCGATGACCCGCGCCATGCTCATGCGCAATCTGCTTGATGTTGCGCTGGCGCAGCACGCCGCGAAGAGCTGAGCGCCAGCACCTGCTGAGCAGGGCTGGCGCCAATGAATTACGATAGTGTTTTGATGGCTCTGGCCGGGCCAATCGCCTCGGCAAGCTTGCGACGATAAATCTCCAGCCAATCGCCTGCTGTCGGCGCATCATAAGCGCCACCGCGCGCGCCATCCACGATCTGCGGATCATCCACGCCCGGTGGCACTGTGCCTGCATCCAGCAAAGCCTTGGCCGCCTTGATGAGGCGCTTGCGGGTGTGCATGATCATCAGATCACTGGCGACGAGATGCTCGCCCGAACGGTCCACAATATCCCCCATACTCTCGGTAATATATTGATCCTGCAGCGTGATGCCGGTGATGCCGGTGAAGCTCACTTCATTCTGCGCCGTGCGGTCGACATCATAATCATTCTCCGCATTTTGCGCGAGCTTCCACCGCCCGAACCAGTCACTGCTGTTGGGCAGGAAATTGTGCCGGAACTCCAGGCCCGCAATGGTGTTGCCGTCCACCGTGGTGCGCAGCGGCTGGGTGCGCTTCATCCAGGCGAAGTTGATGACCATCGTGTGCGTGTCATCCATCGGCACCCAGGCATTGGCCGTCACATTGTCGCTGAAGGTGCCATCCGGGAACAGCGCCCAGAAGGGGAAGATATAATGGCAAATGCGCCAATAGAGCCCGTTCTTGTCGGCGGATCCGCGATAGGCGCCCGCCATCGTGCCCCAATCGGTATCCACGACTTTGAAATCGGGCGCGCGGTCGGTCACGGCGACGCTGTGCATATTGCTGGGGTCGATATGCTCGTCCGGCACGCTGCCGACATGCAGGAAGCCGAAATGGCTGGTGTCGATGTCGCCTTCAAGCGCTTGCAGCCAATTGCACTCGCGCATGGTGAGCGTCACGCGCAGCTCGGCGTCGGGCAATTGGGTCGCCTCGATCGCGGGCGGTGGCGGCGGCACCTTGCGGTCCCCCATATAGACCCACACGACACCGGCGCGCTCAAGCGTGGGGTAAGCCTTGGCATGAACACGCGGCTGGAATTTGGCGGCGTCCTTCTCGGACACGTTCGGCATGTCCAGGCACTTGCCGTCCACATCGAACTTCCAGCCATGATAGACGCAGCGAATGCCGCCCTTCTCGTTGCGACCGAAGAAGAGCGAGGCGCAGCGATGCGGACAGCGATGATCCATCACGCCAACGCGGCCCTCGCTATCGCGGAAGGCGAGCAGCTTTTCGCCCAGCAGCGCGAGCCGCAGAGGGGCGCCGTCGGCGAGAATCTCGCCACTGGCGCAGGCCGGGATCCAATATTGGCGCATCATATTGCCCATCGGTGTGCCGGGGCCGACGCGGGTCATCAGATCATTATTGGCAACCGAAACCATCGAACTAAGTCTCCTTCAAAATGTCGCCAGAGCGTCTTGATCATCCCAGGCCAGCATCTTGCCGGGGTTCAGCAGGCCCTTGGGGTCCACCTCCCGCTTGAAGGCCAGCTGCACATGGTTGACCTGCTTCATGCCGCCTTCCTCGATCGTGCAGACATGGGGGTTGAACTGTCGGCAGCCGCGCTCTTCATGATAGGCCATGATCTCGTTTAGCCGCTCCTCGGTGGTGAAGCGGATGATCTGGAGCGCCGAGCAGCTGACGGCTGCGCCGCTGCGAGTGAATTCCAGATGGAACATCACCTCATCGCCGAAATGGCGCTGCAACTCGTCGGCCAGCTCCACGCAATTGGCGGCGGGCAGCAGCGTTTGCAGATAGGTGAGGCTCTGGTCGATCTTCAGCGCCCATAAGGTGGTGTGGTTCCAGCACAGCTCATACAGCGGCACGCGGGATTTGCGGGTCGGATCGGGCGTGCGGCTATCGTGGACGATGCGCCCGCCATGAGCTTCCACGAGCGTTGCAAACCCTTCCCAGGATTGGCTGGCGACCATGACGAGCGCGCAAGCTTCCGTCGGCGCCAGATAGGGGGCGATCGGCTTTAAATAGCTCTGCGCGATGGGCGGGGCCATCACGGCGCATTCTTTCTTCACGATGCCGGGGCTTTCCGCAAATGCCTTGCCGAAGCGCCCGGCGGAGAGAAGATCATCGAAGGCGACGACCGCGTCATGCCATTTTTGCAGGTTCGCCAGCGGCATTTCCAGCTCGGTAATGATGCCGGTGACGCCATAACTATGGTTGAACTTGGGAATGTCGCTCCCGCGAAGCTCCAGGATACGCGGCGTTTCCTCTAGCGTGATCAGCCGCGCGCCGATGATGTTGCCGGTCTCCCGCAACATGCCCCATGTGATGGACCCCACGCCGCCAGAGCCGCCCGCAATGAAGCCGCCAACGGTCGCGATGGAGCGCGTCGAGGGGTGCAGCCGCAGTTCCTGGCCGTGGGCTTCCAGCTCCTGATCCAGCTTGATGAGCCGCTTGCCTGCCTGCACGCGGCATACGCCGTCCTTCACCCAGAGCAACTTGTCCATCGCGCGCATATCGAGCAGTGCGCCGCCGCGGATCGGCATCGCCTGGCCATAATTGCCGGTGCCGCCGCCGCGCACCGTGATAGGCACATCATTGCGATAACAGGCTGCCGCGATCTCCAATATGTCGGATTCGGAATGCGCTTCCAGCAGCACATCGCCGGTCACATTCTCGAGCTGGCGCTTGAGCACCGGGCTGTACCAATAATAATCCCGGCTCATCCGCTTGAGCGTTGCAGGATCGGTGATCGCCTTGTGGCCGGGCAATCCTCCAATCAGCGCATCGATATTCATAGCTGGTTCCGTTGTTTCAATCTTTGACATGACGCCCCATGACGATGAGGGTTCGCTCAGGCGCTCCCGCTGCGGCAGCCGGTTTTCGATCACCCTTGCGCTCACTTGCTGAGTAGTTATACATAAATTGCTTACTAAGGAAGAGGGGAATGGTCAGGCGTCGCGGATTGCGGTGGACTGGCGGGGAGGCCCCACGATGGGGCTTTTCATGGCCCTCGACCTGCTAGGATTTGAATTGCCCGATATCGGGTGGGCTGGAGAATGACGATGCTTTCCTTCTGGCAGGATTGGACAACGCGGGACTTCGATTCGGTCGATGCGAGCCGGGATGTCGCGCTGATGCCGGTTGCCGCCATCGAGCAGCATGGGCCCCATCTGCCCGTCTCGGTCGATACGGATATTGTCGAGGGCGTGATCGCTGCAGCCGCTGTCCATGTGAGTGGCGATGCACGCGTGGTGGTGTTGCCGACACTCGCCATCGGCAAGAGCAATGAGCATATGGATTTTCGCGGCACGTTGACCGTGGGCACCGAGACTCTGCTGCGCTACTGGCTGGATATTGCTGAATCCGTCCTGCGCTCTGGCTTCCGCAAGATCGTGGTGCTCAATTCCCACGGTGGACAACCACAACTGGTGGAGATTCTCGTGCGGGAATTGCGTGTGCGTCATGGCGCGCTTGCCGTCTCCGCCAGCACCTATGGCTTCGGCCTGCCCGATGGGCTGTTCGATGCGCATGAGCGGGAATACGGCATTCACGCGGGCGCTGTCGAAACATCGATGATGCTCACCCTGCGCCCCGATCAGGTGAAGCGTGAGGAGTTTGCTGACTTCACCTCGACGGCTCCGGACATTGAGCGCGATTATGCTGAGTTGAAGCTGGAAGGCTCGGTCGGCATTGGCTGGATGACGCAGGATATCAATCCTGCGGGCGCCATCGGCAATGCCACATTGGCGAGCGCTGAGGCGGGCGCGCTGTGCCTCGAGCATGCCGGGCAGGCGCTGGCCCGGCTGCTGGCCGATGTGAGCCGTTACCCTCTGCCGGAGCCAAGGCCATGAACCCCGCTCTCTATCTTTCGCAAGCCGCGGAAATGCCAGCCTTCCGCATCAGCGCGCAGGATACGAATTATTTCGTCATCCTGCATGACAGGGCCGTGCCGGGCTTCGAGCATGTGTGCGTCATCGAGATTTTCGAGCCGGGCGGGAAGACGCCACCCAACAGCCACAAGCAGGCGTTTGAGTTCTTCTATGTGCTGGAAGGGGAGGGCAAGGCCTCTTGTGACGGATCGACGATCGCGCTCACGCGGGGCAGCGCGATGTTGCTGCCGCCGGGTGGTGAGCATGTCATCGAAAATACGGGACCGGGAAAGCTCTACACGCTCACCGTGATGACGCCGGACGAGCAATTTTCCGATCTCATTCGGTCCGGCATTCCGGTCGAGCTGGATGCCGACGATATCGCCCTTCTCTCCGGGAGCGCCAAATGAGCGACGCGACGCAGACACATTATCGCTTGGGAAGTTCGCCGCGCCGGGCATGGCGGGTGAACGCGAAGGAGGCCATTCTTGCACAGGAGGCCGCCGCCCCGCAGATCGTGCACTGCGTCGCGCAGCCGCAAAATCTCCAGATCGATCTCGCGCGCACCGCGATCATCATCATCGATATGCAGAATGATTTTTGCCATGCCGATGGCTGGCTGGCCTCAATCGGTGTGGATATCGCAGCGGCGCGTGATCCCATCGCGCCGTTGCAGGCGCTGCTGCCGCAATTGCGCGCGCAGGAAGTGCCGGTGATCTGGCTCAACTGGGGCAATCGACCCGATCAAATGAACCTTAGCCCCTCGGTGCTGCATGTTTACAAGCCCGATGGCACGGGCACCGGCCTTGGCGATCCGCTCGCCAATGGCGCGCCAGTTCTCGAAGAAGGAAGTTGGGCCGCAGCTGTGGTCGACGAGCTACCGATCGAGGCAGGCGACATAAGTGTCTCCAAATATCGCATGTCCGGCTTCTGGGACACGCCGCTCGACAGCATCCTGCGCAATCTGCGCGTCGACACCGTGTTGTTTGCGGGCGTGAATGTCGATCAATGCGTGCTGGCGACGCTGATCGACGCCAATTGCCTGGGCTATGATTGCGTGCTGCTCTCCGATTGCAGCGCGACCACATCGCCAGCCTTTTGTACCGATGCGACCTATTATAACGTCAAGCAATGCTTCGGCTTCGTGACGGAGTCTGCGCGTCTTATGGATGGAATGGCGGAGCAGGCGTGATGGACATTAACGATCCTGCCGTGCTGGCAGAAGTCACCGATCTGGTCGCGCGCTATGAGCAGGCGCTTGGCGACAATGATATCGAAACGCTCGATGCGATGTTCTGGCAATCGCCCAAGGCCGTGCGCTACGGCGTTGGCGAATGTCTCTATGGCATCGATGAGATCCTCGCCTTCCGCAAGGCGCGCCCCGGCGGCTCACCGCCCCGCGCGATCCGCCGCATGGAGATCACCACCTTCGGCGCGGATCACGCCACCGCCAACGTCGAGTTCCAGCGCATCGGTGGTGAAGTGATCGGTCGCCAGAGCCAGAGCTGGGCACGGCTGCCGGAGGGCTGGCGCATCGTGTCGGCGCATGTCTCCCTGCAAGGGGCCGGGCACTAGAAGCCCACGGCGCTGCCATCACTGCGCGGATCGCTAGCGCCCTCAAACCTGCCATCGGTATGCCGCACGATGGCACCGGCATGGCCCATCATGGCTGTCATCGGCGCGACCAGTTCCACCTCATGTCCCGCCGTGCGCAACTGCTCGTAAAGCGCTGGGTCGAAGCGATTTTCCAGCTTAAGCGACGTACTGTTCTCGCCCCATGTGCGGCCAAGCAGCCAGCGCGGTGCGGCGATCGCCTCATCCAACGGGATGCCGAACCGTGCGTAGCGGCTGAACAGGGCGGCCTGCGTCTGCGGCTGGCCCTCGCCGCCCATCGTCCCATAGGCAAGGCGGCGGCCATCATCGAAAAGGGCGAGCGCGGGGTTGAGCGTGTGGAATGGCTTGCGACCGGGGCGCAATGCGTTCCAGCCATCATTGGCGAGGCGGAAGGAGCAGCCGCGGTTCTGCCAGGTGATGCCCGTCTGCGGCAGCACCACGCCGGAGCCGAACTCGAAATAGGTGCTCTGGATGCAACTCACCATCTGCCCGCGCGCATCGGCGGCGGCGAACCAGCATGTGTCTCCCAGCGCGGAGGGGCGCGGCCAGGGCATCGCCACAGCGGGGTCGATCGCGTCTAGCATTTGCTGGAGCATGGCCTCATCATCGAGGATTGCCTGCGGATCGACGGTCATTAAGGCCGGATCGCCCACATGCGCATCCCGCACGAGGAAGGCCTGCTTGGTTGCCTCGATCAGGCCGTGAATATGATCGAAGCCATCGACCTGCGCCGCATCGAGCCGGTCGACCAAGGCGAGGATGAGCAGCGATGCCAGCCCCTGCGTGGGTGGCGCAGTGTTGAACAGGCGTGCATCCCGCAGCCGCACGGAAAGCGGGGCGGGCGAACTGGCCTGATGTGTCGTCAGATCGTCCAGGCTGAGCGGGCTGCCCAACGCCGCAAGATCATCCGCAATAAGCTGCGCCAGCGCGCCACGATAATAGCTGTCCAGCCCGTCGCGCGCCAGCATGCGCAGGGTTTGCGCAAGCATGGGCTGCGTCAGCGTATCACCTTGCCGTAAGGGGCGTCCCGCTGGTTCGAACGTTGCCGCATAAGCGCCTGGCAAATCGCGTAGCTCGGCGGATTTACCGGCAGCAAGCTCAGCCCCGCCAGCAGTCACAGGCACGCCCTGCTCGGCATGGGCAATCGCATCCGCCAGCAAGCGGCTCATCGGCAAGGGGGATGTGAGCGAGCGATAGGCAAGATCCCACCCCGAAACGGTGCCCGCAACCGTGTTCGCCGCAAGCGGGCCGCGCCACGGAATCTCGGCCATGCCGGCATAAACGTCCGGCTGGAGCGCAAGCGGGCTGCGTCCACAGGCATCGATGGCCCAGACCCGTCCATCAGGCTCGGAGATTAGCCAGAAGCCATCGCCGCCAATGCCGGTCATATGGGGATAGACCGCTGCCAGGCACGCCGCTGTCGCAATCGCCGCCTCAATGGCTGATCCGCCGTCGCGCAGAACCGCAAGCCCCGCCTCGCTCGCCAGATGATGTGGCGCGGTGACCATGCCTTGCTCGTTGCGCATATCAGCCTGCATCGTCATCATCCCATCCACCGTCATCAGGCGAGTATGAGTAAGCACATTATGCATAATTTTCAACTTCAACTCGCTAACATGCCTGCTATGCTCGTCCCGAAGTCGATGCTCGCCTGCTAGCGCAGGCCCCGCTGGAGAAAATCATGCGCAAAATAGTCCCGCCCCTCGCCCTGATCCTGCTGGCCTGCACATCCCCCGCTGCCGCTGCCACGGCAGATGTTGCTGGCGCCATGACGGCGATCGATGAGGTAATCGGGCGCAGTCGCACAGATTTAGTGGCGCTGTATCAGGATTTGCACGCGCATCCCGAACTTGGCCTTCAGGAGGTACGCACTGCTGCCCGGCTCGCCAAGGAAATGCGCAAAATCGGTCTCACCGTGACGGAAGGGGTGGGCGGCACCGGCCTTGTCGCCGTGCTGCGCAATGGCGAAGGACCGGTCGTCCTTATCCGCGCCGATATGGACGCCTTGCCGATGAAGGAACTGAGCGGTGTTCCCTTCGCGAGCAAGCAGGAAGTGCCTTATCGTGATGGCACCACCTTCGTCTCACACGCGTGCGGCCATGATGTGCATATGGCTTGGTGGATCGGCACGGCAAAGGCGCTGGTCGCAGTGAAGGCGCAATGGCGCGGCACGGTGGTGTTTGTTGGCCAGCCTGCGGAAGAAGGCGGCAATGGCGCGAAAAAGATGGTCGAGGATGGCCTGTTCACCCGCTTTCCCAAGCCCGATTTCGGCTTCGCGGCCCATGTCGGTAATGATCCTGTCGGCACAGTGCTGGTGAAGCAGGGCGCCTTCACCAGCAACTCGGATACGGTGCGCATCACCTTCAATGGCAAGGGCGGCCATGGCTCGATGCCGAGCGCGACGATCGATCCCATCGTCATGGGTGCCCGCTTCGTGACGGACGTGCAAAGCGTCGTCAGCCGCGAGAAGGATCCCTTCGCATTCGGCGTCGTGACGGTCGGGGCGTTTCAGGCGGGGTCTGCCGCCAATATCATTCCGGACAGTGCATCGCTTGCCCTCACGCTCCGCTCCTTCTCTCCCACGGTGCGCGCGCAATTGGTGAGCGGCGTCAAACGGACAGCGCAGTCGGTCGCCACCATGTCCGGAGCACCCGAGCCAAAAATCGAGCATGCGCCCGGCGCCTCGTCGGTCATGAACGATAGTGCCTTGGCGGCGCAGATGGCCTTGGTGCTCAAAGACGCGACGTCGATTGTCCCGACCCTGGCGCCTGAGACAGCCCCCGGCAGCTCGGCCAGCGAGGATTATTCAGAGCTCGTCACGGCCAGCGGCATGCGCTCGGTCTATTTCGGTATCGGCGGGTATGATCCTGCTGTCATCGCGGATTATCGCGCACGCAACGAGCAGGTGCCGGTCAATCACTCGCCCTATTTTCTGCCCGATGCCGCAAAAGCGATTCCGATCGGCATTCGCACGCTGACGCTTGCGGCACTGGCTGTTCTCGCGCCCGGAAGTGGCAATTGAAGACCGCAGGGGGCAGATATTGCCGCCTTGTGCGACAACGCTGCTAGCTTTGCATTTGACTCTCATTAGCGAGGAAAATAGACGCGCCTCCTGAGACTATTATGGGGGCATCATGAATAGCAGTTGGTTTGTGTCGACATCGCTTTTGATTGCGCTGGCATGTCCTTCGATCGTGCGGGCGCAGGCGGTGGCGCCAGCGGATCAGCCGATGGAAATCATTGTCACCGGCGAGAAGAGCGCGCGAAGCCTGCAGGAAACGACGGCCTCCGTTGGGGTCGTGACCGCCAAGCGGATTGCTGATGAGAATGTCCTGACCATACAGGAAATCTACAATCGCACCGCCAATGTCTCCGAGACATTTGGGGCGTCCGGCTTCTCCATTCGCGGCATCGATCAGCGCGGCGTTTCAGGTGGCGGCGATGCTGCGACGGCCACCGTGTTCGTTGACGGCGCGCCGGTTCAGCAGGATGTTCTCGCCAATGGACCGACCGACATGTGGGATGTTGCGCAGGTCGAGATTTTCCGTGGGCCTCAATCGACGATACAGGGGCTGAACGCGCTGGCGGGCGCCGTGCACATCCGCACCCAGGATCCCACCTTCGACTGGAGCGTGAAGGGGCGTGCGCTCGTCTCCTCCTTCGACACCACACAATTTGCAATTGCTGGCGGCGGACCGCTGGTGGCGGACGAACTGGCCTTCCGGATTTCCGCCGAGAAGCGGGATTCCGATGGCTATATTTACAATCCCACGCGCAATGCGCCCGAAAATCCCGTGGATTCTGTTTCGGTACGTGGCAAGCTGCTCTGGACGCCTTCGGCCTTGCCGGGCTTTGAGGCTCGGCTGAACTATCATCATTTCGAGACCAAGGGCGGCTATACATTCGTCTATGTCGATCGGGCGAACGGCAATTATTTCGATACACGCACGAACCCGTCCGACTATCCCAACAGCAGCGACGTCGACCATGATCAGGTAACGCTGGACCTGCGCTATGATCTGGGCGGGGGCCTGTCGCTGAGCGCGCTCGGCACCTGGACGGATACTGATTTCATCAGCAAATATGACGGGGATTATTCGGCCGCCAGCACAGCTTATAGCGACATAGCAGGTGGCGCGAACACCTTCACTCAGGAGTTGCGCCTCAATTATGAGAGCGATCGGCTGAGTGGGCTCGTCGGCCTGTTCTATTATAATCGCGACCAGTATCGGCGGGCGCATCAGGTGACGCTGGTGACCACCCCCGCCAGCACGATTGTCAACGCCCTCACCCCGAGCCTCGGCGCGGCGACAGCGGCGCAGGTCGCGGCCATCTACACCGCCGCGCTCCCTATCATCCCAGTGGATTATAACTCTGATTTTCCAACCCAGGTCGAAACCATGGCTGTGTTCGCCGATGCTCGGTATCGGCTGACTGACCAGCTGTCGCTCATTGGCGGCTTCCGCTACGATCATGAGCGCAACAAGATCGGCGGGGAGGCGATTGCAAAATTCGTCGGCACATTGCCGAATGCAAGCCTATACCCCGCTCCTCTCGATGGTGCGATCACGGCGCTGAACGGCTTCGTGCTCGGACTGGTGGAAGATGCCAATGGTTCCGCTCCGGTTGGCGCGCGGACGTTCAATGCCTTATTGCCCAAGGGCGGCATCGAAATGGCGTGGACGCCCGATCTTTCGACCGCCCTCGTCGTGCAGCGGGGCTATCGCTCGGGCGGCAGCAGCTTCAATACCGCGCGGTCGCAACTCTTCGCTTATGATCCGGAATTCACCTGGAACTATGAGCTCTCCTTGCGCTCGGCCTGGCTGGATGGCAGATTGACGCTCAATGCCAATGCATTTTACATCGACTGGACCGAGCAGCAGGCCAATGCCAATTTCGGCAATGGCTCCTATGATTCACACACGGTGAATGCCGGCAAATCGCATGTTTACGGGTTCGAGATCGAAGTGGCCCATCGGATATCGTCCGGCTTCGACTGGTATGCCAGCGTTGGGCACACCCGCACGAAGTTCGATGCGTTCGTAACCGATGTTGGCTCAATCACGGACCTTTCGGGTCTGGAGTTCCCCTATGCGCCCAAATGGACACTTTCAGGCGGCGCCAATGTGCGGTTCGGCGGTGGTTTCAATGCCAATGTCAACGCCAGCTATCGCAGTGGGGTGATGACCGATGTATCGATCCCGCAGACGGACAGCCGCGTCAGTGCGCGAACGCTCGTCAATGCGCGGATCGGCTATGAAACCGATCAGTGGAGCCTGTCGCTCTTTGCCAACAATCTGTTCGATGAGAAATATGATCAGTACATCAATGATTTCGCCAACTTTGCGGTCATCGGCGCACCCCGCAGCGTCGGCGTCGTGTTGGAGGCCGGGTTTTGAGTGACACCGGATTGCCGCTGGCCATCGTCGCAATCATAGCTGGCAGCTTTGCCGGTGCATGGTCGCTGCGCCGCGGATGGCGCCTCAAGGAGGGCAAGTCCGGCTGGCGCTGGATGGGGCTCGCTCTGCTTGGCGCGACCCTGCTTTGGCCTGCGTGGGTGATCGGTCAGGCGCGCGGCCCGTTTGTGGCGGTGACGTTGCTGTCCGTCGTGGCACTTGTGGTGATTGCCTCGGGCTATACGCGTCGTCCGGCCCGGGCTGGCCGTGCTGCGCGGGACGGGCTCGCCCCGGAGCCTGCTGAGCGGACCCCAAGCGCGTGGCGCACGACCTTGCGCTGGTCGCTCGCCGGGCCCATCGGCATGGTGGCAGCGCTGGGATTGGGGATCAGCTATGCCGTGTGGGCGCCGGGCGCGATCCAGACGCGGCTGCTGATTGGCGGGCTGATCGTGCCGCTCGCCTGGGGCGCCGCGATGGCATGGACCCTCGCGGATAACCGGATTCTGCGCGCGACCGCCGTCTTGATGGGAACGGCCATCGTCGGTTTCGGCGCGGCTATGCTCAAGGGGCTGACATGACGAAGATGAAAAAACCGGCGTCCTTCCCGTCGCCCGATCTCGTGCGCGCCGTGCTCAAGGGGCATAGCGGCCTGGGTCTCGCCTTCGCCGCGCTTCTCTATCTGGTCTGCCTCACCGGGGCGATTGCCGTGTTCGCCAATGAATTCTATCGTTGGGAGAATCCGGATGCCGAGCGCATGGAGAGCCTCTCTGCAGACGCCGCTCAGTCTGCCTATCGGGAAGCGATGGCGCGCACCGCAGGCGCGGTCGAGCATGTTGTGATCCTGATGCCCAGTGACGACCGCCCCTGGCCGACCCTGCGGGTCGATGCCGCGGACGGCACACGAACGACATGGATTGCCAATAGCGCAGGCCGCCTCACTGGCGAATTGCGTGAGAGCTGGACGCATTTCCTGACGCGGCTGCACATCAACCTGCATCTGCCGCAAAGCTGGGGAATCTTCATTGTCGGGCTGAGCGGTGTCGCGCTGCTTTCCTCATTGATCTCGGGCGTTCTCGCGCATCCGCGTATCTTCCGCGATGCCTTTCATTTGCGCATCGGCGGCTCGCGGCGGCTGCAGGAGGCTGATCTGCACAATCGCCTTGGCGTATGGGCGCTGCCTTTTCACCTCACCGTGTCGCTGACCGGTGCGCTGCTCGGCCTGAGCACCGTCATCATCGGCGCGATCGGCCTGGCGGTGTTTCAGGGCGATACCGCCAAGGTCTATGCGATCTTCACGCCGCCTCAACCAGCGGAAGACACGCGCCCTGCACCGCCAATCGACCTGCGACCGCTGTTCGCGAGCGTCGCGCAACGGGCGCCGGGCGCGCGCATCACTTACCTCCTCGTCGAGCATCCCACCGAGCAGGGCGGCGCCGCCATGTTCGAGGTGGAGAGTGGCACATCCCGCATAGCCAATGGTGATGTCTACGCCTTTGATCGCGCCGGGACGCTCTATTACCAGCAGCAGGCCGCGCAGACCAATGTGGGCCAGCAGATATTGGGATCGCTCGGCCCGCTACATTTCGGCTGGTTTGGTGGCGGCATCGTCAAGATCGCCTACGCCCTGCTGGGCCTCGGCCTCACATATCTCGCGGCGGGCGGCGTGAACATCTGGCTGGCACGTCGGCGCGACAAGGGCCAGCCGACGCCGGGCTGGGAGCGCGTCTGGGCCGCAACCGTCTGGGGGCAACCGCTGGCGCTGGCCGGTGCGGCGCTGGCAGCTTCGCTCAGTCCGGCAGCCACCTTGCCGATTTGGATCTGGGCTGCGGTCAGTCTCGCGGCGCTGGGCGCGGCGGCGCTACTCTCGCCAGCCAGTCTATCGCGGATTGGCCGCGCAGGAACAGGCTCGCTGCTGATCGTCCTTGGGATCGGCCATGTCGTCTTTGCCGGTGCCGATGATAACATGGCCCTGATCGTCAACGTCTCCCTTGGCCTGATCGGCCTTGGATTGCTGGCGCTTGCCGTCCGAGGGGGCAAAGGGGCCTCGACGAAAGTGCAAGTGGCTTAATCGGCAGCCGCATGTCTTAACCGGGATAGACCGGGCTGGGCGACGATCGTCGGTTTGAGCATTGATTCTGGCCGTCCCGATCGCCCCGCGCTGCACCCGCGTCTGCGACCTTGCTCTGTAAACGGCCCGACCCGAAACCTGCGTATGATAGGCACTGGCCGGACTTTGAGCGAAAGTCGCGGCATGGGACGCTCCCCAGCGTCGCGCTTATGATCAAGGAGGACAATCATGGCCTATATCACCACCACCGACAGCGTAGACATTTTCTACAAGGATTGGGGTCCAAAGGATGCCCAGCCGATTGCCTTCCATCATGGCTGGCCGCTCTCGTCCGACGATTGGGATGCGCAGCTGCTGTTCTTCCTCGCCAAGGGCTATCGTGTCATCGCGCATGACCGGCGCGGGCATGGTCGCTCGGCGCAGGTGGATAGCGGCCATGATATGGATCATTATGCCGCCGATGCTTCAGCTGTGTTCGAGCATCTCGATCTGCGCAACGCGGTCCATATCGGCCATTCCACCGGCGGCGGAGAGGTTGCGCGCTATGTCGCCAAATTCGGCCAACCGCAGGGCCGCGTCGCCAAGGCCGTGCTGATGAGCGCGGTTCCCCCGATCATGCTGAAGGGCGACATCAATCCCGACGGCACGCCGATGGAGGTATTCGATAGCTTCCGGGCAGCGCTGGCGGGCAACCGCGCGCAGTTTTTCCTCGATGTCGCCTCGGGGCCATTTTACGGTTTCAACCGGCCCGGCGCGACGATTTCGGAAGGTGTGATCCGCAACTGGTGGCGGCAAGGCATGATGGGCAGCGCGCTTGCCCATTATGAGGGCATCAAGGCATTTTCCGAGACCGACCAGACCGAAGATTTGAAGAGCATCACGGTGCCCACTCTGATTCTGCACGGCGATGATGATCAGGTGGTGCCCTATACGGCTGCGGCGTTGCATCAGGAAAAGCTGCTGCAGAATGGCACGCTGAAACTCTACCCCGGCTATCCGCATGGTATGCTGACGACCCATGCGGAGGTCATCAACGCGGATCTTCTGGCGTTCATCAAGGGTTGAGTGTTTAACGGGTGGCGGCGTTTCAACACGCTGCCGCCCCCTGAATGGAGGTATCCATGGCTCCTGTCGATGATCGCGATCACCAGAGATTTCCAGTGCTCACGCTCCACCAGATGGAGGCTGTGCGACGCTTTGCCAGTGGCCCGGAAACCCGCTTTGAACCTGGCGACCTGATCTACGCGATCGGCGCGACCGATGTTGCGGCATGGCTCGTGCTGGATGGGTCGATCGAGGTCGTTCGGCGCGATGGGTTGACCGGCGAAGCGCCTGTCGTGACGCATCATCGCGGGCAATTTAGCGGTGAGGTCAATCAGCTCGCCGGTCGCCCCTCCATTGCCGGTGGACGGGCAGGGCCGGAAGGCTGCACGGCGCTTCCCTTTGATCCCGCGCATCTGCGGGCGCTCATGGTCGGGTCCGCCGAGGTGGGCGAGATCGTGATGCGCGCGCTGATCCTGCGCCGCGTCAGCCTGATCGCGCAGGGCAGCGCCGGGACGATCCTGATCGGCGTGCCGGGCAGCGCGGATATCGTTCGGCTTCAGGGCTTCCTCACCCGCAGCGGCTACCCCAACCTCGTGCTCGACGTGCGGGTCGATGGCGAAGGCCGCACGCTGGTGGATCGGCTGGGCGTGCTGCCCGAGCAATTGCCGCTGGTCGTTTGCCCGAGCGGGCCGATCCTGCGTCGCCCGACCGATGCCGAGCTGGCGGCTTGTCTTGGCATCATGCCGCAGCTGGACCCGGAGAAGATTTACGATGTGGCGGTCGTGGGCGCTGGCCCATCGGGCCTTGCGACCGCTGTGTATGCAGCCTCGGAAGGGTTGTCGGTGATCGTGCTGGATGCGCAGGCAATGGGTGGTCAGGCGGGCGCTTCCGCGCGCATCGAAAATTATCTCGGCTTCCCTACCGGCATTTCCGGTCAGGCGCTGACGGGCCGGGCTTTCAATCAGGCACTCAAGTTCGGCGCCGAGATCGCCATTCCCGTCCGTGTCGAAACCTTGCATTGCAACGAAGGGGAGCCGTCACTGGACCTGACGAGTGGCGACACGCTGCGGGCGCGATCGGTCGTCATCGCATCGGGCGCGCGCTACCGGCGGCCCGATCTCCCCAATCTCGCCGATTTTGAGGGTTCGGGCATATCCTATTGGGCATCGCCGATCGAGGCGCGGCTCTGCGCGGGTGAGGAAGTCGCATTGGTCGGCGGCGGCAATTCTGCGGGGCAAGCTGTCGTCTATCTCGCGCCTCATGTGAAGCGGCTGCATCTAGTTGTGCGGCGTGATCTTGCGCAGACCATGTCGCGCTACCTGATCGACCGGATCGCTGCGCTTCCCAATGTGGAGTTGCATGTCGGGAGCGAGATTGCGGAGCTGCAGGGCACCAGCGCGACCGGCTTGTCGGGCGTGGTCTTCCGCCACCGCGCGAGCGGTGATCTCGTGGAGCGGGCCGTGCGTCACCTGTTCCTGTTCATCGGGGCCGATCCAAATGCGGAGTGGGCGAGCGATTGTGTGGAAACTGATGGCAAGGGCTTCATCGTCACCGGCACGCACGCCCTGTCGCTCGAAACGAGCGTGCCGGGCGTGTTCGCCATTGGGGACGTGCGGGCAGGATCGACCAAGCGTGTGGCGGCGGCTGTCGGAGAAGGCGCCGCCGTAGTCGCGCAGATCCACGCGATGCTGGCGCGGGAGCCGTAACAGGTTAGTGCCCATGGGGCCGTACCCATGGGCATTTGATCCGGATTAGCGGTCGTCGTTAGGCCTTCTTATCGGCCAGCGCTTCCCCGCCTTCTTCCTCTTCAAACAACAGCGCCGCTGCTCCAGCCGCTGATAGGCGCACTTGATTGCCTTCAATTTCGGCAACGAGGCCGCCTGCAAGATAATGGTGATGGTCGCCATGCGAGCCGCTATCAGCCTTGACCATCTTGATCCGGTTGCCTTCGACTTTGTCGACAGTGCCGATATGGACGCCATCGGCGCCGATGATTTCCATATGCTCTTTAATCTGACTGAGATCGGCCATCATGCGGTTCCTTCATATCTATTGTCGAGCTGGCCAGTTGGCTGGACGATTGTCCATCGGACGTTTTGGATTCTCGATCGCTCAACTCTAAAATGCCGCGGATCGGCACCCGTTCCCGAAGTCACCTGCGATGACATCCAAATAGGATGAAGCGCTCGACCAAATAGCGATAGATGCTGCTCTCAATCCGACTTCAATATCTGCGAAACCCGCCGCCCTAATTCCTCCATCGCGAAGGGCTTGGTGAGGATGTGCATGCCCGGGTCCAGATGCCCGTGGCTGAGCACCGCATTCTCCGCATAGCCAGTGATGTAGAGCACCTTGAGGCCCGGCCTCGCCAGCCTTGCCGCGTCGGCTACCTGCCGACCGTTCATTCCACCGGGCAAGCCGACGTCGGTAATGAGCAGATCGACACGGCGATTGCTGTTCAGCACTGCGAGACCTTCGGGACCATCCTCCGCCTCGATGGTGACATAGCCAAGCTCGCTCAGCACTTCCGCAGCCAGCATGCGCACGGTTGGCTCGTCATCGATCACAAGGATCGTCTCACCCACTTCGCTATGCGGCGTGGCGTCCATTTCGCCTTGCGCCTCGGCCTCGTCAAGCTCGCCCACGAAGCGCGGCAGATAGAGGCACACCATCGCACCTTGGCCAGGCTCGGAATAGATGCGCACCTGGCCGCCCGACTGTTTGACGAAGCCGTAGATCATCGAGAGGCCAAGGCCCGTGCCCAGGCCGATCGGCTTGGTCGTGAAGAATGGCTCGAATGCCTTGGCGATCACATCTGCCGTCATGCCCGTGCCGGTGTCGGACACGCAGAGCGAAACATATTGGCCGGGTGCCAGATCCCGCTGCGTGGCGGCGCGTTGATCGAGCCAGCGATTGCCTGTTTCGATCGTCAGCTTGCCGCCATCCGGCATGGCGTCGCGGGCATTGATGCACAGGTTGAGCAGCGCATTTTCCAGCTGGCTGGGGTCGACCATCACCGGCCAAAGCCCCGCGGCATGCACGGATTCCACGATGATGCTTGGGCCGACAGTGCGCTGGATCAACTCTTCCATCCCGCTCGCCAGACGGCGCAGGTCGGTCGGCTTGGGGTCCAGCGTCTGCCGCCGCGAAAAGGCGAGCAGGCGGTGCGTGAGCGCGGCGGCGCGTCGTGCAGCGCCTTGCGCGGCGGTGATGAACCGGTCCGCCTCCGCAACGCGCCCTTGCGCGATACGGTTGGAGAGCACTTCGAGGCTGCCGGTGATTCCGGTCAGCAGATTGTTGAAGTCATGCGCCAGCCCGCCCGTCAACTGCCCCACGGCCTCCATCTTTTGCGATTGGCGCAGCGCCGCTTCCGCTTCCATCAGGGCCGCCGTGCGGTCCTTCACCTGCTGTTCGAGCGATGCATTGAGCGTTGCCAGATGGCGCTCGGCACGACGGCGCTCGGTCGCAATGCGGGTGCGCTCTGCAACATCGCGGATGAAAGCAAACTCATCGTCCGGCCAGCCGCGCGCCTGGCTATGGTTGAGGTAGAGCAGCGCAACCAGTCCGCCCGACTCAGTCAGCGGCATGTTGATGAATGACCGCGCGCTGATGCCTTCCAGTGCATGCGAGTTGCCCCGCGTGCGGGCATCCGTGCGCGAGTCCGTCACCAGCACGGTGTCGCCCCGCTTGAGGTCTTCGATATAAGACCCATAATCGCGGAAATCGAGCACACCGGCGATGGTCTTGATGCCCGGCGCATTCCAGTCCCGCTCGATGGTGATGGTCTCGGTGATGGGGTCAACCAGACCATAGCCGACCCGGTCAACCTCCAGCGTCTTCCCGATGATTTCCGACGCGGCATAGGCGATGTCCACCGGATCCTCGATCTCGCGGACGATATCGGCCAGTTCGATCATCGCCGCACGCATCCGCTCTGCCCGCACTTGCGCCGTAACATCCGTGGTCACACCAGCGATCCGCACCGGCTGGCTGTCGCCATCCAGAATTGCCAGACCGCGCGAAGCGACCCAGCGCACCTGCCCATCAGGCGTCACGATGCGATGGCGAACCTGATAATCCACGCTTTCACGCACGCTCCGCTCGATCTGCGCGAGGACGAGATCGCGATCCTCGGGGTGGACCGCCGCAATCCGGTCATCATAAGTGAGCCTATGCTCGGGCGGCAGACCAAGGATGGTCTTATAGGCATCGGACGCCACAATCTCGTGCGTCGCAAGGTCGAGGCTCCAGGCGCCAAAGCCACCTGCGCGCATCGCAAGGTCAAGCTCCCGGTCCCGCTCGCGCTCCATGTGGGTTCGGTGGGTGAGCTCCGCCATGAGCGCGGCATTGTCCGTCTCAAGCCCTTCAAGCCGCTCGCGCTCGATCGTCACATCCACCTGACTGGCGAAGAAATAGGCAAGCTTGCCATAGCCATCGAACACCGGCGCCATGAGCAGGCGGTTCCAGAATGGCGAGCCATCCTTGCGATGATTGCGAATGTCGATCTCGATGGCTTCGACCCGCTCGACCGCATCATGGATCAGCTTCACCGTGGCAGGGTCGGTCTCCGGCCCTTGCAAGAAGCGACAATTATGGCCCAGAATTTCCGAGCGATCATAGCCGCTCAGCCGGCAAAAGGATTCATTGGCGAACACCACCGGATTGTCCGGCAGCCTTGGATTGGTGATGATCATCGGCATGCGCGTGGCGCGCACGGCAGCGACGAATGGGTCCGTGCCACGATCCATGCCGACAACTTCTGCGGCGATCCGTTCTGAATCCTGAGCCTTGAGGCGGTCCTCGCCGTTTTCCGGCATGTCGTTCGTCAAACTGTCCGCCCCAACGCCATTTGCGCACCATCTATTGCCAAGGAATGACGAGAACGCCCAACCTGCAGTTTTGATCCAGATCAGCTTTTCTCTCTTCTCTGGCCGCTGCGCCGGGTGTCGGCTATCCTGCATTTTTCCGCACGGATATCGGGTGGAGCTCAGCATGAGAGACTGTTTGAATGTCGGATGATTATGCGCATGGCCGCCGGGATGGATTGCGGCTGGCGTTGGCGACCCTGTCGGCAGAGGAAGCCAAATGGGCCGCGCTGCTTGGCGAAAGCCGCTCCTGGCGCACCAATGCGACGCGCGAAGTGCGGCACAAGACATTGCAGATCGCGCAGCAACGCGTGCGCACGGTGCTCAATCGCCTGACCCCCAAGGGCGACAATGCAATGGACGCCGAGCTTGCCAGTGCCTTGGACAAGATCGGGCTGATCGGGCCATGACGGAGGCGCAGAAGGACGCGCGCGCCCTCACGCTCGATCTGCTGGCCGCGCGTGCGATTGACGCCACAATCTGCCCGAGCGAAGTGGCGAGGGCGATCGCAGCTGGAGCCGATTCCGCCGCGGCGGGGGGCAATTGGCGCGATGCCATGCCGCAGGTTCATGCCGCTATCGATGCAATGGTGCGCGAGGGGCTGGTGCGCCTGAGCTGGAAGGGCAAGCCGCTCGCGCTACGATCGGGACCTTATCGCATAGCGCGCGACGACAAGGCTTCGTAGGCGCGGCAACATTTTCCCAGCTCGACGGTTCATGCCATGAAGGAGAGCAGCATGGACGAAAATCCCAAGGCAGGTACGAAAGTATCCTGGAAGAGCCATGGCGGCGAAGCGCATGGCAAGGTCGTAAAGAAAGTGACGAGCCCCACGCACATCAAAGGCCATAAGGTCGCGGCCTCGAAGGATAAGCCGCAGTTCATCGTCGAAACCGAGGATGGCAAGCGTGCCGCCCACAAGGCGCAGGCGCTGAGCAAGGATTAAGGGCGACACCCCGCCAGAAATTGAGTCCGATGAGCGCCGAGATCAGCGACGACGAATTGCGCGAGATGGCTGAGCACCGGCAGCTCAAGCTGGTGAAATCGCGGCGCCGCAAGCCGGGGACCGGCGATTTCGGCAAATATGGCTTGAAGGATGCCAACGGGGAGCCACTGCTCGGTATCGGCAAGGATGAACTGACCGCGAGTGCGGGAGATATCGCGCAATATCTGCGCAACAGTGCGCTCGGCACTTGGAAGCAATCGGCGGACACGACACCTGCGCGGCGACCGTCAGCGAGAGAGAGCGCAAAACCCGCCCCACCTCGCGCGAAGACGCTTAAGAGCGCGCCCCCACCGCCGAGCCGAAAACGAGCTGATCGTGAGGCCCCGCCGCCCAAGCCAGCCCCTGAGCTCAAACCTACTCCCGAGCCTGTCCTTAAGGTTCGGGAGGCCAAACCCGCCGATGCCGCTGCGCTCGCCAAATTGCTCAGCCAGTTGAGTGGCATCTCCATCAAGCCCGATATGATCCTCACCAATCTCACCATCGCGCGCAAGGCAAAGGGCGGTCTCGTCGTGGCCGATTATGGCGGGATCGTCGGCTGTTGCGGCTGGGCCGTCATCCCATCGATCCACCATGGGCTGATCGGTCGGCTCACCGTCGTCATCGTCGATAAGGGGCACCGCCGCCGCGGCTTCGCGACCGCCATGCTGACGGTCGCCGAACAAGCGCTATCGAAGGCAGGTTGCCAACAGATTGAGGCGATGAGCGACGTCATGATCAACAATGATCACGGCTTCTTTCGCGCGCGAGACTTCCAGCAAACAAGCTACCGCTTCGCGCGCGCGCTTGATGGCTAGCTAATCGATCCACAGCCCATGCGCGCGATGCCAGTCCTCAAGGCCAGCGTCCGGATATTCCTCCATGCACTGGTCATCAGGCCCAATATTGGGTTCAACCCAGCTTGCCTTCGATCCGAGCATCATATGAACGAGCGACGGCGCCTTGGGCAATTCATTGTCGATCGCCGATGCGAAGGGGTGGAACAGCGCGGGATATTCCGGACTGAATACCCATAATGCAGAGCCACATTGCGCGCAAAAGTGCCGCTCGCCGCTGCTCACTCGGCAAGCGCCTTCATCGTTCTCAATCTCTGCATGGAAGATGGCGGTCTCGCCCTCGACTTTCAGCGTCGTCTTGTCGGCATGGAGATTGATTGCATAGCCGCCGCCGCCAGCCGTCTTTCGGCAAATCGAGCAATAGCAGCGCATGAACGGCACGGGTGCGTGGCTGTCAGCGGAAAAGCGGATCGCCCCGCATCGGCATGATCCTTCGAGCTTAAGCGGCATGGCGAGTCCTTTTCGCGAGCGGCCCCCAGGCGCCTTTTGCCCCGTGTCGTTGCGGATCGGCAAGAGCCATCTCGCCTGATCGTGCTCAGGTCAGGGTGGCGAACCAATCTGCATAAGGCGTGTTGCGCGCCATGTGGCGGTTCACGTCAGGCGCGCCATCGTTCCACCAGACCGGTCCGCGCTCGCCCAGTGCGAGCTTTGCGTGATCAACGGCGGCGTGGGCGACGGCCTCGGCGTCGGGGTCGGCCTGTCGTCGGGCCGTGGCGACTGCGCGCCGCGCGGTCATGAGGTCCTTCACCAATCTTTCGCGCACGTCCGGCGCAAGGCTTGGGTCGCTCATCCGCCAGAGGCGCCCGCGCACGACGAAATAGCGCCCGTCGGGCGTGATCGGGTGGGGCGCGCCGCCATGTTCATTGCCCATCGCGATCACCCTTAATGCAACCATCGGACGGGTGGCTCATTGAACAATTGATATTCTTCATCTCGCTTCTGCGCTGGAGCCTCAAATGTCTCGGCCACTTTATCCGTATCCTCAGCTTCACCCCGTCCATGCGATCCTGCTATCCTTCCCGATCGCCCTGTTCGTTGCGACCTTCCTCTCCGACATAACGTATCTGAACAGCGCGGAGATCCAGTGGTCCAACTTTTCGCAATGGGCGATCACTGGCGGCTTGCTGTTTGGTGCCCCGATCGTGGCGTGGGCAATATTGGATTGGGTGCGCAACCGCAGGTCAGGGCTCGGGCGGCATAGTGCAATCTATCTTGGCGTGGTTGCGGCTATGTGGGTGCTGGGCTTGTTCAATGCGTTCAAACATAGTCATGACGCCTGGAGTTCGGTCGGGGCGACTGGTCTGATCCTGTCCGCACTCTGCGCGATACTGGCCCTGATCGCAGGCTGGATCGGCCATTCGGCAGTCTTCGCGGGAGAGGCAAAATGAAGACCAGCCTGCTCAGCTTTACGGCATCCGCCACATTGCTGCTCGCCGCTTGCGGTGGCTCGAACAATGTTAAGGAAACCGGAGCGACCCCGCAGCTTCCCTCGATCCAGCAAAAGCTTGTGCCGACGATCAAGATCGCTCGTCCCGCGGGCTGGGAAGGCCAGACGCCGACCGTGCCTGAGGGGTTCACGATCGTGCCGCTGGCCACGGACCTGCTCATTCCCCGGCAGATGCTCGTGCTGCCCAATGGTGACTTGCTGGTCGCCGAAGGGCGCGGCGGCAATGCGCCGACATTGCGGCCCAAGGATGTGATCGCGGGCTATATCAAGGGCTTGGGGACCACCCACGTCAAAAGTGGCGACCGCATTACCCTGCTGCGGGATGCGGATGGCGACGGCAAGCCCGAGGCACGCACCATCTTTATCGATGGACTGGATGCGCCCTATGGCCTCGCCTTCGTCGATGGTAATCTGTATGTTGCCGATCAGGATAAGCTGCTGCGCTTTCCCTATAGTGAGGGTCAGACAGCGATCCCGCGTTCGAGCGGCGTCGAGGTGACGAAGCTCCCATCGCAGGTCAATCATCACTGGACGAAGTCGCTTGCGGCGGGTGCGGATGGCAGCAAGCTTTATGTCGGCATCGGCTCGAACAGTAATATCGGCGAGCGCGGCATGGAGATTGAGGAAGAGCGCGCGGTCATCTGGGAAATCGATCGCGCCACGGGTGCGCGGCGAACCTATGCCAGTGGCGTGCGCAACCCGACTGCGCTCGCGATCAATCCCTGGACAAATGGCCTATGGGCTGTCGCGAACGAACGTGACGAGATCGGGCCACATCTAGTGCCGGATTATCTCACATCCGTGCAGCCAGGCGCTTTTTACGGCTGGCCTTGGAGCTATTGGGGCAAGAATGTCGATCCGCGCGCACGACCCGAGCGCCCCGATATGGTCGCACGCGCCATCGCGCCCGATTATGCGCTGGGCGCTCATGTCGCGGCGCTTGGCCTGACGTTCGTGAGCGGTAATGGCATGGGCGGCGCCTATCGCGAAGGCGCTTTTGTGGGCCAGCACGGCAGTTGGAACCGGCCGGACCTCTCGGGCTATAAAGTCACCTGGGTTCCATTTGCGAGCGGTCGTCCATCTGGCGAGCAGCGGGACTTTGTGACCGGGTTCCTCGTCAACGGCAAAGCGCGTGGAAGGCCTGTCGGCGTGACGTACGACGCCAAACGGGCCGTCCTCTATATAGCGGACGATCTTTCCAATACGATCTGGAAGGTAAGCCCCGCAAATCCAGCAGCACAGGCGCGATAGTCCGCGCGCCTTTCACCTAATCACAATCGCTCGGAGGGAGAGCCATAATGCACGAAGAAAAAGAGAATGGCGAAACAGTCACGCATGTATCGACTGTGGAGGCCCGCAGCGGATCGCGCACAAAGGTAACGCGCAACATCCTGGTTATAAGCCTCATTCTCATCGTCATCGCCTTCATCGCAACGGTGGGAGGCGGATTTTTCAAAACAGCTGAAAGCGGTGCGGACAACATGAGCGCCGACAATACAGCCCTCAACGAAACGCAATAAAACAGGTGCTGGCGAGCGCGCTCAATGGCCGCTCGTCAGCCGCTATCTACGCTACAACGTTGAGTTTTCGACTTGAGGCGCGGGAGGTGAACTTCACCGGGATCCGCAGGTAGGTGACGCCGTTCGCTCCCGCCTCGTCAAAATGGCCTGCCCGGATATTTACCTGGATTGAGGGCAGCAGCAGTTTGGGAACCGACAGCCCGGCGTCACGCTGCTCACGCATAGCGACAAAATCGTCCTCACTCACGCCGTCGTGAATGTGGACGCTCGACCGGCGCTGCTCGCCCACAGTGGTTTCCCAGCGGTAGTCATCTCGGCCCGGTGCCTTATAGTCATGGCAAAGGAACAGACGCGTCTCGTCCGGCAGCGCCAGCAGACGGCGGATCGAGCGATAAAGTGTGCGCGCGTTGCCACCCGGAAAGTCGGCGCGGGCGGTGCCATAGTCGGGCATGAACAGCGTATCACCGACGAACGCCGCATCGCCGATCTGATAGGCGACATCCGCCGGGGTGTGGCCGGGGACGTGCAGCACCTCTACCTCAAGCTCACCGACGAACGCCGCATCGCCGATCTGATAGGCGACATCCGCCGGGGTGTGGCCGGGGACGTGCAGCACCTCTACCTCAAGCTCACCGACTGCCAGGCGCTCGCCTTCCTCGAACAATCGATCGAAGCCGGTGTCATCGGTTTTCAGATCGTCCATCGCGAAGACCGGGCGGAATATCTTTTGCACGTCGCGGATGTGCGCCCCAATGCCGATCCAAGCGCCCGTATGTGCCTTGATGAAAGGGGCAGCCGACAGGTGATCGGCATGGGCATGGGTCTCCAGCACCATAGCGATCCGCCAGCCCTGTTCGCGCGCGAACGCGACGATCCGCTCGGCGGAGCGAGTATCGGCAATGCCGCTGGCCATGTCGAAGTCGAGCACCGGATCGATCACTGCCGCGATGCGCGTTGCGGGATCACCGACGAGATAGCTGATCGTGTTGGTTGGCTCGTCGAAAAATGCTTCGATGAAGGGCTGGGTCATGCTGTGCTCCAATGTGCCTTGACTATATATTAGAAATTACTAAAGTAGCAATACCTAATGGAGTGATGATGATGCTCAAGCCGCCGATGGATCTGGCGATGTTCGAGAAGAAGGCGCTTGAAGTCGCTGACACGCTGAAGGCGATCGGCAATGCCCGGCGGCTGATGCTGCTGTGCAAGCTGGTCGAACATGGCGAAGTGACGGTAAGCGATCTCGCCCGCGATGTTGGCCTGTCGCAATCGGCCTGTTCGCAGCACCTCGCCAAGATGCGCGACGAAGGCCTCGTGACCTTCAGGCGCGAGAGCCAGACGCTCTGGTACGCTATTGCGGACGCTCGCGTCGAAACGCTGCTCGCCACCCTCTACCAGCTCTATTGCAAGGATTGATGCGATGACGCTTGCGACCCTTTCCCCCGCTGACACACGGACCGCTATCCATGCCGGCGCGCGCCTCGTCGATATTCGCGCCGCCGACGAACATGCGCGTGAGCATATCCCCGGCGCTCTCAACCTCCCGCTCGACCGGATCGGCGATCTGGCGCGCGACGAGCGCCCGGTCGTATTCCACTGCCGCTCAGGAATGCGCACGGCTGCCAATGCGACGCGACTCTCCGACGCGGCCCACGGGGCGCCTGCCTATATTCTCGACGGTGGCATCGATGCCTGGCGCGGTGCCGGTTATCCGATCATCACAGATCGCACGCAGCCGATCGAAATCATGCGTCAGGTGCAGATCATGGCCGGTGCGCTGGTGTTGTCGGGTGTGCTGCTTGGCCTGTTCGTGACACCCGGCTTTTTCGGCATGTCGGCGTTTGTGGGCGCAGGACTGATGTTTGCGGGCACAACGGGGTGGTGCGGTATGGCCACGCTGATGCGCATGATGCCGTGGAACCGGCACGCAACCGCCTGAGGAAATCATGGATATCGCTACGATCCTTGCCGCTCTCGCTTCAGGCGGGCTGATCGGTCTTGTCCTCGGCCTAGTCGGCGGAGGCGGCTCGATCATCGCCGTGCCGCTGCTGGTCTACGTCGCCGGGGTTGGATCGCCGCACGCTGCGATCGGCACCGCTGCGGTCGCGGTGACGGTGAATGCGCTTTCCGCCCTGGTGGGCCATGCACGTGCGGGTCGCGTCAAATGGCGGTGTGCGGGGGTGTTCGCGGCATCCGGCATGCTCGGCGCGGCGTTCGGTGCCGAACTCGGCAAGGCGAGCGACGGCAAACGGCTGCTGGTCCTGTTCGGCATCCTGATGATCGGTGTCGGTCTGTCGATGCTGCGCAAGCGTCGCATGATAGAGGCACCCGATGTTCGCCTGACGCGCGACAGTGCCGCCAGGCTGCTGCCCCGGCTTGTCCCGATTGGGCTGGGTGTGGGCTTTGCGGCAGGGTTTTTCGGGATCGGCGGGGGATTCCTGATCGTGCCCGGGTTGATTTTCGCCACCGCCATGCCGCTTTCCTTTGCGATTGGCACATCGCTGGTCGTCGTCAGCGCGCTCGGCCTGACGACCGCAACCTCCTATGCCATTTCCGGTCTGGTCGATTGGCCTGTGACGGCGTTGCTGATCGCTGGCGGGGGGGCAGGAACCATCGCTGGCATTGCATCAGGTCAGGTGTTTGCTCGGCGCAAGGGACTTCTGGAACGCGGGTTTGCCGTCGTAGTTATCGCGGTTGGGTTCTATGTCGCAACATCCTCCCTCTGAGCCAGATTATCTCGACAGACGATCTCAGCAGTTGCTGGACGATGATCCCGCGCCAAAGCTTCCACATCGCATTACGGCTCAGCTACCAAGTGGGGAGCAGGCCAGCCAGCCGGTATCAACGGCACCAGCAAGTGGGCATCATAACCGGCGCCCGTGCGCAGGATGTGCTGGCCCTTATTGCGCGTATCGTCATGCTGACAGAAGGCGAGGTTGAACCGGTCCTCATCATAAATATCGCGGCCCTGAATGGTGAGGCGAAGGCTTTCGCCCGCTGCAAAAGACACGGCAGTGGGCCAGATCTCGATGTCGACCGGGACAGGAATGCCCTGTTCCACCCGCTCCTCCCGATCATGTTTATGCCAAGGCTGCCACGGTGTAGAGCGGCCTTCATCAACCGCGCGATGTGAGGCACGCAGCCAGCCCAAAGCGAGAGGTCCATCGTCATAAAGTGCAAAATATGTGAACGGCACGCGGCGCCCATTGAGGTCCAGCTTGTCCAGGCCGACGAACAAATCCATGTCGTCGGCGCCATCTGCCTCTACCCATAGGCGCAATTTGAAATGGCCGGTAAGCTCGACCGCCTCGTCAAAGCGGATGTCGAAATGCGTGCTGCCAGTCGTCGCATCGTAACGCGCTTCGGCTTCGTGCAAAGCGGCATCGCGCGATAGTGATTTGCTGGCGGCATCAAGGTAGAGTGGCACATATTCCGTGCGCGCGAGCGGCCACTCCTTTTCGTCGCGAAAAGGCCCTTTGCTTCCCTGTTCGCGCACCTGCATGCGGACTTTCGGCCATGTGGCGAGGCCTCCTGCCGTGTCACCCTTCAAAAAATGGTCGAAGAAAATGCGCTGGAGCTCAACATTCTCGGGCGCATAATAATGACGCCATTTTTTTTGGCCGTGCACCAGCAGCCATTTCCGCTCACTTGCCATCCGCTTATAGGCTTCTAGCGTTCCACGGGTGTGAAGACCATGATCCGACCAGCTTGCGACCACGAAAGTGGGCAGGTCGATCGCTTCCAGATCAAGTTGTTTGCTGCGCCAATAATCATCCATGAGTGGATGGGCGGGCACATTTGCAGCTGTATTCTCCGTGCGATTGTTGGACCAGTTGAGATTCTGCGATGCCCGGCCGACGAAACATGTTTCACGAATGCCGCCATGATAGCCAAATTCCCGATACCAGTCTGAAAAGCCCTCCCATGGATTAAGCGCAGCAAGATGCGGCGGTTTGAGCGGGGCGACCAGATACTGGATGCAGGCGAGATAGGAGACTCCCGTCATGCCTATCTTGCCGTTCGACCAGGGTTGTGCAGCCAGCCACTCGATCAGGTCGTAACAATCCTCTCCTTCGCCGATACCGTTATGGCGTAACTCACCATCGGACAGCCATGCGCCGCGAGGATCGGGATAGCAGATCGCATAGCCGCGTTTACACCAATAGGCCGGGTCTGGTGCCTCGAAGGCGGTATGACGCGAAATCCAGCCATCTTCTATGCCTGCAGGCGGCCACAGATTTGCAGCCTTGCCATGTTTGCCATAGGGGCTCCACGCCAGCAATGTCGCCAGGTCGGACTCGCCGGGCGACCCTTCCGGGCGATAAATGTCGACGAGGATCGTGATACCGTCGCGCATCTTGACCGGCACGTTGCGGTCGAGCACCAGCCCGTCTTCAATGATTTGCGCTTGCTCGCGAGGAGGCAGGGGCGGCTTGTAAGGGTTGCTGGCAGGATCACGGCCGTGCGCCATGATAAGCTCAAATGATCGCGTGCCCCGGTTGTTTGTCATGTCAGCGTTTCTCGACAGTGCCGTCCGCACGGGTGATCGTAACGCCGCGTGAACCCCCGCGGATGGAAGCAATCAAGCCATCCTTGATGCCATACACAATGATGCCGTCCACGACGTAACGGTCTCCTTTGTTCAGGACCGTGGTTGGGCGCTTAACATTGTCGCGGGTCGCATCAAGCTGGGTGCGCATTTCCACCACCATGATCTCGCCATTGCTATCAATTGCGGTGGTCATAGGTGTTATTGTCTCGTCAATGTCTTGCCAAATATTCTCATACCATTTTGCGATAGCCGCACGGCCTGAAAGTTTGCCTTCCGCCGGGCCTTTATCGAACTCAATGTCAGGCTTGTAAAATTCCACGAAGCGTAAATCACCGGCATTGAAGATCGCTACGTAGCGCTTAAACTTCTCGTGAGTCATAGGACCAGAAGTGTCTAAAGGACGGCCTTTCGCATCGGCTTCAATCGATCGGGCGGGATGTGTTTGCGCATTAGCAACGGAACTCGCCGCCAATATCAGGGTCAGCAAAGCCGATAATGTTCTCACGCCCATTTCCTACCATTTTAGTTTCTGATCTTCAGGCTAAGTCATGCGAGCGGAGGCGTCAAGAAACTCATTGATCCATCACTGTTCTCGTGTATTTGGTGGCTCGAGAACGAGTTCATTGCCTTGTGTCGATCCGATATAAAATTGCTTCATCGACGCGCTCGGCTGCGGACTCGCTCATGAAAAACCAACAGGGGGGATGATATGCGAGTTCAGGTACAGGCCAGTGTTCTTGCTTTGATGATGTGCAGTCTTGTTAGCACGCCGTCGCACGCGCAATCGGTGGAGCCAGCCACCAGCGACAGGGGCGATAAGCCTTTGGTGCAGCCCCCGCTTGATGGGAATGAACCAGCATCTGATGGCGACATCGTTGTCACCGGTTCGCGCCTCACATCGCAGGGCTTCTCGGCGCCGACGCCAGTGACTGTGGTCGGAGAGGAGCGGAACAAAGCGCTTGCGATCACGAATATTGGTCAGGCCCTGGCTGACATCCCGTCATTCCGGCCAACGAATACGCCGCAAAGCGGTAACGGCTCGTCCGGCACGATGGCGCCAGTGAATGCAGGTGCCCGCATCGCCGATCTGCGTGGTTTAGGTCCGTCCCGCACGCTTGTGCTGGTCAATGGTCGGCGCTTCGTGTCTTCCACATCGACCGGGTCGGTCGATCTGGGCGTGATCCCGGTTCTGCTGCTCGATCGTGTTGAAGTGGTGACCGGTGGCGCATCGGCTGCTTATGGATCGGACGCCGTCTCTGGCGTCGTCAACTTCATCCTCAAGGATAAATTCAGCGGTGTGGCTGCGGTGGCCGAATATGGGCAGACCGACCACAATGACAATCGTCAGTTCCTGCTGTCCGCTGCGGCCGGTACAGATTTCGCCGGAGGGCGAGGCCATGTTGTTTTTGGCGTTGAGTATGAAAAGGTACACGGGTCGAAGGACTGTTATTCGCGGTCCTGGTGCTCGCAGGAGTGGGAGAATGCAACCAACTCCGGTTTCCTGACCAACGGCTTCCCCGCGAACAACTTCTCGCGTGACATTCACACTGCAAGTGCGACGCCAGGCGGGCTGATCACTCGCTCAATTTATGCGCCAGGTGTGGTCGCGCCGCCACCAGCCGCCGATCCGCTGCGTGGCATTCAATTTGCGGACAATGGGGCGCCGACGCCGTTCAACTTTGGCAGCGTTCCAGGTGGATTATTCATGATCGGCGGCAGTGGAGAGGGGCTGAATTACTTCCTCAGTGCACCCCTGCTTTCCATTCCGACGGAGCGTTACAATGGTTACATGCTCACAAGCTATGATCTAGGGGGCGTAGAGGCCTTTCTTGAGGCTTCCTATGGCTTCGGCGCGGGTTATCCAAGCGGCCCGGAGACACGCGATAATGGCTTTCCATCAACGGGCGGACTGAGGATCGATATCGCCAATCCCTTCATTCCGCAGTCGGTGCGCGCCACGATGCAGGCTAATAACATCGTTGCGCTCAATCTTGGCCGGTTGGGCTCCGACCTTGGCTTCACTGGAGGCTCTACAACACGCAAAGTCTATCGCACTGTCGGCGGACTGAAGGGCATGATTGGCGGCAAGTGGAAATGGGATGCTTTTTATGAATATGGTCGCACTGACTATAGCCAGATCGTAACCAACAATCGGATTGCAGCCAATTTTGCGAAAGCAATCGATGTTGTGGCCGTCAACGGCAAACCGGTGTGCCGCGTTAATGCCAATGCAAGCCTTGCAGACGATGATCTGGCTTGCGTGCCGCTGAATTTGTTCGGGCGATTTCAGTTCGATCCTGCCGCTAAAGCTTATTCCTACGGCACTGGCTTTCAAGATCAGCGCTTCACGCAACATAATGTTGCAGCCAATCTGTCCGGTACATTGTTCGACCTGCCAGCAGGGCCACTCGCTGTGGCGAGCGGTGCCGAATTTCGGCGCGATTCTCTGCGAGCAACGGCGGATCCAATCTCTGCCGCAAATGGCTTCAGCTATTTCAACGTAGCGCCCTCATCAGGCCGGGTCGCCGTTTATGAAGGCTATCTTGAGGTCGGCGCGCCGCTGCTTGCTGACCTGCCCTTTGTCTATCGGATGGGCCTGAATGGCGCTGTTCGCTATGCCCGTTACCAAGTGAATGGGGTTACGTCGGGTAAGTTTAGTGCCACGACCTGGAAAATTGGTGGTACTTACGAGCCAATCCCGGCAATTCTGTTGCGCGCGACACGATCCCGCGATGTGCGCGCACCCAATACGACGGAACTGTTTGCGCCCGTAACAGCCAGCCAAAATGCCATCACGGACCGCGGCGCGCAGGTGTTTGTGCGAACATTGTCCGGCGGCAATATCAACCTGAAGCCAGAGCTCGCTGATACGTTCACTTTTGGTGCAACGCTCCAACCGCGTGGTGCATTTGATGGATTGCGGCTGTCAGTCGACTATTACGACATCAAGGTCCGGCAGGCGATTGCGACAACGCTGGCGGCCACGGTGGTTGATCGCTGCAATATATCGGGAGCGCAGGAATTCTGCGATTTGATTACGCGGAACGCGAACGGCGTGCCAACCCAGGTTTCTTTGGTATT
Source organism: uncultured Alphaproteobacteria bacterium (assembly GCA_966205705.1). GTDB lineage: Bacteria > Pseudomonadota > Alphaproteobacteria > Sphingomonadales > Sphingomonadaceae > Sphingobium. Next base: position 31,558 of record CBIHKY010000025.1, read on the forward strand.
TCAGAACCTTAATCGCCAGCGCCAGCGCGGGATCGACATCGAGGCACGCTATCGCCTGCCGCTCGATCGCGTCAGCCAACATATGGCTGGAAAGCTCAATCTGGGCCTGATGGCCACCCACGCACTCGAACAAAGCACCGTCGATAGCACTGGGGTCGAAATCGACCGGGCAGGCGAAAACAGCAATGCCAACGGCCTGCTCAGCTGGGTAGTCGACGGCACGATCAGCTATTCGCAAGGTCCTGTAACATTCACTGTGCAGGAGCGTTACCTGTCCGCTGGCAAGATTAACGTCTTATATATCGCTCCAGGAGATGCGGGATATAGTTCAACTCTTCCCAACAGCTCCAACCTGAATAATGTTGATGCTCGGCTCTACACCAATCTGGTGATGCAGTATGAATTCAGCGCGGCATCAAAGGGTGATGCACAGCTTTCGCTGAAGATATCCAACCTGACGAATGTGAGCCCACCATTCCCGATCCGTAGCGGCATCTATTATGATGTTCTGGGTCGCGCATATCGTGCAAGTTTGCGCCTTAAATTCTAGTCCGCAACGCGCCGGTGCTGCTACCATGATCCAAGTTCAGCTCGCCTTTTCCTTTGAGGGCGAGCCGAATTCTTTAATCGAAAACGATGCGGGGCGTTCCGAGTGAACCCGCTGCTTGAGTGTCGTTGGGCGCTCGGTATTTAAGTCAGAGGGCATCGCGCTGCGAACGCGTTCGAGCGCGAGCGCAGCGCGATCTCATTACAGAATCTTGAAATAGTGAATGCGATTGGCACCGGGCGTTTTCTCGGCGACGCCGACAAACACATGTTTGGCCATCCAGTCATATTTGCCCTCAGGCACATCGAACTTCGGTGAGACACGCATATAATATTGGCTGGAATCGACCGGCTCATTGCGCGACATGCGCGCCGCGATATCTTCATTGGCCGCCCAGCGATAGCCGCGGTTCTGCATGTAGATTATCGTGCCGTCATCCAACTCCAGCACGTAGCGCGCGTCGAAGTCGATAACGCTATCCGGGCGCACCAATGGCCAATCGCCGCCGCTCATTGGTACGACGATGCCCTTGACGTCGGGACCGTCGACCGTCCCCTCGGCGGCATAAATTGCGCCGCGGGTCGCGCCCATCGTCGTCGGTCGCACCCATCGAACGGACGTCAAAGTGATGCCAATGCTGAATGCAAACTCAATGCGAGGCGAAAAATCGCGGATGATATCCTCGTAACTCATGCGTCGTCCTTTATCTTTGACTGAAATAATTGCCGGGTGCGCCTGCGGTTCTGGCGATTAAGGTCATTCTTTGACGCTTGCGATCATGTCTCGCTCCTGCCGGGCGCTGCCAGGTTGCCTCTCATCATTCATGCATCCGTCGCCCAGTGATCAGGGAAGCAGGGGCGGGGCATCTGCCTCGGCGCCGAATGGGGAGTAGATACCGCTGAAACTGGATTTATCTGGAAACTGCACATTGCTCTCCCGCGCGCATTTAAACCGCAGAACAATGATTGATCAACGTATATGTTGATTTTGTTTGTCGCTATATCGGGATGCTGGACGTGCACATGGCTGTCTTATATGCTCAGCCGAGCAGTTTGAGCGCGTCAGTCGGACCATGACTAAGAAGCGCAGGCGGAGCCACGAGAAAAAAAGGACAAGAGACGCTGTGAGCAAAGCAGAAAAACAGGACGCGGCTGCAGTAATCGGGACGCCGCGTCATGTTGATACGGCGATCAATGGTTGGGTCATGCCGGGTTTGGATTTTCCGACCTTTCGCCTGACGCTTCTATCCAAATTGATGGATCGTAAGACCCTGCGTCAATTGGGGGAGCGCGCGCAATTTTCTTATCCTGAATGGCGGGTGGTTGCTCGGCTCGGGCGAACGGTGGGCGGTTCTACGGTCGGTCAAATTGCTGATCAGGCATGGGTTGATCGCGCAGAGGTGAGCCGCGCAATCGCATCGCTGGAGCGGCGCGGTCTTGCTGCACGGCTCGATAACCCACAGGATCGGCGCGCGCCCATCCATTGTCTGACCAAAGCAGGCTTGCAACTTTACCGCCGCGTGATCGAAATACGGGCCACGTTTCACAAGGATCTGGTTAGCGATCTTAGCGCTGAGGAATGCGAGATGCTCGATGAGCTTTTGCTGAAGCTGGCGCGGCGGTTGCAGAAACTGCCGTGAGTGGGCATCCCCCACACCATAGGCTGTTCAAGCCGATAGAGGATGGCCAAGCCATTCTCGATTAAACCCGCTCTATTCCTGAACTAAACCCGCCCGATATAAAGGCGGCGCAGCTGATAAGGCTGAAACCCTCAAGAATATCGTTGACGAAACAACGAGAAAGTCGGAGTTGGCTGCAGATGAGTTTGCGCCGGGGTGCGCAGGGAGGATCGAAGGCGTGAGCGATACGGATGTTGTGATTGTCGGTGCTGGCCCGGTTGGGCTGTGTCTGGCTCTGGATCTCGCCCAGCGCGGCATTTCAGTCGTGATCATCGAGCAGCGCCCCGCTGGAGAAGCGCCCAGCGTCAAATGCAATCATGTGTCATCCCGCACGATGGAAATCTTCCGCAGGCTCGGGCTGGCTGACGAAGTGCGCGCGGTTGGATTGCCGGATGATTATCCTAATGATGTCGTCATCAGGACAACAGCAACCGGGCATGAGCTTATGCGCGTGCCGATTCCGTGCCGGGCCGACCGGTTCACAGACAAGAGCGGGCCTGACGGTTGGTGGCCGACAGCTGAGCCTCCCCACCGCGTCAACCAGATTTACTTCGAGCCGATCCTCTTTGCTCATGCCGTTGCGCATCCGAACATTCGCATTCACAGCCAGTTCCAGGTGGAGTCAGTCGAGCAGTCCGCTGATGGCGCGTCCGCAACTGCGGTTGACCTGCAAAGTGGCGAGCATCGCCGCTTCACGGGTCGTTATGTGGTGGGTTGCGATGGGGGCCGATCGCTCGTCCGCAAATCCATTGATGCGCGGCTCACTGGCGATGCCGTCATTCAGCGGGTGCAATCCACTTATATCCGTGCGCCTGAACTGATCGATCTCATTACCAAGCCGCACGCCTGGATGAGCTATCTTTATCATCCTGACAGGGCTGGCAATCTCGTTGCAATTGACGGGAAGGACTTGTGGTTGATCCACAATTATCTGCTTCCCGATGAGCCGGATTTCGACTCTGTCGACCGTGACCATTGCCTTCGCCTCTTGTTGGGGGTCGGTGAAGATTTCCAATATGAAATGCTGGCCAATGAAGACTGGATTGGTCGTCGGTTGGTCGCCGATAAGCTGGTGAGTGACCGCATCCTGATCTGCGGCGATGCGGCACATTTGTGGGTGCCATACGCAGGCTATGGCATGAACGCTGGTATCGCGGATGCCATGAATCTTTCTTGGAAGCTGGCCGCACATCTGCATGGCTGGGGTGGCAAAGAACTGGTCGATAGTTATGAGGCGGAGCGTCTTCCGATTACCGATCAGGTTTCTCGCTTCGCCATGTCTCATGCGGTGGGTGCGATTGCAGAGCGGACCACCATCCCACGCGCAATTCTTGAGGATAGTGAAGAAGGCGCGGCAGCTCGCCATGCCGTGGGACAAGCCGGCTATGCGCTGCATGTGCAGCAGTTTGCCTGCGCCGGCCTGAATTATGGCTATTATTATCCGGACTCGCCGCTCATCGCTTATGATGGTGAAGAGGCCCCGGTCTACACCATGTTCGATTACACGCCGTCCACCGTGCCGGGTTGCCGGACGCCACATTTCTGGACTGCCGATGGCAGCTCGCTTTATGATCTGATGGGCGAAGATCATACGTTGCTTCGCTTTGATCCGGCAGTTGACGTCAGCGCGCTGACGCAGGCCGCCGCACGCGCCGGGGTTCCACTGCTTGTTCTCGATATCGCGCCCACGGATGTCCCTGAGGCCTATTGTCACGCTCTGCTGCTTAGTCGGCCGGATCGTCACGTCGCCTGGCGCGGCGATGTTGCGCCGTCGGACCCTGACGAGCTTATTGCCATGATCTCTGGACGTTCAGCTACGCTGGTGTAGCGGCCTGGCGCCGGGCCGGTTTCTGCAGGCATTGCCGCCTGCCTCTTTGGGGAGTGATGCACATGCGTAGGTCTGCGAAGCCGATTGCCTGGGCAACCGCCCTGGCGTTGATGATGACATCCTACGGGGCCTCGGCGCAGCCGGCAGGGCCGCTGACGACCACCACGGTCGATCGCATGGCGACGAAGCTCAGCTTCAAGCGTTTTCTGACGCTTTCCAACGCAGGCGATCCGGCGGCGGCGGACTATCTGGCGCCTGGATTTAGCATTGACGCCATAGATACTCTGGACCTCGCACCGCTCCTGCGCGATCCCCATGCACATGGCATCACGCTCACCGCGTTTGAGCTGTTGCTGGATGATGGTGGAGAGATGTTGGCGGCAGAACTGGAGTTTCGCCGTGCAGCAGGAGCAAGTGCCGAGCCACCCGTGCGCAAGACCATATTCTACACAATCAAGGATGGCCGGCTCACTTCTGCGCATATCGGCCGGAAGATGGCGCAGTTCATCCCAGGCAGTGGCAAGCCGACGCAGCGCGTTTCACCAATCGCTGCAATAGGTCCGATGCCCTTCAGCGCATCGCAACCGTTCATGACGCGCCGTAAGTTTGAGGATTATCTGGCGCTGTTTGGCCGGTTCGATGAGCGGTTCGTGCAATATTATCATCC
>CBIHKY010000026.1:0-36158 GCA_966205705.1 uncultured Alphaproteobacteria bacterium
GGTGAAAATCGAGACGCCGGTGATCCTCGCGCCCATGACCGGCGTGACCGACATGCCGTTCCGCACGCTGGTGCGGCGCTATGGATCAGGATTGAACGTAACCGAGATGATCGCATCGCCTGCGATGATCCGTGAGACGCGGCAATCACTGCAAAAGGCGGCATGGCATCCAGTCGAGGAGCCCGTTTCCCTGCAGCTTGCCGGTTGCCAGCCCGCCGAGATGGCGGAAGCCGCCAAGTTGAATGCGGACCGCGGTGCCGCGATCATCGACATCAATATGGGCTGCCCGGTCAAGAAAGTCGTGAATGGTGATGCCGGATCGGCACTGATGCGCGATCTGCCACTCGCGGCGAGCCTCATCAAGGCGACGGTGGAAGCCGTCGATGTGCCGGTCACGGTCAAGATGCGCATGGGCTGGTGCCATGATGCGCTAAACGCGCCAGAGCTGGCGCGCATCGCGCAGGATCTCGGCGCCAAGCTGATCACCGTGCATGGCCGCACTCGCAACCAGATGTACAAAGGCAGCGCGGATTGGGCGTTCGTCCGCAAGGTGAAAGAAGCCGTAACGCTCCCGGTCATCGTAAATGGCGACATTTGCTCGATTGAGGACGCGCGCACAGCGTTGGAACTGAGCGGCGCGGACGGCGTGATGATTGGGCGGGGCGCTTATGGGCGGCCTTGGCTGCTCGGCCAGGTCATGCAGGCACTCACCACGGGCGACGTACGCGCCGATCCCGGCATCGAAGAGCAATATCACATGATCATAGAGCATTATCATGCGATGCTCGATCATTATGGCGACGTTACGGGCGTCAACATGTCCCGCAAGCATCTGGGCTGGTATACCAAGGGCCTGCCGGGCTCGGCCGAATTCCGCAATAAAGTGAATCAGGTTCCGGAAGCCGCGCAGGTGATCGATATGCTGGAGCGCTTCTATGCGCCCTTCATCGAGCAGCCCGCGCTGCTCGATGAGGAGGTGCCGACAGCTTTGGTTCGCGATGCCGCCTGACCCGGGCCGGGCTGGATTGCCCAGTCACGCGCTGCCCATGAAAGGCAATATGCCCGCAGCCGCCGAACTGATCGCTGCCCATCCGGTAGCGACTTTGCTGATCGATCCGGACGGGCGGATCATGATGGCAAATGGTCGGGCCGAGACGCTTCTCAACATGGCGCGATCTGCTTTGGTGGGCAGCATCGTTGGGCGGGTGCTGCGTATCGCCGATTCGCGCATGGATGCGGCAATCTGGATGACCGACAAGCCGCTGTCGGCCTATGATATTCAGGTGCATGCTGGCCGCAATGAGGCGGTGGACATGGACATTTTGATCACGCCCCTGCTGGAAGATGAGCGCTGGCGCATCGTTGCGCTGCATGTGCATGGCCAGTCTCACGCGCTGGGCACCCGCCGTACGTCGCTTGGCGTGCGGTCCGCGACGGGCGCAGCGGCCATGCTCGCTCATGAGATCAAGAACCCGCTCTCGGGCATTAGAGGCGCCGCGCAATTGCTTGAAGGGGATGTGAGCGAGGCAACCCGCCCCCTCACCAAGCTGATCTGCGATGAGGTTGACCGGATCGCTGCCCTGATCGACCGGATGCAGCATTTCACCAGCAATCAACCGCTCGAATGCAAACCAGAAAATATCTACCCACTCATCGACAGGGCAGTTGAGATCGCTGTTGCTGGCTTTGCAAGAAACTGTCCAATCACGCGGACTTACGATCCGTCCTTGCCGTTCGCGCAGGTCAATGGCGACGCGCTCGTGCAGATCATGCTCAATCTTGTGAAAAATGCGGTTGAAGCAGTTGATGATATCGAGGGCGGCACCGTCCAGGTCGCTACGGCTTATCGCCACGGCCTCTCGGTGTTGAGCTCGAAAGGCAAGGGCACTGCGCCGCTGCAAATCGAGATCCAGGTGATCGATAACGGGCCGGGCGTGCCAGACAGCATCCGCGATGTGCTGTTCAATCCCTTCATTTCCAACAAGCGCAGCGGACAGGGGCTCGGCCTTGCGCTCGTCGATAAGCTGGTCAGGGACATGAACGGGCTGGTGCAGTATGAGCGCGACAGCATGTTGGGCCGCTCGGTGTTCCGGTTACTTCTTCCAATGGGTGTAAGCGCATGACGCGGCTGACTGGTAAAATTTTGGTCGTGGATGACGACCCGGCCATCTGCATTGTCGTGTCGGAGGCGCTCAAGCGGCAGGGCCATATCGTGCGGATCGCCGGATCCATTGCCGAGCGTCGAGAAGCGCTGCCATCCTTTGCTCCGGATGTGCTGATTACCGATGTGATGCTGCCGGATGGCGATGGGCTGGACGATGTCGGCGCGATCCTGACGCAGGTGCCGGGCCTTCAGGTCATCATTCTCTCTGCGCAGAACACGCTGAACACCGCCGTGCGCGCAACAGGGCAGGGCGCCTTCGAATATCTGCCCAAGCCGTTCGACCTCAACGAATTGAGCCGGGCGGTGGCCGAAGCGCTGAGCGTACGATCGAACAGTCAGGCGCTCGCGCCGGGCGAAGAAAGCGCGGGCGAGGACTTGCCGCTCATCGGCCGATCGCCGCAGATGCAGGAAGTTTATCGCACGATTGCACGGGTGGTCAGCAACGACCTCAACATCCTCGTGCTCGGCGAATCCGGCACAGGCAAGGAGCTCGTCGCAGAGGCGATCCACAGCCTGGGGCCAAGACGCAACAGTCCGTTCGTAGCCATCAACATGGCGGCGATCCCGCGCGAGCTGATCGAGAGCGAATTGTTCGGCTATGAAAAGGGCGCTTTTACCGGGGCGGTATCGCGCTCGGCGGGCAAGTTCGAGCAGGCCGAGGGCGGCACGCTATTTCTGGACGAAATTGGCGACATGCCGATGGATGCGCAGACGCGACTGTTACGCGTGCTGCAATCCGGCGAGGTCACGACGGTTGGCGGAACAAAGCCTGTGCGCGTCAATGTGCGCATCATAGCGGCGACCAATCAGGAGTTGCCGACGCTGATCGGCGAAGGGCGCTTCCGGGAAGACCTGTTCTACCGCCTGAACGTCGTGCCCATCCGCTTGCCGGCTTTGCGCGAGCGGGCTGGCGATGTGCCGTTGCTCGCGCGGCATTTTCTCGATCAGGCGGCGCTGGATGGCCTGCCAAGGAAATTGCTTTCCATTGAGGCTGCGGCGCTACTGGAGCGTTACGACTGGCCGGGGAATGTCCGCGAGCTTCAAAATCTGATGAAGCGTCTGACCGTGCTCACGCGCGATCAGGAGATCCAGGTCCAGCATTTGCGGCAAATCCTCACATTCGCCGAGTCTGTGGCTGGTCCGTCAGGCACTGGCGCAGTCGAATTGCGCGATGCCGCACGGCGTTGGGCGCGCGAGCAGCTCGCGGTGGGTGCAGTCGTAAGCCCATGCGAGTTGCATGACAGACTGATGGCCGTGATCGAACCCGTGCTGCTTGGCGAAACGCTGGCCGCGCTCGATGGCAATCAAATTCGTGCTGCTGCAACATTGGGGATGAACCGCAACACCTTGCGCAAAAAGCTCAACCATTACGACATCGATCCGACAATGCCTCTTCGCGCGCTGTAAAGCAGCCAATTGAAGGGGCTGGCTAGCGACACGGTACAGCTTTTCTGCGGCACAATGCCCTTTCGGGACGCCCGATAATCGCAAAGCGTGTTTCCTCAGCCACGGGGATGTTGTATTGTCGCCACGATGGATCAGCGCGTCAATCTAGCCGAACAGCCAGACGAGTCGACCGGCTTCCTGTTCGGATCGCGCTGGCTAGGCCGATTGGCTGAGCCACTCGCTGGCATCAGCGTACTGGCTATGGCCGGGTTTACCTGGTGGATCGTGAGTAGGCCGGAGCAAGCCGACACGTTGCTGAGCGCGCCGATCGTTGCGTTGCTGCTCGTGCTCAATCTCATACCGGCCATCTTGTTGCTGGTGCTGTTTGGACAGCGCATTGCACGGCGGCGGGCCAACCAAAGCCTGGTAGGCGGCAGCGGGCGACTGCATGTTCGCCTCGTCGCTCTGTTTTCGATGATCGCGAGCGTGCCGGTTCTGCTGGTGGTGATCTTCGCGTCTCTGCTGTTCCAATATGGCGTACAATTCTGGTTCTCTGCGGATGCGCGTGGGATGTTGCAAAATGCCAGCGATCTCGCGCGGGGCTATTATCAGTCCAACCTCAAGGAGCTTGGCGACGAGACGGTAACGATGGCGGGGGATTTGCGCGATTATCTCTCGCAGTCGAACATCTCGAGCCCCTCCTTCGCGGAGGGCTATATTTATCAGGTCGTTACGCGAAAGCTCAATCGCTCCGCCATCATCGAGATCGGCAAGGATGGCGTAGCGCGCACAGCCGCAACGGTGGACCCCGAGCAGCGCACCGCGACCAGCATGCTGACGCCCGAGATCATCAAGGAATTGCGCGCGGGTCGCCCTGTGGTGGTGCAGGCCAAGCCTAATCAGATCGAAGCGTTCGTGATGCTTTATTCTGATTCCAATACATTCCTATATGCGACGCGAGACTCCGCCGTTTCGGCGTTCAGCGAGATGGAGCGTGCGCAAGCGGTGCTCGCTGACTATGATGAGTTTGCCTCACGATCCCGCCAATTGCAGCTCCGCTTCAACATCGCGTTGTTCATCGGCACGCTGATGCTTGTGGGTACTGCTGTGTGGATCGCTCTGGCGGTGGCAGACAGGCTCGTGCGGCCCGTTGGCGAGCTTGTGGATGCCGCGCGGCGCGTCACGGCTGGCGATCTGTCGACGCGCGTCACGGATTCCCATTCGCGCGATGAGCTGGGCACTTTGGCCAGCGCCTTCAACCGTATGACGCAGCGGCTCGAGGCGCAGACGGGTGCGCTTGTCTCAGCCAATAATCAGCTCGCCAATCGTCGCGCGCTGATCGAGGCGGTGCTGTCCGGCGTGAGCGCAGGCGTTATTTCGGTGGATCAGAAGGGCGTCATCCAACTGCTCAATAGCTCTGCGACTACATTGTTAGTGAAGCCTGGCATTCAGGCGGTAGGTCAGCCGCTCGCGGAGATTTCCGAGGAGTTGGCAACGCTGATGGAAGCGGGCACCGGCGCCGACATTATTCAGATTCGCGCTGTAGGCGAGGTGCGAACCTTGGCCGTTCGCGTCGTTGCTGAAGATGGCAACAGGGTGCTCACGTTCGACGACATCACCGAGCAATTACTGGACCAACGGCGTGCGGCATGGTCGGATGTGGCACGGCGGATTGCCCATGAAATCAAGAACCCGCTTACGCCGATCCAGCTTGCCGCTGAACGCCTTCAAAGGCGCTACGCCAAGGAGATTGAATCTGATCCCGCGACCTTCCGCAGGCTCACGGAAACGATCGTGAGGCAGGTCGGCGATTTGCGCCGTATCGTGGATGAGTTTACATCCTTTGCACGCATGCCGAAGCCGGTTTTCCGAGAAGAGGCCGTGATCGATATCGCACGACACGCCATGTTCTTGCATGAGGTCGCTCATCCACAGATCGCATTCAATTTTGCGAGCGAGGAAGTCGATCCGATGTTGGTGTGCGATCGCCGGCAGATCGGCCAGGCGCTGACCAACATCGTCAAGAATGCGGTCGAGGCTATCGAGCAGCGGCATCTCACGGAAGCGCAAGCCGTCGAGGGCGGGGACACGCCCGCATCGCATGGGCATGTCTCGATGGCGATTTCTCGCGAAGAGAATGAGATCGTCGTGGCGGTCGCGGATGACGGCGTTGGACTGCCTGCCCAGCGCGAGCGCATCATCGAGCCCTACATGACCACCCGCGCCAAAGGCACCGGCCTTGGTCTCGCGATCGTGAAGAAGATCGTCGAGGAGCATTTTGGCACCATGACATTCACCGATGCGCAGGGCGGAGGCGCCGTTGTGACGCTCCGTTTCGACGTCGACCGGCTCGCACGGCTTGCCGATGCGAGTGATGATAACAGCAGCGATATGACGAAAGAGAGTTTGAATGGCGCTTGATGTCCTGATTGTAGATGATGAAGCCGATATTCGTGAACTGGTCGCCGGGGTTCTGGAAGACGAGGGGTTCGAGACGCGGCTTGCTGCAAACAGTGATGAGGCTCTTGAGGCGCTGGCAAACCGCAGGCCATCGCTGGTGCTGCTCGACGTCTGGTTACAGGGATCGAAACTTGACGGGCTGGAACTGCTCGAACTCATCAAGGAGCGGGACGCGACGATCCCGGTGCTGATGATCTCCGGTCATGGCAATATCGATACGGCTGTCGCGGCGATCAGGCGCGGGGCGGTGGATTTCATTGAGAAGCCATTCGAATCCGACCAACTCCTCCACATTGTTTCTCGTGCCACTGAAACGGAGCGCTTGCGACGCGAGAACCAGACATTGCGCGCACGCTTTGGTCAGGAAGAAGAGCTGACCGGCACCAGCAACGCGATCAATCTCGTGCGCGCCACAATCAAGAAAGTGGCAGGGACGGGGAGCCGTGTGCTGATCACCGGGCCTGCTGGCGTCGGCAAGGAAGTTGCCGCGCGGATGCTCCACAATTGGTCCGGACGTACCGATGGTCCCTTCATCATCGTGACGGCGGCCCGCATTGAACCGGAACGGGCCGAAGAAGCGCTGTTCGGCGTGGAGGGTGCCGATGGTGTCATAAGGCCTGGTCTGCTCGAGCAAGCACATGGCGGCACCTTGTTCCTCGACGAGATTGCCGACATGCCGCTCACCACGCAGGGCAAGATTCTGCGAGTGCTGACCGACCAGAGCTTTACCCGCATCGGCGGACAGCGGCAGGTGAAGGTGGATATCCGCGTGATTTCCTCAACTGCGCGCGATCTCAAGGAAGAGATTGGCGAGAAGCGCTTCCGTGAAGATCTCTACTATCGCCTCAACGTGGTGCCGCTCACCTTACCGCCCCTCTCCGAACGCCGCGATGATATTCCAGGGCTGGTGGAGCATTATCTGGCGCGCTTTGCCGCCGAGCGAAGCATCCCCGCGCCAACAATGGCTGCCAACGCCATGGCGGCGCTGCAATCCTCCGATTGGCCCGGCAATGTGCGCCAGCTGCGCAACGTTGTAGAGCGCACGATCATATTGGCGCCAATGCAGCCAGATGGCGTCATTGAACTGGATATGCTGCCCGCGGAAACTGCGGGCGACAGTGAAGATCATGGGCTGTCCAATGCGATCATGGGTGCGCCATTGCGCGAGGCACGAGAGAATTTCGAGCGGGAGTATCTGCGGATCCAGATCAAGCGCTTTTCAGGTAACATCTCGCGCACTGCAGCGTTCATCGGAATGGAACGCTCGGCGCTCCATCGCAAACTTAAGTCGCTGGGGTTGGGGGAAGAGCGGGAAGGTTGAGGTTGCGCGGGGCTACGTCCGCTATACCTTATCGTCACCTCGGACTTGATCCGGGGTCCCGCTGCCTTTGCAACTGTCTCCAAGAGAAGCGGGATCCCGGGTCAAGCCCGGTATGACGTAGTCCTGGGGCGAGCCCCTAATGGAAGCGGACAATCCGATTTTGTGCAGTGCGGCAAAGAACGGGTGGATTTCTGTCCGCGAATCACTTAGCCTCTCGTCACAGCCAGTTGAGCTGAATTCAGAAGCGACGCTCAGATTGAGCGCAATGCGGGCAGCGACCCGCCAATAATGGAGTAGAAAATGGCCGAAAAACTGAACAATCTACAGGACATATTTCTCAATAGCCTCCGTAAGAGCAAAACTCCGGTGACCATGTTTCTGGTCAAAGGCGTTAAACTTCAGGGCATTGTTACCTGGTTCGATAATTTCTCCGTGCTGTTGCGCCGTGATGGCCAGACCCAATTGGTTTACAAGCACGCTATCTCTACCGTGATGCCAGCGCACACGCTTGATCTCTCCAAGATCGAGACTGCTTTCTCGGCAAATGAGCGCAAGCCCAAGCTGCTCCAGGAGATTTTCCTCTCAGCCGTTCACAAATCCGGCGATCCTGTGACCATGTTTCTGGTCAATGGTGTGATGCTTCAAGGCGATATTGCTGCCTATGATCTATTCTGCATGCTGTTGCAGCGGGACGGTCTGGTGCAACTGGTCTATAAGCATGCGATCTCGACAGTGCAGCCAATGCACCCGCTTGATCTTTCCGGAGAGGACGATGATGACGATAATGATGATTGATCGGCGAGCCTGAACCATCGCACATTTTTCAGAACGTGAAGAGGTTTCGCGCGGTGCGCGGGCGTTTGTCGTGCACGCCGATGTTGGCGGCAGGCAGAGGCGTGACGTAACCGCGCGCATCGACGAGGCGAAGGGGTTGGCGCTCGCGATTGGGCTCGATGTGGTGGAAAGCGCCGCATATCGGGTTCGCAAATCGCGACCGGCCACCCTGCTTGGTTCCGGTCAAATAGACGAGATCGGCGCGCTATTGGCGGGGTCCGATATCGAGCTGGTCGTGGTGGATAACATCTTGTCGCCCGTTCAACAGAGCAATCTGGAAAAGGCGTGGGGCGCTAAAGTAATCGACCGAACGGGCCTCATTTTGGAGATTTTCGGCGAGCGCGCAGCGACCGCGGAAGGGCGATTGCAAGTCGAACTTGCCCATCTCGATTATCAGGCCGGGCGCCTCGTCCGTAGTTGGACTCATCTTGAGCGGCAACGCGGCGGGTTCGGCTTCCTTGGTGGTCCGGGCGAAACGCAGATCGAGGCGGACAGGCGGATGATCCGCGATCGCATGGCACGCATCCGCCGTGAACTGGATCAGGTGACTCGCACGCGCGGCCTGCACCGTTCACGAAGGCAGCGGGCGCCCTGGCCAGTCATCGCGTTGGTTGGCTATACCAATGCGGGCAAATCGACGCTTTTCAACCGGTTGACCGGCGCTGATGTGATGGCGCAGGATATGCTGTTTGCGACGCTGGACCCGACCATGCGGCAAATCTCGCTGCCAGGCATCGACAAGGCGATCCTCTCCGACACGGTTGGGTTCGTTTCCGAACTGCCACATCAGCTGATCGCGGCGTTCCGCGCGACGCTTGAGGAAGTGCTGTCCGCCGACCTTATCCTGCATGTGCGCGATATCGCTCATCCCGATACCGACGCACAGAAGGCCGATGTGCTCGATGTGTTAACCGATCTTGGCGCCAACCCTGATGGAGATGAGGAAGAGGCAACGCCCCGCACGGCAATGATTGAAGTGTGGAACAAGGCCGACCTCATAACGGATGACGATGACCGCGCGATGATACAAGCGCGTGCAGCGCATGATGGCGACGTCGTGATGGTATCAGCCCTGACAGGCGAGGGCATTGATGCACTTGAGCGGCGACTGGTGGACATTCTTGCGAAGGGGCATCGCCGCTTTGAGCTGGTGCTGGACTCATCGGAAGGCGCGGCGCTCGCCTGGTTGCATTCGCATGGCGAGATATTGGCTGAAGATCATGACTATCTGGGTGATGCAATGACCACGCATATATCCGTAAAGCTTAGCCCGGCGGATTTTGATCGCTTCATCCATCTTCATGGGGATGCGGAGAAAAGCCTGCCATCTGATTGAAGGAATGGAAGATGGGTGCAGCGAGGTCAGGGCAGGGCGTCTCGCTTGACTTGCTGCCAAAGCGCTTCTTTTTCATCGAGGGAAAGGGCCGCGAATTTCGCTCCCGCAATGAACTCCATCGCCCGAAAGCGTTGCTCGAATTTGGCGATGGCGCGACGCAGGGCAGACTCTGGTTCTATCTTGTGATGGCGGGACAGGTTCACGGCAGCGAACAACAAATCACCAATCTCGTCTTCCAGCTCATCCGGACCCTGCGCGCGCTCGACTTCCTCAAGCTCTTCCAACAGCTTGGCACGCACATCGTCCAAATTGTCCCAATCGAAACCGACACGGGCAGCGCGGTTCTGGATCTTTTCGGCACGCAATAAGGCCGGCAGGGCCAGCGCCACGCCTGCAAGTGCTGAACCGTCCTTGTTGGCTTTATTGGCGCGCTCGGCAGCCTTGATCTCATCCCAACCCGGAGAGCTCTCCTGATCCCCGAACACATGTGGATGACGTCTGATCATTTTGTCGCAAATCGCGGAAATCACATCGGAAAGATCGAAATGACCAGCTTCCTGCGCCATTTGGCTGTGAAAAACGACCTGCAGCAGCAGATCGCCAAGCTCATCCTTCAGATCAGCCAGATCATCGCGGGCGATCGCGTCCGCAACCTCATAAGCTTCTTCAATCGTATAGGGCGCGATCGACGCAAAATCCTGCTGCACATCCCAAGAGCAGCCGGTCTGCGGGTCACGCAACCGTGTCATGATCTGCTGCAGAGGCGTTATATCAGGCGCCCTATCCGATGTCATTCATAAGTCCGATAATATATATTATGTTAAATACAACTGATGAGACATGCTGCGGTGTTCAACGCCGCCGCGGACTGATCTCTGCCAGAAAGGCTTGTACGTGGTTCAGCAATTCTGGTGACGCATCTTCGCAAATGGCGTCGCTGATTTCCAGCGGTTGCCTCAGCATGAGGCTCATCTCACGCTGAAGCGTCGCTTCATCATCAGCAATTCTGATTCCCTTTACATTAGCGAACCGGTTTGCCGTATCGACCTGATGGTCCGTCGTATGCTCTTGTCGTTCCCGCAGACGCGGCAACAAAATCATCTGCTTGCGCATCTGTAACGCTTGCAAGATCGAACCCATGCCAACATGTGCGACCAGCAAATCGCAGTCGCGCAAACGGTCGCGATATTCGGTCATCGGCATGATGCGGACGAACGGCGCATGCTGCGGTTCAAACACTGTGTCGCCAATCTGGATGAACACCTCTTCGCCTGGATTGTCACGAGCCCAATCGTCAACGGCACGCACCAACCGCTCGAAAGGCAGTAAAGACCCAACCGATGCAAATATCATAGGACCGCTCCCCAGCATTCAATGTGCTCCGACTTTGCAGCCTCTGGCCATTGCGAGACAGTCGTGTGAGCGATACGCTTAGCGATCGAACCGGACGTGGAAAGCTTTTCTGGCTGAGCGATGCTGTCGATCCATAATGTTTTGGCGCCAATCAGCCGACCGATCAGAATGAATCCCAGCGCTGGAGCGGACCCTGTGGTGATGACCGCATCGGGGCGCTCGCGCAGCATGATATACAGAGCTCTAAACAATATCTTGAAGTGTTTGAGGCGGTCAAAACGCGTCGCGTCGCCAATCGCATAATAGCGCTCAGGCTCGACTTCTGACGCATAATTCTCGAAGGTTGATACCCAGACAATTTCCTGCCCCTTGAATGCGGCGCGCAATCGCCACAGCTCAATCCAATGCCCCCCGCCAGAGGCCACCGCGACGACGCGTAATCGCCCTGCCATCCTCAAGATTTGCCGCTATGGAAAGATGCCGATCGAAACAAAGCTGAATCCTTTCCACGCCCAACTTAAGCGACCGCAGTTTACAGCAAATTAAATTGGTGCACCCGACAGGATTCGAACCTGTGGCCCCCAGATTAGGAATCTGATGCTCTATCCTGCTGAGCTACGGGTGCTTATCTGACGCGCTCTATTGTGCTGGACCTAGCCGGTCAATCGCACGGCGAAATGTTGCTGCCGATCAGTTGACCTGTTTTGGAGGGACGATGGGCACAAGCAAAGGCGCGACGGGCAGCCCCTCCTCTATCATCTCCCGTGCTTCCTGTGCACTGGCCGTGCCATGTATTACGCTGTGCTCGGCCTCGCCATAGTGCATGGCGCGTGCGCGATCGGCGAACTTGTCGCCAACCCACTGTGATTCGCTCAGAGCATCCGATTGCGCTCGCGCAAGAGCCTGCATCAGCGCATTTACCTTCTCGAGTTCGGTATCAGGAGCGACAGCCATCGGAATCGAATAGTCGGATGACGGCGTAACCTGGCGTTGATTGCTTTTCGCCGAGATTGCGGGCGCCATTACGGCTTTTTGTATCTGCGTGTTGTTACAGATTGGACAGGTTATTTGATGTGCGCCCGACTGCGCCTCATAATCCGCAGTGGACCGGAACCATACTTCGAAAACATGGTGGTTTGCGCATTTCAGGTCAAAGGAAATCACGATATTACAACATGTTGGATGGTTTTTCTGTGGCTCACAACCGGGATTTTCGTCCGCACATCCGTCAACCGATCAAGCGACAGATCAGCGAAATAAACGCCCGGTTGTTCGCCCGCATCGAGCAGGACCGTGCCCCAAGGATCAACAACCAGACTATGCCCATAGGTGCGCCGCCCATCCTCATGCAGACCCGTTTGCGCGGCCGCAATGATGAAGGCCGAGCTCTCGATCGCCCGTGCGCGCAGCAGCACATGCCAATGCGCTTCGCCAGTCGGCACTGTGAAGGCTGCTGGAACGGATATGATATCCGCGCCTGCGTTGCTCAAAGCGCGGAACAGGTCTGGAAATCGCAGATCATAGCAGATCGTTAGGCCCAGATTGCCCAATGGCGTCCGCGCAAGGACCGCCTGCTCACCAGCTACATAGGCATTAGATTCCCGATATGTCTCGCCACCTGCAAGATCGACATCGAAAAGATGCATCTTGTCATAACGGGCGCGAATGGCTCCCATGGGATCGATCAGGAAGCCACGGTTACGGCGCTTGCTGCTTGCGGCGTCACGAATGGCCAAGGAGCCGAGGTGTACCCACAGCCCCTTGCTCTTCGCTTCGGCTCGCACTTGCGCCAGCACATCATCCTCGTCTTCGCGGCGGATCACCTGCTCGGATCGCGCACGATCCTTATCGAGCAACCCGGACATTTCCGGCGTGAACAGCATTTGCGCCCCGCCTGCCGCAGCTTGCGCGATCGCATCGGTCAACGCACGTGCATTTACCGCAGGATCAATGCCGGCCGTCATCTGAAATAGAGCGATGCGCAAGGGCGGGGTCATGCTCAGAGGCCCAGCAATCCATCGAGTTTACCGCTGCGCTCCAACTGCATCAAATCATCGCTACCGCCAATATGGCTATTATCGATGAAGATTTGCGGGAACGTCGCCCCCCCTCCGGACCGGTCAATCATTTCGGCGCGCTTGGGTCCACCCATCGTCAAATCATATTCTTCATATTCAACACCTTTATCACGCAGCAGCGCCGTTGCGCGCGCGCAATAGCCGCAAAAAGCCCGGGTGTAGATCTCGACATGCGCCATGACTATCTGGTGTTCCTCGACAAATGATCGGCCCCTGATGTTGGGCTGCTTGGCCCGAAAGTCAATCGTCAGAGAGGCTCACGCGTGCCCAGCATATGATATGAATTTGGCTTGCGCCCCCTTTGCGAAGTAACCGTGCGCAGGCGCTCGCGGTCGCCCCCGTGGTCCAGATATCGTCAACAAGGACGACCGTCTTGCCCACCAATTTACCATTTGCGCCGGGCCCAAGCGCGAAGGCACCCTGAACGATCTTTGCGCGCTCTGAGCGGCGCAGCGCATGCAGGGGCGGCGTCGATTTGATGCGGCGGATGAGATCGAGCTCGACTGGCAAACCGGTTCGGCGCCCAATCCGACTGGCAATCAGCGCTGCCTGATTGAAGCCGCGCGTCCAGATGCGCCAGCGATGCAAGGGAACCGGGAGCAGTATCATGTCCTCCCGTCTTTCATCAGGAAGCAATCTGGCCATATGGTTGGCCATCACATCGGCCAGACTGACGCGCCGCCCATATTTGAGCCGATGTGCGATGGTGCGCCCCGTCTCGCCATAGCGCATGACCGCCCGCGCGCGATCAAAGGGCGGTGTCTGCGCGATACATGCGCCACATTCAGCACCCTCGCCTGCGAATGCTGGAATGTCGGCTCCGCAACGGGCGCACATCGGCTCGCCGATGAAATCCACCGAGGACCAGCAATCTCCACAGAGCAGCCCAAGATCATCGACGATGATCCCGCAAGCGGGGCAGCGTGGGGGCAACACATAATCGAGCACTGGCCGCAGCGCAGCTTGCAAAAGTGGAGCGAGGGCCATCTGCCGGGCTTGTTCCACGCCGCATGAACCGGCACAAGCCCGGCATGAGCATTCCAAGCATCTTTGATGAAACTTTGCGCGCGAAACGCCGTGACCGGGCAGCAGCGCAGTTTGCGCAGCATGACTTTCTCTATGCGGCGATGGCCGATGAGCTGCTTGAGCGACTTGAGGATGTAACCCGCGATTTCAAGCGAGCCCTGGTGATCGGTTGCCCCAATAAACGGCTTGATCAGGCCCTGACTGCGAAGGGCTGTGCCGTGACCTGCGCAGACCCGGGAGCCGTTTGGGCGCAGCAGAGCGGCGGCGATATAATCCGGGAGGACAGGCCTCCTTACCCTGCCCAGAGCTTTGATCTCATCTTGTGCTGCGGGACGTTGGATAGCTTGAACGATTTGCCCGGTGCGTTGATTGCTCTCAATCATCTCCTCGAACCGGATGGGCTGTTGTTGCTCTGCATGGTGGGCGCAGGGTCACTGGCGCGTCTTCGAGCAGCACTGCTGGCAGCCGACGGCGACAGGCCGGCGCAGCGCATCCATCCGCAAGTCGATGTGCGCGCATTGGGTGATCTGCTTGCACGGGCTGGATACACAATGCCGGTTGCGGACAGTCAGATACTCGATGTGCGCTATGGATCGCTGTTCAGCCTGCTTGCGGATTTGCGCGGAATAGGCGCGGCGCAGTGCCTTGCCTCGCCGCCACCACCGCTCACCAGAGCTGGACTTGCGCGGGCGGCAGCACAATTTGCCGAGGCCGCCGATACTGATGGCAGAACGAGCGAGCGATTCGTGATCGTGCATGGCAGCGGATGGCGCGCGAGCGAGACGCAACCGCAGCCGGCTCGGCGGGGAAGCGCAAAAATGTCGTTGGCGAAGGCGCTATCGGCCTCGCAGCCTGACCAATAAGGGCTAGAGCAGCGCATCCAGCATGGCCACGAGCGGCTGGTCGGCAGGCGGCATATCGAGAGCAAACAGCTCGTGCGAGCGCAGCCAGCGGCTGTCTGGTGCTTCGGTGGGATTGATGATCCCACTCCATTTACGGCACACATAAAGCAGCAATAGCAAAGGGCGATCACCTACCAGACCGGTCGAAAACGTCGCAGGTGCCAGACAGGCGGTTTCCGTATCGATGCCCAGCTCTTCCTTGAGCTCGCGAATCAGCGCGTGCTCAGGTGTTTCGCCTGGCTCGACCTTGCCGCCGGGAAACTCCCATAGACCGCCGAGCGCCTTATCGGGCGGACGCTGCTGCACGAAGATGCGGGACTGTGCGTCCACCAACGCCGCCGCGACGACGAAGAGCGGCTTTGTTGCGGCGGCTGCGATTGTCTGCACTGATTGTTAACTCCCAATTTCTACAGTTCAGGGCAACCGAGAGCCGTCTGGAACCATCCAAGTGATTATCTTCATACGCAAGCTTATCGCTGCCGAGCAAGGCGCGACGGCCGTTGAATATGGCCTGATATTGGCGCTTGCGATGCTGGGGATGATGAGTGGCCTGTCTGCGCTGGCGAGTGGATCGGGCGGCGATGTGAATAGTAGCCACAATATAGTTACCGAAAATTAACCGCTATTTTTTTACACTCTTAGGAATTTGGAAATCATTCCGGAGCTAGGGAAGGGCTGCTTACTGGACGATGGCGGCCGGGTGGCTGAATTTAGCGGATATTGAGGAGACCTTTCATGAAATTCATTCGCAAGATGTTCAAGAACGAAGAAGGCGCGACGGCTATCGAGTATGGCCTGATTGCGGCGCTGGTTGCTGTGGCTGCTATCGCAGGTATGACCCAGTTGGGGACAAGCCTGGATAAGAAATTCACGGATGTATCTGGCAAACTTGACAACTCGAGCAGCAATTCGGCTGATTAATTCCCTGAGGAGTTTCGACGACTCCCTCATCAGGAAGTGGGCGGCAGCACATTGTGTTGCCGCCCTTTTCGTGCGTCGTCGCTCGATCAATAGGCGACGATCTTTAGCCGACTACCGGGCGTCAACCGGCTGTTCGCGGCAAGGCCATTCAACACCATAAACCGATCCTGCTGATAATCAGCGAACGCCATGCGACCCGAGACACTCTGCACAGTGTCCCCTGCCCGCACGGTGTAAAGCCGCAACGTGCGCGGCTTGATAGCGGAGGCTTCGGCATCACTCATGCGCGCGAGCAAGTTGATCAGCGGCGACAGCGCACCAATCCCCTGCCCTGCAGGCGTCATGACCACGAAATGATAGGCACTGGATGGGCCGAATTGATAGGCGACCACTGTCACATCGACACGCGTGCCTTGGCTATTCGCCATCGTCGCTCCGCCATAAGCGACCGGCAATCCATTGATAGTGCTACGTTGAATTGAGATTGAAGGACGCTGTCCCTGCCCTGCCAATTGGCCGAACACTGATTCAACATAGGCCGGCAGATTGCCATTGAACTGCGCCATCGAGAATTGCGCCTGACCGCCTTGCCCAACCACGGACACCGCGCTCGCGCCATTCTGGATCGAATAGCCGGTGGGCGCGGTGAACTTCACCTTCATAACCGGATGCTGGAACTGACTGCCAGTAACGATGCCATCCTTGGGGTCATCGCCATAGCGCAGGCCATTGATGTTGGTGAGGAAGATATCCGCGTTGCGCAGCGTGTTGCGAGAGCCGGTCGCCTGCGCATTGGTGAGCGCGCGGCGCACGCGGGAGGCAGGATCGGGGTGGGTGCTCGCCCATTCCGGCGTTCCGCTCGCCTGCCCATTCACTTTGCTATCCAGCACATTTTGCGCGGCGAGCGAGGCCAGCATTGAGGACAGCGCCTTGGGATCATAGCCCGCGCTGGCGAGATAGCGGATGCCGAGATCGTCCGCCTCATACTCCTGCGTGCGGGAAAATTTCAGCGTAAGCAATTGGGTGCCTGTGCCGATGCCGCGCTGTAGCAATTGCCCAAAGCCAGAATCGCCCGCGACCGCGCCCACAAGAACCTGACCAAGCACGCCGAGAATACTGTTCCGCGTGGCCGCGCTCTGACGGCGCTGGCCGTGCTGAGCGGCGACATGGCCGACCTCATGCCCCAAAACGCCGGCAAGCTCCGCCTCGTCATTCATCAGTGCGAGAAGCTGGCGCGTGACATAGACATAGCCGCCAGGGATGGCGAAGGCGTTGTTGACGGAGGAATTGAGCAGGCTGATCGTGAAATCATTCTGCTGTGTCGAGAGGCTGGACTGGACGGCGATACGCCGACCCACACTGGTGACATAGGCTGCCTGTGGGCCAGCATAGAGGCCACCAAACTCGGCTAGCAATTCTGGATGGGCCTTGGCGCCCTGACTGCGCTCGGCCTGGCTCATCGCGCTGACCGTCCGGATATCGCGCTGGGCTTCGGTTGGCTGCGTCATCGCGCAAGTCGCGATCAACGCCGTGCCGAGCCAAAGCTTGTTATATCTGCGCGCCATAGGCCTCCCCAAATTGTTCAGCGCTAGATCGTTAGCGACTGATAGAGGGAATGCAAAGATGGGCGGCCTGGTTCCGCTAGCAAGCTTTCCTGCTGACTAGCTACCCATCGCCAGAAACTTCTCGGCACGCTCATGTCGCAGCGTCTCGGCGCTACGGCCAGCAAGAGCATCCAATTCCTCGGTGATTGCTTTTTGCAGATTGCCGATGGCGGTGGCAGGTTCGCGATGGGCGCCGCCCAATGGCTCCTGCACGATGCGATCGACCACGCCGAGCGTTGCGAGCTGCTGCGCCGTGACCTGCATCGCCTGCGCGGCATCGGCGGCTTTGTCCGCCGTGCGCCACAGGATCGACGCGCAGCCTTCCGGCGAGATCACGGAGTAGATGGCGTGTTCCATCATCAGCACGCGGTTGGCAGACGCAAGCGCAACGGCGCCGCCCGAGCCACCCTCTCCTACCACGGCTGCAACCATCGGTACGCCGAGCGCAAGGCAGGCCTCGGTCGCGCGTGCAATCGCTTCGGCCTGTCCGCGCTCTTCAGCCTGCACACCGGGGAATGCGCCGGATGTGTCGACGAGTGTGACGACCGGGAGCCCGAACCGATCTGCTAATTCCATCAGCCGGATCGCCTTGCGATAGCCCTCCGGCATACCCATGCCAAAATTATGCTTCACGCGGCTTGCGGTATCATGGCCCTTCTCGTGGCCGATCAGCATGATCTTGCGGCCGGAAATGGTGGCGAAGCCGCCCTGAATGGCCTTGTCGTCTGCAAAGGCGCGATCGCCCGAGAGCGGCACGAAATCGCTGCACATGGCGGTGACAAAATCGCGGAAATGCGGGCGCTCGGCATGGCGGGCGACCTGCGTTTTCTGCCAGGGGGTGAGCTTGGCGTAGAGATCGGACAACATGCTGGTCGAGCGCTGCTGGAGCTTCTCGATCTCGGCATCGATATCCATCGAGCCGCTATCGGCCGTCTCGCGCAACTCGTCGATCCGCGCCTGCAATGCCGCCACCGGCTTTTCAAAGTCGAGGTAACTAATCATCTGCCGCGCGCTATACGCCAGACCGTTCAAGGTCAACGAGTGGATGACGCGCATTCACCAAGGCGACAAGCCGCGCGGCATCAACATGCGTGTAAATCTGCGTGGTCGTGATATCGGCATGACCCAGCATTTCCTGCAACGCGCGCAGATCCGCGCCGCCCTCAAGCAGATGAGTCGCAAAGGCGTGGCGCAGCACATGGGGGCTGACTTTTGCGGGATCGATGCCTGCTTCTGCCGCGATGACGCGAACGATCTGGAAAAGCCGGATTCGGCTCAGATGGGATTTGCCAGATGGAAACAGCCACAGGCTCTCTGGCGGAACGTGGGCGCGCCAGGCGGCAACGGCGGCGCGGGCGCGGTCAGAGATGGGCACAAGCCGCTCGCGACCGCCCTTTCCGCGCAAGATGACGAACGGCTGATCGGTCGCAAGCGCCTTGGCGGGTAAAGAGACGAGCTCGGTTGCGCGCAGGCCAGATCCGTAGAGCAATTCGATGAGCGCGGAGAGACGAAGGTCTAGCGCGTTGACGGGTGCCCGTGAGAGCCGCACCTCGACCGCGGCGAACAAGGCATCGACATGGCCATGGCCGAGGATTTTCGGCAGCGGTCGCCGCACGGCAGGGCGCGGCAGGGCATCGCTGGGATTGTCCGCGCGGACCTGCTCTGCCTCCAGAAAGGCGTAAAAGCCTCGCAACGAAGATGTTTTGCGCGCAAGACTGGAAGCGGAGAGATCCGCCCAGCAGCCACCCAGGCTCTTGAGCGTTTCGCGGTCGGCATCAGCAATGTTGCCCAGATGCGCAGACGCATCCTCAAGATCATTGCGATAGGCCAGCAACGTGTTTCGCGCCGCGCCGCGCTCGGCAGCGAGCATCGCGAGGTAGCGATCGATCATCAGCAAATCGCGGGCATTGATGGGAGGCTTATCGTTGCTGCCTCGGCTCATCAGAGCCGCGCCATCGCCTCTGCCGCGATCATGCGGGCGTAGGAATCAAGGCCGACATCATGCAAGGCCGCGACGATGAAGTAGAGCTGCTGCGGCGTCATGCTCTGCCACCCCTGCCCCTGCATGCCGACGGCAGCGAGCAGTGCGACGGTGCCCTGCTCGCGCCGGGCTGCAGCGGCCAGAATGGCGCGGGCCCAGGGGCGGCGGGCCGTCAGATCGAGACCGGCTTGCTTGAGCAGCTCGGCGCGCCCATCGGCAGGCAAACGATCCAGCCCGGCGAGCAAAGCGACGAGACTTTGCCCCCGGCGCGGCGTCTCATCGGTGCCACTCGATACAAAGGCCGTGATGCGATTGGCGGTCAGATCGATCCTCGGATCGGGCAGGCCCGTCGCCAACAGCGCCCAGCTGCGTTGCTGCGCCTCATCCGAGAGGTTGCCAAGCACCGCGCCCCAACGCGCGGCGCTCAGATCATAGCCACCAGAGAGCATGGCGGCGATGATCCACGGCGCATCGTCGCCGGCATCCGCTGTCGCAGGTAGCGTGGCGGCGGCGCGCGCAATCACTGGCAATGCGCCGTAAAAAACATCCTGCGGACCTGCAGCCCAACCATCGGCAGGCTGCATTTGCCAATAGCCCCGCATGCCATCGATGCGCGCCTGCACGCTATCGCCCGCATAGGCCGCCTGCAGATAGTCGCTCAGCTGGGAAACCTGCGTGTCGGCATCATCCTGGGCGGCGAGTGCTGACGGACACGCGAGCGATGCCGATCCTGAAAAGACCCCAAGCCGGGTCGCGACCGCCGTGCCGGGGCGACGCTGCACATAGGATAGATTGGCGGCCCTCGCCTGCCATGCTCGCACTTGCGGCCCGACAGTGTTGAACAATGCTGCGGGAATCTCGACACTGGTTGCGGTGGCGAGGCCATAACGCCAGCTCGTCAATTCGCCCACGCCATCCCACTCGATCTTCACCGAGCGACGGCTGTTCGGTCCTGCGCCGACCACCTTCTCAGCAAGCCGATAATCGATGCCACGTGCGATTCCGCGCCGTTGCGCCTGATTGAGAATAGCGCTGGCACTGCCCTGATCGGCGGAGAAAGACGCGCAGATGGCCTGCGCCATGAACCAGCCAGGCGCATCGCTGAAATCACGTGCGCGCGGCAGCAGCGGGCAGAAACCGCTTGGATCGGCCGTGGCGAGCTGCACCTGCATGGCGACTGCATAGAGCCGCGTGGTGAATTGGTCCGAATCGACCTGCTGGACGAGCAGCCGCGCATTATCTGCCTCGCCCATCCGCAACAGCAGCCAGGCGCGCTCGGCCACCCAATCAGCGCCGTTGATGTCGCCAGGCGTTTCCACGCGGGACAGAAGCGCCCTGCGCGCCAAAATGCTGGCCCATCGCGACATGAAGGGCGCGCGGGTCGCCTCCATGACGCGGGCGAGTGAACGGCCATTCGACCGGCCGAATGCAGCACCGTCAAAGCCACCCAGATCTGCCGTCAGTGGCCCAATGACATCAAGCGATCGACGTGAGGTGGAGGGCAGATCATATTTCTCGGCAATCTCGTCCGCCGCAGCGGCGTTCTCTGTGCCATTCTCCGCTCCGGCCAATGTCGCAGCGGCCCGATCGATACTCGCCTGATCGGGCAGCAACGGAGTTGGCGTGCTCGTGGTGCCAGATTGCGTCGGCGGCGCCGATGCGGCGGGTGCCGAGCCCCGTGTCGGCGGCGGAGATTGCGCAGGAGGGGACTGATCACCGAAGCCCGGAGGCAGCAGCGATTCCGGCCCGCCTTGCGCCCAAACGGGAATCGAGAGCGCGAACGCGCTCAGCCCCAGTAAAAGTCCAGTCCGATTGATCTGCACTGCTCTGGCCTTACCCGGCCAGCTGCTCTGATGTGACCGGAAGCTCAATATCCGTCACGGGCTGCTCACCGCCTTTCCAATAGGCTAGGCAGAGCAACAAAACGGGAATCAAAAGCAGCAGCCAACCAAGAAATGCGATGGGATGACGGCGGCGGCGATAAGGATCGGGACGGCTGAGTTTCATATCGAAAGATTGGGCCTTGCTGATTTACAGGAGCCTGGAGGCGATTGATCGCCGTTGCCTCAGGCGTCCGCGTCTGTATAGCCGCGCAAGTCATGGGGCGAAACGATAAATATGATGCGGGGTCTGCAATCCCCTCTGTCGTGCTCGTGGGCTTGATGGGTGTTGGCAAGTCCACCATCGGTCGCAGGCTCGCGGCGCGGCTAAACTTGCCTTTCGTCGACGCCGATGACGAGATTGAGCGCGCGGCTGGCATGACGGTGCAGGAAATCTTCGACGCCTATGGCGAGAGCGGCTTTCGCGATGGCGAACGCCGCGTGATCGCACGGCTGATCGACGGCAAAGCCAAGGTCATTGCAACCGGCGGTGGTGCGTTCATCCATGATGACACGCGCGCGCTGATCCTTGAGAAAGCCGTGGCGGTTTGGCTGGATGCCAACATTGAGATTCTCGTCGAGCGTGTGGGACGGCGTGATGGCAGGCCATTGCTCAAGGGGCGGGACGCCCGTGAGGCACTGACCGAACTAGCAAAAGTGCGTGAGCCTTTTTACGCGCAGGCGCCCTACCGGATCGTGAGCTCGGATTCCCCGCATGAGGCGACAGTTGATAAAATATTGAAGGCGATCGGCCGATGACTATGGTTCCAGTCTCCCTTGGTGAACGTAGCTATGAGGTTCGCATTGAACCCGGCTTGCTGGATCGTGCGGGTGAAGCGCTAGGTCCGTTCGCTACCAAACGACCGTTTCTTGTCATCACCGACAATAATGTGGGTGCGGCGCAGTGGTCCCGCCTTGCGGAGTCATTGGCTGCGGCAGGGCTCGAAAGCCGATTAGTGACGCTGCCTGCAGGCGAGCCGACCAAGAGCTGGCGGCAGCTTGAAGAACTCACAGATCAGATGATTGAGCACGGCGTCGAGCGGAGCGATCATGTGATTGCGCTGGGTGGCGGCGTGATTGGCGATCTGGTGGGCTTCGCCGCGTCGATCGTGAAGCGCGGCTGCAATTTCATCCAGATCCCGACAACCTTGCTGGCGCAGGTCGATAGCTCTGTGGGCGGAAAGACGGCCATCAACAGCCGGGCTGGCAAGAATTTGCTGGGCGCTTTCTATCAGCCCTCGCTGGTGCTGATCGACCCAGACACGCTCGACACGTTGGGTCGCAGGGACGTGGCGGCGGGCTATGCCGAGGTCGTGAAATATGGCCTCATCGATGATGCTGGCTTTTTCGACTGGTGCGAGGCGCATGGCCCATCGCTGCTCGCGGGCGATACCGATGCGCGGACCTATGCAGTCACGCGCAGCGTCTCGGCAAAGGCGGCGATTGTAGCGGAAGATGAGCGCGAGACGAGCGGGCGGCGCGCACTGCTCAACCTGGGGCACACCTTCGGCCATGCGCTGGAGGCAGAAACCGGCTTTTCGGACAAGCTTCTGCATGGCGAAGGCGTGGCGGCCGGCATGGCGCTGGCCTTTGGCTATTCCGCGCGGCGCGGCGAATGCCCGCCGGAAGATGCCATCAGAGTCGCAGCGCATCTGCGTGCGGCTGGCTTGCCTGCATCGCTGCGTGATGCGGGCGTCACGGCCTCAGGCGCGCGGCTGGTCGAGCATATGCTCCATGACAAGAAGATGAGCGGCGGCACCCTGCCCTTCCTCCTCGCCCGCGGTGTCGGAAAAACCTATCTCGCAAAGGATGTCGATCTGGCCGATGTGGCCGCTTATCTGGACGAGGTCAGCCAGAACTGAAGCCCGGTCAGGTGCGGCCGCTGGCGTATATCCACGCGATCCAGAGCCAAGCTGCAATCATGATAGCGCCGCCGATCGGCGTGATTGCGCCCAACCAGCGCGGCGCGCCCATCGCCATTGCATAAAGCGTGAACGCAAAGATGGCGCTGCCGATGAGCAAGGCTGCAGACGGACCTTGCGCATTAAGGCTACGGAAGAGCGCGATGACGGCGACGGCATGGATGAGCTGGTAGAGCCCGCCCGTGCGCAGCCATTCAGCGGCTTGTGGGCTGGATGCGCCATGCGCGCCAAATGCCGAAGCGGCGATGGCGATGGCGGCGCTGATGGCAGCCCAGAACGATATCATGCGCTGGTTCCTGTTTCTCGCTGCGAGAGCGCATCCGCGGCGGCTTCGAACGCCAATCGCATCGATGGATGCCGCGCAGGATAATCGCGCCCGGCGGCCAAAAGCTCCAGCCCTGCCCAATCCGGCAGTTCATCTCGTTCGCCGGAGAGATAAGCGCGCCACTGATCGCTTGCTGATTCAATGCCTGCCCGATCCGCACCAAGCGCACCGGCTGCAAAAATCGCAGCAGCGGCCTGACCGAGCGCACAGGCTTTGGCATCGAGACCGATCGCGGCGATGCGACCATGATCGTCGAGCTTGAGCGTGACGGTCAGGCGGCTGCCACATGTGGGCGAGCGGCGTTCGGCGCTTGCGTCATGATCCGTCAACAGCGGGAAATCCGCAACGCTGGCCGCGCGCCGCAACACATCAATGCTGTAGAGCGAGGCGCTCATTGCGAACCTCCCTCGTCAGATGCTTTTGCGGCCTGTTCTTCATCCGAATCAAATGCGCCGAGCAGGCCGCCGCGCTTGCTGTTTTCCGCGAGCCAGCCGCTCATGGCTGAACCGCTTGCACTCAACAGCGGATAGGATCGCGAGAGGCGCATCCAGTCCGGTCGGTTGGTTTCGACGCCATAGAGCGCATCATAGCCGATGGTGAACAACACATAGGCGATGGTCGCGACGAGCAGGCCTTTGACTGCGCCGAAGCCGAGGCCAAGCGCACGATCGAACATGCCGAGCACGGATGTTTTGGTTTTGCCGCCGATCCAGTGGGCGAGCATCTTGCCGATGGCGTAAACGACACCAAACACGAGCACGAAGGCCAGCATTGCGCCGCCATATTCGGAGCTGATGAGGCCGCCGATGAGCCCGGTGACAGGCGCATGAAACAGCCGCACGGCCACCATGCCCGCAAGCAGCGCAGCAAGCGACAGCGATTCGGTGACGAAGCCTTTGATGAAGCCACGAATGGCCAGGCCACCGATCAGCAGCAGAACAGCGATGTCGAGAGCGGTCATGCCCGCTGGCTAGTCTCGCTCAAGCAGATGGTCAACAAGATCGCCCACACGATTGAAGCCCGATGCCTTCATGCCCGCTGCCTGACCCACACTGGCGGCAGGAAGCAAGGCGCGCTGGAAACCGAGCTTGGCAGCTTCTTTGAGGCGCATTGCCCCATGCGCAACCGGTCTGATCTCACCGGACAGCGCGATTTCGCCCAGCATCACGGCATCATGGGGGATGGGCCGCTCGGACAGGGCGGAGATGAGCGCGCCCGCGACAGCCAGGTCAGCGGCGGGATCCTGCAGGCGATAACCGCCGGCGACATTGAGATAGACTTCACAGGCCGAGAAGCTGAGGCCACAGCGCGCTTCGAGAACGGCGAGCACCATCGCCAGCCGCCCGCTATCCCAGCCGACGACCGCGCGACGGGGTGTGGCACCACTGGCAAGGCGCACGGTAAGCGCCTGTATCTCGACCAGCACGGGCCTTGTGCCCTCCAGCGCCGGAAACACCGACGTGCCCGCGACCCGCTCCTCCCGCTCGGTGAGAAACAGGGCGGACGGATTGCTCACCTCCTGCAAGCCTTCCTCTGCCATCGCGAACACGCCGATTTCATCGGTGCCGCCAAAGCGGTTCTTGATGGCGCGCAGGATGCGATATTGGTGGCTGCGCTCGCCCTCGAAGGCGAGCACTGTATCGACCATATGCTCCAGCACCCGCGGGCCAGCGATCGTGCCATCCTTGGTGACATGGCCGACGAGCATCAGCGCGGTGCGGCCCTTCTTGGCGAAACGAATCAGCTCCTGCGCGCTGGCACGCACCTGACTGACCGTGCCGGGCGCGCCCTCGATCAGATCGCTATGCATCGTCTGGATCGAATCGATGATCAGAAAGTCGGGCTCCGGACCCTGGCTCAACGTTGTGAGAATATCGCGCACCGATGTGGCGCTGGCCAGATTGACCGGCGCATCCCCAAGCCCCAGTCGCCTGGCACGAAGACGCACCTGATCGGCCGCCTCCTCACCACTCACATAGATGACGCTGCGGCCTTCTCGCGCCATGCGGGCTGCGGCCTGAAGCAAAAGCGTGGATTTGCCGACACCGGGATCACCGCCGATCAGCGTTGCTGAACCGGGCACAAGGCCACCGCCAATGGCGCGATCAAATTCGGCAAGCCCGGTGCCCATCCGCACGGGCAAAGCAACATCGGCATCAAGACCGATGAGTTGGATCGACCGTCCGCCGCCGTGCAAATCATGCTTGGCGGAGAAGGCCGTCGGCGCAGCTTCTTCGACCAGCGTGTTCCACTCTCCGCAATCATCACATTGGCCCTGCCAGCGCGTTGCCAGCGAGCCACATGATTGACAAACGAAACGACGCTTCACTTTGACCATCCCCGCTCCATATCAGAACGAAGAGGGAACGCCAGAGTGAAGCGCCGGGATTTTTCAGATCAAAGATCAGGCTTTCGAGATCGTCTCCTCAATCTCGTTGATCGGGTGGCTGGTCATGGTCTTGGCGATCTCGCCAACCAGCCGATCCTCAAGCGTCTTATGATATTTTTTGCGCATCACGCCGAGCGTGATGGGAGAGGCAACGATGAGCAATTGTTCAAACTCGTTAGACATTGCACGGCGGTTGAGCAGGTCCACCGCCTCCAACGCAAAGCGATCCTCGGCCTGTTGGTGATAATCAGTCTCTTCGACCGAGCTACGCGCACCGCCTGATCCAGTCATGCGCCCCGGAGGCGATTCGCCAAGATCGCGGTCTGCCGGGTTCTCCTGTTTAGTAACGTCTTCGACCTTGAGATTGGGATGCTCGCTGTCGCCCTCGTTTCGCAGCAGGAGCATTTTCTCTCCATCGAGAACCATCACCAGTGCGTCATGAGCAATCTTCATCTTCGATCTCCTTGAGTTACCCTGACTTAACGGGTGAGCGGACAAGGAGTTTCTTGCTGCGCGCTCAAATGGACTTGTCATGCGCTGCCCGGCACCAGATGTATGGGAGGATGATCAAAGTTGCCTCGTACAATATTCACAAAGGCGTCGGCACCGACCGCCGACGTGCTCCAGAACGAATCATCGATGTTCTCAACGAGATCGACGCCGATGTGATCGCGCTGCAGGAGGCGGACCTTCGCTTTGGCATTCGACATGCGGTGTTGCCGGACCGGATGCTGGAGATGCACTCGGATTATCGTGCGGTCATCCTCCCTACGCGATCGGAAAGCATGGGGTGGCACGGCAATGCGATGCTCGTGCGGCGCGATCAGGCGCATATCGAGGCGCATGTGATCCACTTGCCCTGCTTTGAGCCGCGCGGCGCAATCATGACCTCGCTCGATGTGCGCGGCATTCGCTTGCGGACTGTGGGCATGCACCTTGATCTCTCCGGGCTTTGGCGGCGCAGGCAGGCAGCGGCGGTGCAGCATCATGTCGATCATGATGATGGCCACGCTCCCGCGGATGCCACGATATTGATGGGCGACACGAATGAGTGGAGCGCCAACCGGGGATGCCTGGCAGATTTTGCGCGACATTATCAGATCGTGCCATGCGGTCGCAGCTTTCACGCGCGCCATCAGGTAGCCGAGCTGGACCGGATCATGTGGCGGGGCAAGCTTACGCTGGTGGATAGCGGCGTGCATATCTCGCCGCTGGCGCGTCGGGCCTCCGATCATTTGCCGATTTGGGCCAGATTCGAGGTCTGATCGCTCGACAAGAGCGCGCTGCCACGGCATCACTGCGCTATGCGGGAGAAGGAATTAAGGCTGGCGCTGGTGTGCTACGGGGGCGTCAGCCTCGCCGTTTATATGCATGGCGTGACCAAGGAGATCTGGCGGCTGGCCCGCGCGAGCCAGAGCTTTTGCAGCCATAAGGGCGACGGCGCAGACCTCCAATCGGTCTATCAGGATATCCTCCAAGCCTGCCTGAGCGAACATGACCTCAAACTGCGCGTGCTGCCCGATATCATTGCGGGCGCCAGCGCCGGGGGCATCAATGGCATCTTCCTCGCCCAGGCTATCGAGAGCGGGCAATCGCTCGATCCGCTGACCGAGCTTTGGCTAAAATGCGCGGATGCGGACATATTGCTCGATCCAGATGCTCGCCCCCTCTCCCGCTTCACAAAATTCTGGGTTGCTCCAATGCTTTGGGCTCTGCTGCGCAGGCGCGATGACAGCGTCAGCAGCACGGTGGCGCCGGAAACGCGGGAGGAAGTGCGCCGCAAGCTTTCGAACTTCGTGCGCGGGCGATGGTTTGCGCCGCCCTTTGGTGGAAAGGGCTTCACCCGCTTGCTGCTCGCTGCCTTTGACGCGATGGCAAAAGGCCCGGCGACCGACCCACTGCTCCCGCCCGGCCATCCGCTCGATCTGTTTGTGACGGCGACGGATTTTACGGGGCATGAGGAGACGCTGCGGCTGAACAGCCCGGCGGAAATACAGGAGACCGAGCATCGGCTGACATTGGGCTTCCTGGCACGGGGTATGCGACCGCGCGGTCTTGCCGACCCGGCTGAGCTCGTGTTTGCAGCGCGCGCGACTGCCAGCTTTCCGGGCGCTTTCCCGCCCTTCACGGTGCGGGAGCTGGATGGCGTGCTAGCGGAAAATGAGCGCGCTTGGCCAGGGCGTGATGCCTTCTTACGGCGCACCCTGCCGGGGCATAGCCGCAAAGGGCAGGCGGAGGATGCGGTGCTGATCGATGGATCCGTGCTGGCCAATGCGCCCTTTGCGCAAGCGATCGATGCGCTCAAGGATCGCCCTGCGCGGCGCCAAGTGGACCGGCGGTTTGTGTATATTGAGCCATCTCCAAGCGCGGCCGGGTTTCGCCTCACCTCGCCAACGAAGCGGACGGCGAGCGGCGAGCGGCCGTTGCCGGGCTTTTTCCGCACCATTTTCGGCGCGATCAGCGATATTCCGCGCGAGCAGCCGATCCGTGACAATCTTGAAGCGATTGCGGCGCGATCCGCCCGCATCCTGAACATGCGCCGGATCATCGAGGCGCTGCGGCCCGATATTGAGCGGACGGTCGATATAACATTGGGCCGCACGATGTTCCTGCTGCGGCCCACCGCCGCACGACTTGCAGTTTGGCGATCAAAGCTTCAGACCAAAGCATCGAAAGCGGCAGGCTTTGCCTATCCCGCTTATGGTCATCTCAAATATTCCGGCATATTGGACGAGCTGGTCGACCTCCTGCATGCCCTGGCAGACGACAGCGCAGCGCTGGACCGCAATGCGACCCGCGTGATATTGAGCGGACGGTTGAACGCGGACGGGATCGATCAACTGGGCAGCGGCTCAGGCGATGGGGCGAGCCCGGCGCTGATCAGCTTTTTCCGCAGCCATGACATTTCATTCCGGATCAGGCGCTTGCGGTTCATCGCTCGGCATGTCTCGAATATGACCGACGCACCGCATCTCAATGGTGCTGCGCAGGCGGGCCGCTCTGCGATGCTGGAAATGCTCTATGACGCGATCGGGCACTATGCGGCACGCCAGAAGGCAGATTGGTTCGACGAGGCATTGCGGGAACAGGCCCGGACATTCTACGACGACCCGCTGGGAGCGCTCGATGCGATTGCACAGGCGCGGAATTTACGGGCGCTGGATGACCTCATCGATCAGCGATTTGCCGATCTGGCAACGGCGCTACCGGCCGAAGATCGCAAGGCGCTGCTCAAAACCTATCTTGGCTTCCCCTTCTTCGATATTGCGACGTTGCCGCTGCTGCAAGGCGAAGGACTGGATGAATATGACCCGATCAAGGTCGATCGGATTTCGCCCGAGGACGCGACGGCGATCCGGTCTGGCAGCGCGGCGGCGACGTTGAGAGGCATAGAATTCAACAGCTTTGGCGCCTTCTTTAGCAGAGCCTATCGCGAGAATGACTATTTATGGGGCCGCCTGCATGGCGCTGATCGACTGATCGATATTCTACTTTCCACCATGCCATCAGGCCAAACCAACAGCGCCGCGCAAAAGGCCGAATGGAAACGGCGTGCCTTCAGCGCTATTTTGGATGAGGAAGAGGGGCAATTGCCGCGCATGCAGGCACAGATCGCCCAGATCAGAGTGGAGGTCGATGCTATATTGACTGGATGAATTAGCGTTTTACCAGAGTGACTTGCGATACATCGATACTGCGCCCCATGAAGCCGCCTTCGCAATACATGAGATAATAGCGCCACAGATTGACGAAGCGCTCATCGAACCTTGGTGGAAGTTGAGCTGCCTCGACCACTTGGTCGAACCGCTCGCGCCATTTGCGCAGCGTCCAGGCATAATCGAGGCCGAAACGGGTCTGATCCCGCCATTCCAGTTCATTGGCCTCGGCAAGCGCGCGGAACTGCTTTTCCGCGATCAGGCAGCCGCCCGGAAACACGTAGCTTTGGATAAAATCGGCCCGCGCGGCATAGGCAGGGAAAATCTCGTCATCGATGCTGATATATTGGAGTGCGGCGCGCCCGCCGGGCTTGAGCAAGCGCGCGACTGTTTCGAGATAGGCAGGCCAATAGGCCTGGCCGACGGCCTCAACCATCTCGACGCTGGCGATCGCATCAAAGCTGCCTTGGCAATCGCGATAATCCTGGAGGAGCACTTCTCCATGGCAATCGATCAGGCGCTTCTGAACGAATGCGCGCTGTTCGCTCGATAATGTTAGACCCGTATAAACGATATCCGCGCGACTAAGAGCCTGAACAGCCAACTCGCCCCAACCGCAACCGATTTCAAGCAGTTGACTACCGTCCTTGAGATCCAATCTGTCGAGAAGCGCGTCGATTTTCCGGATCTGCGCTTTCTCCATGGGCTCGTTGGGATTGGCGGGGATTGCGCTTGAATAGGTCAACGTTTCATCGAGCCAGAGCGAATAGAAATCATTGCCGAGGTCATAATGCTCCGCAATGTTCCGCCGTGCACCGCTTCTGCTGTTGCGGCGGGTGGCGAGCTTCAGTCGGCTGATGATCCGCACGAGGCCAGATGACCGCGCCGCCGTGCCCAGCGACCGGGCGTTGCCCGCGAACAGTGCAAACAGCGCAACCGGGTCGGGGCTGGTCCAGTCGCGATCCGCCCAGCCGCGATACCAGCCACTCGACCCTGCCGTGCCAAGCCGCGCAAGCGAGCGCCAGTTGGCGAGGTGGACGATCGCCGCAAAGCCCTGCCCTCTCCCGCCCAGCAACCGGATCGTACCGTCCGGCAAATGCAGTTCGAGCGATCCGGCCACGAGGCCCTTGTCGACGCTGCGCATGAGTGGCTCGAACAGGCGCGTTGGCAAGCGCTTCCACAGACTGCCGCTCCAGCGGGCGCTCGCCTGACGTATGATGGCCCGCTGCCGCGCGGCGCGATGATTATGGACGGTCATGAGCGCATATCAGCCGAAATTGAGATCGAAGACAATCGGGCGGCGCGCATAATCAGGCTTTCGTGTGTGCGAAGGCTGCAAGCGCTCTCTCTCGCGCTTCGCGGTGGCCGATCAACTTGGCCGGGTAGGCTGCTGGGCGGCAGTGGTGGGCGTCGGGGTCATGGATAACATCATCCGAAAGCTTCGCAAGTTCTGGAACCCATGAACGAATATAGTCACTTGCATCGAATTTCTCCGATTGCGTGAGAGGTGCCATGATCCGCACGAACATGTTGGAATCGATACCAGTGCCCGCAACCCACTGCCAGTTTACGGCATTGTTGCCATAGTCGGCGTCCACCAGCGTATTCCAGAACCATTGCTCGCCATGTCGCCAATCGATGAGCAGATGTTTGATCAGGAAGCTGGCGGCGATCATGCGGACGCGGTTGTGCATCCATCCAGTTGCCCAAAGTTGCCGCATGCCGGCATCGACGATCGGGTAACCGGTGCGTCCCTGCTTCCAGGCCTCGAAATCCGCTTTGGCATCGCGCAGATCGCGCCACGGGAGGGCATCGAAACTCTCACGGGCATTGGCGCTTCCATAGTCGGGGAATTGCAGGATGATGCCTTGTGCATAATCGCGCCACGCAATCTCACGCAGATACACCTCTGCACCCTTCTTCTTTTCCAGCGCGTGCCAGATTGCGGCGGGTGAAATTTCGCCGAAATGGAGATGGGGTGACAGGCGGGACGAGCCCTCAAGCGAGGGGAGATTGCGGCGGATGTCATAATCGCCGACTTCAGGCTTGAACGCGTCCAAATAGGTTTCGGCGCCTGCTTCTCCCGGAGTCCAATCAGCCTCGAAACCGCTGGCCCAGTTAGGACGATTGGGGAGCAAGTCCCAATAGGCCAGTTTATCACTGGTTGGCCATTTGGACGGCGCCGAGATTTGCTCCGGCCCATCCTGCGGCTTGAGGGGCGGCATGACTTGCTGGAGGGCGCGCCAGAAGGGTGTGAAGATGCGGTAGGGATTTCCTCCCCCGGTTTTGAGGAGGCCCGGCGGGTGGAGATAGTTTCCGTCATACAGCTGGAGATCGAGCACTCGGGCGAGGGCTTTTTCCGCATTGCGATGCCATGGCTCATAATGGTGGAGCGCGTGGATGGATGTGGCGCCGGCTTCGCTCGCGAGCCGGGCCAGTTCCTCATCCGCCTTGCCACGCCGCAGGATGAGGCGAGAGCCGCGCTCACGCAAGGCAGCTTCGAGGCTCACAAGGCTGTGGTGCAGCCACCAGCGCGAGGCGGCACCCATTGCGCGGTGCCTGGGCGTCTCATCATCCAGCACATAGACCGGGATGACTGGCCCTTGTTCGCAAGCTGCGATGAGGGCGGCCTGATCCTTGAGGCGCAGATCACGCCGGAACCACAGAATTGAGGGGGCAGTGCTCATTTCAGCGCTTCCGCTGGAACGCGGACTGTGAAGCTGCCGCTCGAATAGCGATCCGCAAAGCGCTGATCCATCAGGATGACGTCTCCATTTTCTGCACGCCTTGCAAGCGGCATGCGGGACCAGAAAAGGAAGGCGCGGGCGTCGTCATCGCGGAGTTTGGCGAGACTGATCGCCGGGTCACTCATTCCGGTCGGCTCGCCTATGGCTGCAGCGGCTTCGGGTGCCTGCGTGGCGAGCGCGCTCCACGGGAAGGCGCCATAGCGTCCCATACCCCGCCAGAGGATCTCACGACGCCAAGGGAAGAATGGGCGGGGATTTGCAACGACCAGATCGGCCTGCATGCCCTGAGCGCCGAGCCAATTGGTCGCCTTGGCCTCGGCCACGCCCGTCATCACGCCATTCGAGAAGATATAGGCGCTGGCGAGCGTGAAGATAATCCAAGCGCGCTTCATCATATGGGCCGCATCGGTCCTCTCGCCGCGCCTTGCCCAGAGATAGCCAGCGATGAGCAGCACCCAGAGCCATAGATCGATGATGAATAGCGTATCGCCGTGGAACCATTGCTCACTCAATGGTGAGAGCAGCCGCACGCCATAGCTGTTCAGCCAGTCGAAGGCTGGATGACTGAGCGTGCCGATCTGCGCGATGAGCCAGAGCCAGAGGAACCGCACCGGCGGGCGGCTTTGCGGGCGGGTGCCGCGCCGCGCCTGCCAGCGATCCACACCGACCATGATAGCGGCAAGAGCGAGTGGGAGCAGCAGCATCGCGATTGGGCCGTGGGTGATTCCCCGCCGCATGGCGAGCGACTGCGTGCCGAGGAACGTGCAGGTCGCGTCAATATCCGGAATATTTGCGGCAATGATGATCGTCGCCATGCCGAGCCCGGATTTGCGCTTGAGACCCATCTGGCCCAGAACCGCGCCGACCATGCTGTGCGTGAGATTATCCATTGGCTGCTCATCCCGCGCGCTCCCTCCAACGTCAAGGCGTTCCGGGAGAATCCGCATAGCTTCGCATCAATTCCCCAAAGCTAATCATTGCCTTTTGCCGCTGCACTCGCCATCGCCGATGGTTCGGCTCCGGTTAACCGGCATATCCTCATAAGCAGTGCAATCATGACCAAGAACAGCTCCCTCCCCTATCGACCCTGCGTGGGCATCATGCTGGCAAACCGGCAGGGCCAGGTGTTTGCCGGGCAGAGGCTCGATTCCAAGGAGAGTGACGCCTGGCAGATGCCACAGGGCGGCATTGACAAAGGCGAGACAGCCGAGCAGGCGCTGGTACGCGAATTGGGCGAGGAAACCGGCATTGCGGGCCATCTGGTGGACGTGATTGCACGCTCCACGAAAGAGCATCTGTATGATTTGCCCGATGAGCTGGTCGGGAAGCTTTGGGGCGGCAAATATCGCGGGCAGACCCAGCAATGGTTTCTAGTGCGGTTCAAGGGTGAGGATAGCGATATCGACATCGCAACCGCGCACCCCGAGTTCAAATCCTGGCGCTGGATGGAGGCTGATCTGCTGGTGGAGTTGATCGTGCCGTTCAAACGCCCGGTTTACCGCGATGTCGTGCAGGAATTTCGTCACCTGCTTTGATGGGCGGCGTCCCGTAATGGGCCAAGTCAGCCAATTTACACTTTGTTAACCAGCAGCTATCCCATGCGCAGGAACTTCGCCGATTGGCTGGCGTTGCTGCGAGTGACATGCATAAGATTAAGCGCCTGTTTACGATAAAGACGAAGTTCGAGGCCTTTCTCGCAATCTATGCGGTGGCCATGGGCGCGACGGCGCGTGGCGCGCATTATCTGCATGATTATCCCGGCGTTCCAGGCATCATCCTGTTTGTGACCTGCTGCTCTGCCACGTTGATCGTAGGCGGCGTGCTTCTCGATGCGGTTGCGCTCAAGCAGAAATATGGCGAGTGACCGGGTTTGATGGCCTGCTACGCGCTATCGGTTTGACGGGCATGCCCGCTCGCCTCTAGTCCTCCGGCTTCGTCGGAACAGCGTCAGCATGAGTGTGGCTGATTGACGGTGCAGGAGTGAATAATGTCCAGTCAGCAAAGCCTTTCATTGCTCGAACGCTATTATGCGGCCTTCAACGCTGGTGATAGCGAGGGCATGCTCGCCTGCCTCGCCGACGATGTGGTGCATGATATCAATCAGGGTGGGCGTGAAGCGGGCAAGGCAGCTTTTGCGGCTTTCCTCGGGCGGATGGACACGGCCTATCGCGAACGGTTGAGCGACATTGCGCTGATGGTGAACCTGGATGGCAGCCGCGCCTCGGCGGAATTCATCGTTCATGGCGAATATCTGAGCGCTGACGAGGGGCTGCCTGCCGCGCATGGGCAGAGCTATACGCTGCCCGCCGGTGCATTTTTCGAGATTGCCGACGGGCTGATCCGGCGCGTGACGGTCTATTATAATCTCGCCGACTGGATCGCTCAGGTGAGCGAAGAAACCGCGCCTGCATGAATCCAATCACCGTTGAGACGGTGCGTGATGTGGAGGCACGCAAGGCGCTGCTGGATGATCTGGCGCGCCTGCGCATCACCGTATTTCGCGAATGGCCTTATCTTTATGAGGGGTCGCTCGACTACGAGCAGCGCTATTTGCGGGATTTTCTGGATAATCCGCAGGCCGCGTTGATCATTGCGCGCGATGGCGATGAGATTGTGGGCGCGGCGACAGCGTCAGCGATGGCTGGTCAGGACGAGGCGGTTCGCTTGCCCTTCGAGCAGCGCGGCATGGATATCTCGACGCTCTATTATTTCGGTGAGTCCGTGCTGCGCCCCGATTATCGCGGTCAGCGGATCGGGCATGCGTTTTTCGACGCGCGAGAAGCCGCCGCACGTGAGGCTGGGGCGAGCGCGGCTTGCTTTTGCGCGGTGATCCGACCGCAAGACCATGCGCTTCGCCCTGCTGGTGCGCGGGATCTAGCCGGATTTTGGCGCAAGCGGGGTTATGCGCCGATGGATGGCCTAATTGCGACCTATGCCTGGCACGATATCGACCAAGCGGGCGAGAGCCAGCATGATATGCAGTTCTGGTACCGCGCGCTTTAAGCCTGCGCAATGAGCGCGAGCACTTGGCCCGCATGCTCTTTCCGGCAGATCAGCAGATCCGGCATATAAACATCCTGCCGATTGTACATCAACGGCGTGCCATCGATGCGCGAACAATGGAGGCCATGCGCCAGCGCGACGGCGACAGGCGCGCAGCTATCCCACTCATATTGCCCGCCGGAATGCAGATAGATATCCGCCTCCCCCCGCACGATCGCCATCGCCTTGGCGCCTGCTGAGCCCATCGGCACAAGCTCGGCATCCAGCGCTTGCGCCACCGCCAAAGCCTCGGGTGCTGGCCGGGTGCGGCTGACCACCATCCGCAAGCGTTGCGGCGCGGGTGGCACGGGAACGGGCTCATCGGACCGCAGCACGACGCCGAGTGCCGGGAGCGCAACGGCACCCGTGACCGCGACGCCATCGACTGCAAGGCCGACATGAACAGCCCAATCAGCGCGTGCCTCACTATATTCACGCGTGCCATCAACGGGATCGATGATCCAGACGCGCGATTTGCTCAGCCGCTCTGGCGTATCACGGCTCTCTTCGGAGAGCAGTCCATCATCGGGCCGTGCCTCACGCAGGGCCGGGCATAGATAGGCATTGGCAGCGGCATCCCCGGCATCGCCAAGCGACTTGCCGACACAGGGAGATGAATCGCGCAGCGCCAGAAGGCGCTGGCCGGCCTCCTGCGCCAGATGTGCCGCCAGTTCTGCGTCATTCACAGGTCAGGGCTCCACACGCCCATGAGGCGCTCGACGATGATATCCGCGGCTTGCTCGGCGGAAAGCGCCTGCGTATCGACGCGGATTTCGGGATGCTCGGGCGCTTCGTACGGACTATCGATGCCGGTGAAGTTTTTGAGCTCCC
>CBIHKY010000027.1:0-35514 GCA_966205705.1 uncultured Alphaproteobacteria bacterium
CCCGGAATTGATCGGGGGTCCCGCTTTCTCCGAGACGCGCTGCAGACGTAGCGGGCCCCCGGATCAAGTCCGGGGTGACGGTTGCGGTGATGTAAATCCATTTATCAACGCAGTGATGCCAACTCCCGCGGACGATCGCGCTGGGCCACGGCGGGCGCGCCACGTAGTATGGGGCCACAAGCGGGCGCGCGGGCATCGTCCGGATCGACAAAGCCGAAGATCGCGCCGAAGTCCGGCAGCATCATCGAGAGGCCGAGCAGGCGCGATGGCCGGAACAGCGA
Organism: uncultured Alphaproteobacteria bacterium; assembly: GCA_966205705.1. Classification (GTDB taxonomy): domain Bacteria; phylum Pseudomonadota; class Alphaproteobacteria; order Sphingomonadales; family Sphingomonadaceae; genus Sphingobium. The sequence continues at coordinate 282 of CBIHKY010000027.1, forward strand.
GACCGGTTCGCGCATCACGATCGGGTCGGCCAAGGTCCCGCCGATCAGCAATGTCGATGGGCGCGAGAACCAGCGGCTATCCTTGCCATCAGCGCTCAGCCGCAGGTCGAGCCGCTCGCCGCGAAAATCGAAACTGCCGCGCCCGGTGAGGACATGGCCATCGGTATCGATGAGGATGGGATCAGCCGTCGCAATGCCGCCACTAACGGTGAAGGCGATCAGGCCGCAATTGAGGCCCGCAGGCTGGGCAGCCAGTTCATCATCTCCGAACATAGCGTCGCGCAGATGCGCCATATCGAGCGGGGAGCGGCTGGCTGGTTGCGTCTGCACGCGTCCGCCCGGCAGGATGAGCGCGATGCGCCCATCGGCATTGCCCAGCGCCTCGCGCAACGTGTCGCCACGCCCTGACAGCTGGATGCGCCCTTTGGCCGTGGCTGTGGAGGCACCGGGCGAGATGCCCCAGCTGGCGAGCAGTCGGCCCATCGGCGTTGGTGAGATGCGGATATCATAACGCGCCAATGCCGGGCTGCTGCGCGCATCGATCATGATATCCGACGATACATAGCCGCCTGCGAGGTCCACGCTGGCGGGCGACACAAGAAGCCTGCCGCCGATGAGCGCCAGCTTCATGTTGAGATGGGACGAGCCATCCGGCCCCCCGCTGATCCGCTGCGCCTGATAATCGACCACCGCATCGAATTGCCCAAGCGCGTCTCGCGAGATGCGCGCATCGGGCAAAAGCGAGAGCGGCGCGTCCAACTCATCACCTGCGCCGCCCGACTGGAGCCCGAACAGCGCCATGCCATCGGCCATGTCCAGATTGCGGGAGGCAAGCTGCGCCACCACGCGCGACCGCCCGCTGCGCCGATCGACCGTGAGCTTGCCGGCAAGGTCGGTCTCGCCGATATGCCCATCGATCCGGCTGAGGAGCCAGCCCTTGCGGATATGACCAAGGCGCGCACTGAGCGCGAAGCCCGGCATGGCGGGCACATCGACACCGGCCAACCCGGCGAGCGCGGCGAAATCATCGCCCTTGGCCAAGATGCTGAGCGTGGAGCTGCTAAGGCGCAGGGGTGCATCGGCCGTGCCTGCGATGCGCAGATCCACATCGCCGGTGCGCGCATCGACACGGAACGACGCCGGGGCATCATCGGACGATTGCAACGCGCCGTGCATGGCGAAGGGGTGATCCGCAATGGCACCCCGCCCGGAGAGCATGATCATCCCCGACCCGGATTTGGTAAGCGCGAGGCGCGCATCCACATCTGCATTAGGGTCGCGATAACGCACTGAAATATCATCGCCGTCGATCTGTCGCAGCACGCCTGCATCGAACAGCATCGGCACGCGCGCGACGCTCCAATTGGTCTTGCCGCCCTTGGCCGCGCGCTCAAGATCGAGCGTGCCGCCCGTCAGGCTGATGGCGCGCGGCGCATCGCGGCCAATCAGCAGATCGAAGGTCGAAAAGCGCGCACCGAACTGCGCGACATCGAGCAGATGCGGAGCGCTCGCCCACTCCGCATTGCCGACGCGGACATCATCCGCATCGAGGTAGATCGAGAAGGGCGTGACGAGCAGGCGCAGATCGCCATCGATAGTGACAGTGCGGCCCAGCGCAGCGCTGGCCCGCTGCTCGATGGGCGCCTTGAGAAAGGGCGCACCACCAAAGGCCAACGCCGCCCAGCCCAGCACGGGGATTGCGAGCGCGCCGAGCAATACGGCCTTGCGACGCGTTGACGATGGAGCTGAAGCGCTATCTGGAATCTGAGCCATGCCCCACCCCGGAAGAGGCGGCACCGACACTGGCAAAGCAGGTCCGGCCCGCTGCCAAATGAGCGCCATTCATGGAGAGCGCATTAAGGCTGATTAGCTGAACGGGGGCTTAGCGACGATGAGACGCGAGACGAGATATGGGAGACCAAGGCGGCCTCCCATCCCAAATGCCTTACTTCGCTGCCGCCGCCGCGATGGCGTCATCCAGATCCTTGGCGCTATGGCGCTCCTCGATGCCGCCGCCGGGGCGACTGGCGGCATTGACGAGCAGGCCGCGGCTCACGCCTTTGCGCGCGTAAAGCTGCGTCACCCAGCGATCGACATTCTTATACTCATGCGTGGAGAGGAACTCCTGCGCGCTATAGGCATCGCGCATGATGGCGCCGTACCAGGTGACGATCGCGAAATCGGCAATCGTGATCTCATCGCCGATGATGTATTCGTTATTCGCCAGCTGCTTATCCAGCACGTCCAGCTGGCGCTTGGTTTCCATCGCGTAGCGGTCGATCGCATATTCGATCTTTAACGGCGCATAGGCGTAGAAATGCCCGAAGCCGCCGCCAACGAAGGGCGCGGAGCCCATCTGCCACATCAGCCAGTTGAACGTCTCGGTGCGCTTGGCGACATCGGTCGGCAGGAAGGCGCCATATTTCTCGGCCAGATAGACGAGCATCGAGCCACTCTCGAACAGCCGCAGCGGCGGGTTCTGGCTGTAGTCCATCATCGCGGGGATCTTGCTGTTCGGGTTGATCGCAACGAAATCGCTGCCGAACTGCTCGCCGGTGTAGATCTTCACCAGCCAGGCATCATATTCCGCATCATAGCCCGCCGCGAGCAGCTCTTCGAGCAGGACCGTGACCTTCTGGCCATTGGGCGTGCCGAGCGAATAAAGCTGGATGGGATGCTCGCCGACCGGGAGCTTGATCTCCTGCCGCGCGCCTGCTGTCGGCGCATTGATGCTGGCGAACTGGCCGCCATTTTCCTTGTCCGCCTTCCACACGGCGGGCGGCACATAGCCAGCAGGCTGGTTCTGCGAGGGATCATTATCGGCCATCGAGCACTCCTATCTTGTGGATATTTGCACCCAATGTAGCGCGTGATCGCCCGATGCCTAGCACCGAGCGATCATGTCTCTTCTAACCCGTGAAATAGTAGCGCTTTGTTGCGCAGCTCAGAAAGGCAGCCAGCTGCGCTTTTCCGTGAATTTCATATAGCCGACATTCGCGCCGAGCCGATAGCCGACGCCAAGGCGGATGGGGATGATGACCACATCGCCACGGCGCAGATAGCTCGCGGTGAACCCGCCGATGAAATAGGCCGCGCCCTCACCAGCGGCAAAGCGCTTGTAGAGGTTCTGCGAGTCATACAGATTATAGACGAGCACGAAGGTGTTGCCCGCATTGCCGCCCAGATCGAAGCCGATCGATGGCCCGGTCCAGTAAACATCGCGCTTACCCTCCACCTTGTGGAACATGGTGCCCGAGCCATAGCGCAGGCCAACGCCAATAGCGCCGGAAGCTTCGCGCCCCGCGATATAGGCGATAGGCTCGCCCTGCTCCTTGAGGATCTTTTCGATGATCCCGGCGAGGCCTTCCGCGCCCTTGCCGAACACGCCCTCGGCAGCGCCGATCAGATCATCCTGATGATAGGAGGTCGTGGAGGCATTGGCAGGCATGTTGGACGGCGTATTCGGCGCTGTCGAGCTGCTCGAATTCGTCGTGGCAGTTGCAGCCTCGGACGGCGTGTTTGCCGCGCTTGGCGGATACGTCGGCTGGGATGAATTGGTTGGCTGCGCCGGATAGGTTTCCTGCGCGGGATACGTCTGTTGCGCCGGATAGCTGCTTTGCGGTGCGGACGAGTTGGCAGGCGCTCCGGGCGCGAGATCCGCATCGATGGCCGTGTTGGGATCGACCGTGCCGATCTGCGCAAGCGCTGGCGCCGCGATCATTCCGGCTGCGGCAATCATCGCAAGCATCATCCTGCGCACCGGCTGGCGCGATGAGGTTGTCCGCTTCATGTCATTTGTCTCCCGCAAGCACCCCCGGCCCATCTCATGGACGGACTGTGACCAATATTGACCATTTCTATCCGCCCCGCACGATGAAACGACAATGAACGAACGGCGAGCCGAATCGATTTTGCGTCAGGCCGAGTCAGATGAAGGCCGGGGCGAGATATGGTTAAGCGCATTGATGGCTTCATGCGCGCGCCGCTCGGCCTCGTCACGCGGCAATTTGGCAGGAATTGCCTCGCCGATGCGATAAGTGATGATGCCTGGATATTTGAGGAAGCTTTTGCGCGGCGATACGCGCCCGCTATCGACGGCAATGGGGATCACGGGGCAGCCAAGCACAGCATAGAGACCGGCAAAGCCTGCCTTGAGCGAGGGGCCCTCACCGGGTGGCACGCGCGTGCCCTCAGGATAGAGGATGACTGGGCGGCCCTGCGCGAAGGCGGCGCTCGTCTGATTGCGGATGGCGCGCAGCGCCTTGGCGCCCCCTTCCCGATCAATGGCGATCAGGCCGTAAGCTTGCGCGATAAGGCCCCACACCGGGATGCTGCCAAGCTCCCGCTTGCCCACGATGACGGGCCGATCGAACATATGGATCGCATCGATCGTCTCGAACATGGATTGATGTTTGCAGATGATGAAATGCGCGCCGCGCGGCACCTGCCCTTCCACCACGACCCTTTGCCCGAGCACCCAGCGGGCGAAAAAACGGTGGAGGCCGGACCATGTTTCGGCAAGCGGTGCAATCACGCGGTAACCGATCGGCAAGGCCGCGAGCGAGAGCAGCAGGACGATGACGGTCATGCTGTAGAACAACAGCGCAAACAGCGCCGAGCGCAGGAATGTGATCGCGATGCCAAGGGGCGAACGGGGAGCCATGATATGCCTTAAATGCCTAGCAGGCCGGCGATGCGGCGCAGCATGAACTTGTGATATTCGCGCAGAAGAACCGTGAGGCTCGGCTGGGACCGCACCGCGTCGGTAACGATGCGCACCGAGCCATCGAGCTGGCGGCTGAGTTCATAGCGCGAGCGGCGCATATGCCAATCGGCCGTGATCAGCCGCACCGATTTATAGCCGCTGCGCGATAGCCAGCGGCTGGTTTCCACGGCGTTGGAGCGCGTGTCGATCGCCTCGCGCCCAAGCGTTACGCAGCATTTCATCAGCTTGGGCGAGACTTTGTAGAGTGCCGCAATCTCGGCGCGCTTCACATCGCGATCCACACCGGAGATGAAGAGCTGGTTGCTTTGCTCCCGGCGCAGCAGGGCAAGGCCACGGTCGATGCGACCCGCCGACCCGGTGAGGACGACGATAGCGTCGGTCTTCTCATCGGCATGCGGCTGGGGCAACAGCAGCGCGAACCAGGCAAAGCCCAGTGCCCAGCCGAGCCCAATCAAGGCCAGCAAGCGCCGGATCATAGCGACCGCTCAAGCGAGCGCTGGAGCGTGATCCGCGCGGAAAAGGATGCAAGCGCCACGCCCGCCAGCGGCAGCAGCGGGAGCAAAATCCATGTGAACCCCGGCAGCGACACGCTGCTGATGAGATCGGACGCGACGGCGTTGACCGATCGACCGACCAATATGATGGCTGCCATCGCTGCAATATAGCCAATGACGCCGCCGAACAGCGCATCCAGCATCAGACGACGCTGGAACAGGCGCACCACCTGCAAATCCGTCGCCCCCAGCATGTGCATGATGTCGATCGTGCGGCGGTGGATGGCATGCGCGCCGCGCGCCGCCAGCACGACGACCGCGCCGGTGGCAACCGCCATCAGGGCGACGACGGCAAATGCCAGCAAGCCAACGCTGCCGACCAGCTTGGCGAGCGGCGCGAGATAGGCGGCGTGCGGCTCGACCCGCGCACCGGGATTGATTGCCTTGACCGCCAGGCCGAGCGCCGCAACCCGTTCTTCCCGCTCACCTTCCGGCACCAGCAGATCGGCATCGACCAGTGCGGGCAAGGGCACATCGCTGATCTTCAAATCACTGCCGAGCCATGGCGCAAGCTGCGCGGCGAGCTCCTGCTCCGGCACCACCGTCACATTGCCGATGCCCTCATCGCCTTCCAGCAGGCTGACGACGCGACGCACGGCTCTGCCCCGCTGTTCGGCATTGGCTTCCGCGATCTGGATCGTCACGCGGGCAGAGACGTCTGCGCTCAGGGCATTGGCGGCATTGTCCAGCGCAAGCCCCGCTGCCGTCGCCAGCACGGTGAGGAACATCATGATGGCGATGACCCAGGGCATCGGCCCCGTGAGCCGCCCCTGTGGGAGCAGAGCGCCGGGCGTATAGGCCTTGCTGCGCGGATTTGGGCTGCGCGGATCTGGGCTGCGCGCCATGCTAGCTGATCCGCGCCTGACGCGGCGAATGGGCAAGGTCGCTATCCAGCAGTCCATCGCCCGAGAGCCGCCCACGATCCAGCCGCAACGTGCGCGCGCCCGCAACCTTGCCGAGCAGCGCCGTATCATGGGTGGCGACGACGATTGTGGTGCCAAGCTTGTTCAGCGCCTCGAACAAAGTGATCAGCCGGGTCGCCATATCATCATCGACATTGCCTGTTGGCTCGTCGGCCACGAGCAATTCCGGGCGACCAATCACCGCGCGGGCAATCGCGACGCGCTGCTGCTCGCCGCCCGAGAGCGTGGCGGGCAAGGCATGGGCGCGATCGGAAAGTCCCACCCATGCCAGCATTTCCTCCACCGGCGGGCGCATCTGATCATCCGTCACGCCAGCGATGCGCAGCGGCAGCGCCACATTGTCGAACGCCGAGAGGTGCGTGACCAGCCGGAAATCCTGAAACACCACGCCGATCCTGCGCCGGAAGCTGGGCAAACGCGCGCGCGGCAGGGTCACGATATCGGTATCGAACAAGCGAATGCCGCCCCGGCTCGGGCGTTGCGCAAGATAGAGCAATTTGAGCAGCGAGGTCTTACCCGCGCCGGAGGCTCCGGTGAGGAAATAGAAAGCGCCCTCGTCGAGCGAAAATGTGAGATCGGACAGCGTTTCGGGGCCTGGCCCATAACGCAGCCCGACATTCTCGAACTGGACAATCCTTGCCATTGCGGCGCTGCGCATCCCTGTTGTGCACGCCGATGCACCGGCGCGCGCTCATATTCCCTGCGCCGTGCATGGCACAGGCTCCAGACGTGGGCAAGGCGAAGGACAGCGCGGGGAAGATATCCTCGCCCAGCGGGCAAACGCTCACTTGCTCTTAGCGGTAAAGCGGTGTTTATGGGCGGTGATGATCCTCGTCTGCCCGCAATGCGCCACACGTTATGTCGTGCCCGATAGCGCCATTGGTGCTGCCGGCCGCCAGGTCCGTTGCGCATCTTGCCGTCATAGCTGGTTTCAGGATGGCGCCGAGATGGTGCGGCCCGAGCCTGTAATGGCTGGAGCGGAGGCTGCGGCCGATTTGACGCCCACCGTTCCGGCGTCTCCCAGCCAGCCCATGCCTGCTGATCCCGTGATGGCGAGCACTGAGTTGCAGGATGGCGCGCCTGCCGCGCAGCCAGCGATGGCATTAGCAGATCAAAGCGGTCCCCGGCATGATCCGGTCGCCCCTGCCCCTGTCTCTTCGAGCATCACGGAATTTGTGCACTTGCCCGATGAAGCAAGCGAAGCGCCTACCACGCGCCCGCGCCGCAATCCGGCCAAGCTGTGGACGATGGCGGCAGTCGCTTTCTTCCTGCTCATCAGCGGCGTTGGCGGCGCGCTCGCTTATTTCGGCGCGCCCAACTGGGCGGTCAATCTCGGCATGGGCAGCAAAGGCGGCGAGACCGGCCTCATCTTCTACCTGCCCAAGCCGCCAGAGCGCCGCAACCTGCCGACTGGCGAGGAATATTTTGCGTTCAGCGCGCGCATCCTCAACGATAGCGATCAGGAACTGACCGTGCCGCCGGTGGTGGTCGAGCTACGCGACGATCAGGGCCGCCTCGTCTTCAGCTGGATGACCAAGGCGGACAAGGGCCAGCTCAAGCCCAATGAGGAAGCGCGCGTTTCCGAAAGTCGGCTCGATATCCCCAAGAACGCCCGCAACCTTGAGCTCAGGTTCGTCGATAGCGCGAGCTGATCTGCCAGAAGCGCGCGCCCTGCAGCAGCATGGCGGCGAGCATGCCGGTCGCAGCCGCCACCGCCAAACCGGCTGAGCCCCAATTCATGACATGGCCGAGCCAGCCCATCGCGGTCATCACGCCGAAAAAGGCGATGATGCCATTGATGCTGGCGACAACCTGATCCCCCAATGAGCGCAGCGCCGCCACGAAGATGGCCTGCAACCCATCGCACAGAATGAAGGGCGCGAGGATGACGAGCATCACGAACGCCTCGCGCGCGACTGCCTGATCCGCCGTGAGGGCCGAGACGATGGGGTTGGCGAACAGCAGATAGGCAAGCACCACCGCGCCCATGATGACGATGGAGAGGCCGCATGCGATCAGCGTTCGCGATCGCGCTGCCCATGGCTCCCCTACCCCCACGGCATTGCCCACGCGCACGCCCGTGGCCGAGCCCAATCCCAGCGCCAGCGCGAAGCCGATATTGTGCAGCGAGAGCATCACCTGGAAGCCGCCTGCAACGATCTCGCCCATGCGGGTGGAAAGGATCATCAGGAGCGAGAAGCCTAGCACTTCCATTGCCGCCCCAACGCCCGGCATGATGCCGAAGCGCACGAGCGCGCCCACGCCGCCAAGCGCCTGCCGCCATGACGCCAGATCGAGCCGCCGCAACTGCCGCGCCGCAGCGTCCGGCAGGCTCCAGGCCATGAAGGCCATCGCAACGCCGCCCAATGTGCTGGCGATGGATGTGGCCAGCGCCGCGCCGAACGCGCCCATGACCGGCAGCCCGAAATGACCGAGCGTCATCGCCCAGGCGAGCAGCGCATTGATGGGCAGGATCGCGAGATTGACGACGAGCACGCGGCGCGGCGCGCTCACCCCTTCAAGAAAGAAAGCGCAGCCGATGGAGAGCATCTGCCCCGGCAGGCCGATCATCATGGCCACCAGCACAAGCGCGCCGGGTTCCACCAGCTCAGGCGCAACGCCGGTAAGGCCGAGCAGAGGCTGCGCGGTCAGGCCGATGAGCAATGCGCTGGGGATGCCGAGCAACAGCCCCGTCGCCACTGCCTCACGCCACAGCGCGCCCGTGCGCGGCAGATCGCCCGCGCCATCCGCACGGCTCGTAAACACGATGATGCCGGACATGCCCGAGAGCAGCAGCATGAGAATGACGAAGGTGACCACCCGACCAGCCGCAAGCGCGCCAAGCTCGCCCGTGCCGGCGAAACCGACAACCATCACATCGACCAGATGCATGATCGTCCAGTTGAGATTGGTGAGGATGATCGGCCAGGCCAGCGCCGCAATGCGCCGCGCTTCTGGCAGCTGGCCGGTAACCCGGAGGGAGAGAGTGATGGTCATGCTCGCTTATGGATCAGGGCAAAATGGAGGCAGCGAGCGCAGATAGCATAAGCCAATGATTCGCGCTGCGCCGATATGGGCTTTGGGCGGTTGTGCGGCCCAGCGCGTGCAGGCCAGGCTATGGCGAACCTGTTTCATCTGCATTTCCCCCTATTTTCTGCGGTTTTCTGGTCATTTCAGCGCGGCAGATGCGCCGCTCCAAAGCCGGTTCTGCCAACAAAGCGACAATCATATCCCCAACCACACGATGGATGGTTGCATGCCCCAAAACCCTTTGCTAAAGGCCGCCCCCTACCCGAGAGCCAGCGGCTCTCACCTCCCTGATGTGCGGTCGTGGCGGAATTGGTAGACGCGCAACGTTGAGGTCGTTGTGGGCGAAAGCCCGTGGAAGTTCGAGTCTTCTCGACCGCACCAGACAGTCCTGAAATCAAGGCGATAGAGCGTCCGGCTGAGAGCGGCCCCGAAGAAGGGCGCTGTTCTGCGGGCTTTGCGCGCTCGCCCCTTGCAGTCACAGACTGCCCATCAAAGCGAGAAACTATCCGCGTAAAATCGTCACTGCAGTGGACTCGGTGGGAAGCTTAGGAAACCCAGGCATTGCGCGGTGGGCAGCCCAGGCCAGCGACAGATTGATCTGCATCAGTGATCGCGGCTGACGGCCTTTCAATAATCGCAGCAACGATCTGAGGTGCGATAGACCACAGTGCGACAAGCTTGCACAGCCGGGTACGGCATTTGCTATTGGTAGTTGCGACGGCCGGAACTGATTTTCCGGGACTCGAGAGCAAGAGCTTTCTTGCTATCTGCGCCTGCGCGATCAGTGCGACCACCTTCGTTCGGGATACCCATTCAGCGTGCGGAATGTCCGACATCAGGGCGAGAGCAGACTCTCAAGAAGTCTATTGTCATCTCTTCCTAGAAAATTGCATCGGGCCGAATTGACTTGCTACGGACGTAATCTCTGCCCTGCCCAGTGTGTCGACCAAAAAAAAGATGCGGTCTCTGATCTGTATCAACGCGCCCTTCGCCTTGCAGCGGCTGTGCAGCGCACGTTTTTGATTTTCCTGCGTGAAACGCCGCATTTGTTTATCATTGATCCAATTTCGACTTATTGTTGCGCTCCGCCCTTGGTCCCGATCTCTGCGAGTGAGGTGAAAAGCTTGATGCCATATTTCAGCGCATCGGGGTGGACGGTGAAGTCTGCCGAATGCGTGGAGCCGCTTCCCAAACCGTCCTTCTCAACGCCGAGCGAGAAATACAATGCTTTGATCTTCGCGGTGTAGAAGGCGAAATCCTCGGAATACATGCTGCGATAGGATGTTTGCTCGATTTTGCCGGGGAAGGCCGCGATCAAGGCTGGAAGCGTTTCGCCCAACAGCTGTTGATCATTGCGCGTTGGGGGTGATGCGACCTTGAATTCTTCCCACTCAGGCTTGAGGCCTTGCGACGCCGCCACGGCATCGACGCGGGCGACAATAATATCTCGCAGCGCCTTTCCACCCGGCGGCGCGATGGTGGGGTCTTCATAGGCGCGGATCGTCCCTTGAATTTCCGCACTGCCGGGCAGAACGTTCGTTGCGCCGGATGTAGCGGTGAAGCTGGTGATCGACACGACGACCGGTCGACTGGAAATATCGAGACGGCGCGCAGGTAATTCCGAGATTTCCTGTGCCACGCGCATTGCGCCCAAAGCGACATCATCGCCCAGCTGTGGCGCGGCAGCGTGGGACGATCTCCCGGTCAGTTTGAGCTTGAAATAATTGCTGCCCGCGAGCGTATCGCCCGGCGAAATCGCAACTGTGCCTACTGGCATGCCGGGTGCGGAATGCTGCGCGAAGATTTTGGTGACGCCAAGCTTCTGGAGCGTTCCATCGCGCACGATATCATCGGCGCCGCCGGGCGTCTCCTCAGCGGGTTGGAAAAGAAATATGATGCGCCCGGACAGCGCATTTGCATTCTTCTTCAGGACGGACGCTGCTCCAAGCAGGATCGCAGCATGCACATCATGCCCGCAACTGTGCATCAGGCCTGGCACGGCAGATCGGGGGGTGTGCGTCGATGGCTCCTGTGTGCCATCCGGCAGTGGGCGCGCGTCCATCTCTGCACGCAGGGCAATCGTCGCCCCGGGGCGGCCTGTATCGAGTATGGCGATGACCGCCGTGGGCAAGGAGGATGAGGTGACGAACTGCGTGAAGCCCATGCCTTTGAGCTTCGCGAGCAGATAGTCGTGGGCCTTGGTCTCCTGCTTGCCCAATTCGGGATTGGTGTGGAGAAACTGATAGGCCTCGCGGGCAACTGCCAAGTCGGTGTCGGCTTCGGTCGATCCTTTGACTTGGCCAAAGCTGGGCGCGGTTATGAGCAGACAAAGTGCGCTTCCTAGCAGGGAGCGGGCAAGGTTCTTCAAAGCGTCGCGCCTCCGTCCACCACCAGCTCTTGTCCGGTCACATTTCGCCCGCCATCGCCAACGAGATACATCACCATCGCCACGATATCGCTCATGTCGCTGGGGCGGCCAAGCGGAATGCCCATATTGGCGACATAGGCTTTAAGCGCCTCCTCTTCGGACAGGCCTTTTTCCTGCGCCATTGCGCGCCAATTGGCCTGCATGCGGGGGACGGCGATTGGGCCGGGCGCGACATAATTGACGGTGACGCCGTCTGGCCCGGCTTCCAGTGCTGCGCTGCGACTGAGGCCACGCAGGCCCCATTTGGAGGCGGAGTAGCTGGATCGGCCCGCACGACCGCGCATGCCGTGATTGCCGCCGATATTGACGACGCGTCCACTGCCCGCGCGCCGCATCACCGGGAGCAGGCGCGACAGGACGATGAAGGGCGCGCGCAGATTGGTCGCGACCGTGCTGTCGAACTCCTCAAGGCTGAACTCGCCGATCGGGGGTGACAGTGGGCCGGTGTAGCCCGCAGCGTTCACGATGACGTCCACCTTGCCAGCAGACCAATCGAGAAACTGATCCAGCGCTGCATTCAGCGCGGCGGCGTCGCGAACGTCGGCGCTCAGGATCAGGGCCTCGCTACCAGCGCCCCGGATTTCCTCGGCGGCTTCCTCCATCCCGGCGGTGCGCCGCGCGATAAGGCCGACATCATAGCCCGCAACGCCAAGCGCGATGGCGATCTCCCGCCCCGTCCCTGCACTTGCGCCTGTGACCAGTGCGAAAGGGCGCGCGCCGGAAGCGGCCATCATTGCGCGTCCGCGAAGAATTTGCGCTTGGATTCAGCCTGAATTTTATAGATCGAGCTGCCCGCACGCGAAGGGAAAGGCAGCTTCACATAATTTTCCTCGAACCGGACACCCGTCGTGGAAGGCCCACAGACGAGGCGCGATTCATACTCCTCCCAATCCACCTTGTAGAAAAGTGGGAAGGCGTGGCTGGCCGCATATTCGTAAAATAATATCCGGCGCGGCTGGCCCGAGCGGTTCACATTGGAGCCGTGGAGCGTCATCGGGTGATGAAAGCTCACCGTTCCCGGCGGACCTTCGAGCAGAGCCGCTTTCGACATATCGATGAGCGATGGATCGACCGCGCCGCAAAAGAACCCCTCCTCATCATGATGATCGAGCAGCGGCCCCTTATGGCTCCCGGGGATCACCTGCATCGCGCCATTTTCAGCTGTCGCGCCATCGAGCATGATGGAAGCCACACATGTCGACATGTTCGTGTGCGGGGCGAAGGCCCAATCCTGATGCCACTCCAGCGCCGCGCCGCCATTGGCGGACTTCATATTGATCTTGGTATGGCTCAGCCGCACCTGATCGCCGATGAGGCGCGTCAAAATCTCAAGCAGCTGGGCATTGCCGGCCTGCTCGGCATAATAGGGATCGATGCGATTAGGCTTTTTGATCCGCTGGATGGTGCGCACGCCCGCATTGTCCGTATCGAAATCGAACCAGGCATCGTCGCTTTCAACCTCATTAGCACGCGCAGCAACGCTGTCCGTCAGCGCGACAAAATTATCCAGCGTCGGCCCTGCGAGCAGGCCTGGCACGACCACATAGCCATGCTCATGATAGGATGAAATAATCTCGTCGATATTCATGGCGCTGTCCTTGCGGAAGGTAGAGGAAGGTCGGTGACGACCATATGAGCCTTATAATGCGTGATGCAGAGCGGCAGCCGGGCGTTGCGCGCTGCATTCTGGCCGGTGGCTCCGCAGGCCCAGAAGACCGGCACTTCGCCCGGTTGCAGCTCGGTCAGCCCGTGCCCGCCATAGCTTTGGGCAAGGTCCGAAATGCCGAGATCTTCCGGCAAAGCGAGTGACACGGGCGCCCCATGAAATTGCGGGAAGCCAGCGGAGAGGATCGTCGCGCGGATCGCATCGGCAGGCGAGAGCGCGCGCATCGAGACGATGAGCTTGCCGCCGAATGGCCCTACGGCCACCGTATCCCGATTGGTCTCATACATGGCCGAGACATTGCCTTCATCGAGGTGACGAAGGCGGATGCCCGCCCGCTGCAGGATCGCCTCGAACGAAAAGGAGCATCCCAGCACGAACGGCACGAGATCGTCCCGCCAGACGGCAGAGGCATCGCGCGGCGTATCGATCAGTTCGCCATCGCGGAATATCATGTAACCGCCGGTGTCCCGTGCGATGTCGAGGTCCTCGCCGAGCGTCGGCAATCTGCGGGAGCCGGGCTCGCCGCGCGCGAGTAATGGCAACGCCTGCGGATTGGACTTGCAGTAAAGCTCGAACAGATCAGCATAGTCGGCTGGCACTGCGACGAGATTGCCCTGCACATGCCCGCGTGCGACATGATTGGTAAAGCCAGTGAACAAGCCTTCACGGATCGCGCGTCTTGTCGCTGCCGGATCGGCGGCGTCAAAAGCCAGTTCGGCGGATATTGGAGTGGAAGCCTGAGCCATGATTGGGTTTTACTCCGTCCTCCCGCTACCAAGAGTTGCTTTTTGTCGCGCAACCTGTTGCCGATCCGGCGATGGCGGGATGGGGCACAGAATGTTTCGCTTCGCTACGATGTAGGCACAGGAGAATGGAATGAGCAATATTCTGGTGATCGGCGGCGCGAATGGGCTGGGAGGCGACATTGCCAGCGCCTTTTCGCGCGCGGGTGACAATGTGCTGCTCGCCGACTGCTGCCCGCCGCCGCAGTCCATTCTGCCGGACACCTTTTATCTGCAGGCCGATCTCGACACAGCCGACACCGGAGCAAGTGTTGTTCAGGAAGCCCAAGAACGCCTTGCTGGCCTTGATGCGCTCATCATCGCCGCATCTTCAATGGAAAGCGCACCGATTGGCGATTGGACGACAGCGATGTGGGACCGGGCCTTTGCGATCAATCTGCGCCTGCCCTTCCTTGCGGCACAGGCAGCAACGCCGCTCCTGAGCCAATCGCGCAACGCCAGCATCACAATCATCTCATCCACCGCAACGATGCGCGGCCAGCCTTTCACCCACGGCTATCAAGCCACCAAAGCCGGTGTCGCGGGATTGGTACGCAGCCTTGCTGCCGAGCTTGGTCCGGCGGGCATTCGCGTGAATGCGATGCTGGGCGGATGGCTCGATACGCCGCTGACCCAATCCTATTGGGCGACCGTGGAAAATGGCGCGGAGAAACGAATGCAAATCGACGCGCGCATTCCGCTCCGCCGTCACGGCACATCCGCCGAAGCTGTGGCTTTCCTGCAATTTCTTGCATCCGATGCCGCGAGTTACCTGACCGGCGCGATGTTACCGGTCGATGGCGGTGACACGGCGGTTTAAGCGGCAGTCTTTGCTTTGGAATCCTTAATGCTCACGCGCGGTAAGATTGCGAGGCAGAACAGCAAGGCGACGACGGCAACCGCGACATAGCTGCCCCAGAAGGTCAGCGCGAAATAGATGGTCGGCGTGAGGAACGAAGCGATGGCGACGAACTGATTGACGAGCCCCGCAACAGCGCCGCCGCCGACCTTCTCACTCGAAAGCGCGGGCATGGTCGCCATGCAGATGCCGTTCGCTGCGCCGAAGGTGAAGAGCCAGGCCATCAGGCCGGCAATCGCCAGAACGAGCGGACTGAAAGGCAGGAACAGCAGCAGTTGCGCCACGATGCCAAGAACCACGACCATCGCCAGCAATTTACGCGGTGGGTAATTGCCCGCCAGCAACGCGCCGGTGACGGTGCCACCGAGCAGGACAGCCGCGATCTTGGCGACCGCAACGATGCTCGCGGAGGCAGCGAGTGATACGCCGTGGACGGCCGCCAGATAGGTCGGCGCCGCAAGGCTCGTGCCGTAGGACACCATCGATGGCATCGCCATTGCGAGGCCCAGCCGCGCGATCTTGGGGTCGCGGATTGCCACGAACAGCCCGGCGATCTTCTCGCGCGCCGTGCTACTTGCGCGTGCAATCAGCGGAACATGCGGCAGCGTGAGCAGGCCTAGGCCACACAAGACCATGAACATGCCGTGCAGCGCAATCGCCCAGCGCCAGGCATCGCCGGTCGTGAAAGGCGCGGCAATGAGCAGGCCGAGCGAGAAGCCGGTGGGCGCATAAGTGGACCAGAGCGTCATCGCGCGGGTGCGCCTGCTGCCCTCCATCGCGCCAATCAGCATGGCAGCGCCGCCGTTGAGGATGCTGAGATAACCGATGCCGGCCACCAGCACGCCAAGATTGAATAGCCAGATATCCTGCGCCAGCCACAGGATGACATCGGCCACAACGAGGATGGGCGCAGCGATTATGAGGGACAGGCGCGGCCCGAGCCGATCGACAATGCTGCCGCCAATCGTGGCGAGGATAGCGGCGGGCAGCGAGAAGAGCGCAATGGTGAGGCCGATTGCGGCAGGCGGCGCGCCCATCGCTGCCGTGATCTTCAAAGCGAGCGGTGAGAGAATGCCGACCAGCGCCATGCTCCCGAGCCCCAGGGAATAAACCAGAGCGACCGTGAACCAATTTCCTCGCGCCTGCGCATCGACCATGTGTGATGTCTCCTCAGGGGTCAGCATATGGCGGGAATGATCACCAGCAAGGCCGGTTCGCATTCCGCACCGAGGTGTAGCCTTTTGGGCGGAGCTTGCCTAACCCTCAGAATAGATCGAAATATTCCCGATGCTCCCAGTCCGTGACCGTCTGGTTGTAACGGGCGACTTCGGCCCGCTTGATCATCAGGAAATGATCGACAAAATCGCTGCCGAAACCCTGCCGCAGCAAGGCGGACCGATCGAGAAGATCGAGCGCGTTTTCCAGGCTGTTCGGAAGACGCTGCGCATCCGCCGCATAAGGACTATCCACGGATTCCGGTGGCTCAGCGCCCGCCTTGATGCCGGCAAGACCCGTGATCATTTGTGAAGCGAGATACAGATAGGGGTTGGCAGCCGGTTCGCCCACGCGGTTCTCGATGCGGCGCAGCTTTGCGGGACCGTTAGCTAGAACGCGCAGCAGCGCACCGCGATTATCCTGCGCCCAGGCCAGCCGGTCAGGCGCGAGTGAATTGGGCCGATATCGCTTATAGCCATTGATCGTGGGCGTGGTGAATGGCGTCGCCGCAGCAGCCTCGCCAAGCAGCCCGGCAAGATAATGCCGCCCCACAGTGGAAAGCCCGTCCGTGCCATCCTGCGGTGCGAAGGCGTTGGCGCCCGTTTTGCGATCCCGAAGCGACTGGTGGAGATGCCAGCCGCTCGCCATCGCCTCGGGCAATTGCGGGCGGCACATGAAGCTCACATGATAGCCGTTGCGCCGGGCGACCTGCTTGGCCGCGGAGCGAAACAGCAGCATGTCGTCCGCAGGCTGGATGCCGACGCCGGTCTTGAACACGAATTCGCACTGGCTGGGGCCGAATTCCACCTCCAGCGAATGGAGCGGCAGATCGAGCGACAGGCAGGTCTGGCGCAGGATTTCGATGATCGGCTCGGCCTGATCATAACGCTGCTCGGTGAGATAATTATAGCCCTGATGAATCAGCGACACTTGCGGGGGACGCGAGGGCTGCCCCGCATCTTCGGGCCTCAGCGCAGCATCTTCCAGCTTCGTGAGATAGAATTCCACCTCGAGCCCGCTCACATAATCAAAGCCATGCTCTGCCAGATCGGCGACAGCCTGCTTCGCGATACGGCGCGCCGAGGCGATCACAGGGCGACCATCATTATGATAAAGGTCGCACAGCAGCCAGCCGGTGTTGGCGGCCCAGGGCAGCACGCGGAACGTGCCGGGATCGGGCACCATCACGACATCGCCGCCGCCCTGCAGATCGGCATTGCCAATGCCCGCACCAGCAGAAAACACCGGGACGACAGTGCGATGGGAGGTATCCTTGAGCAGCAGCGTCGATGTAATCGCGCAGCCATCCTCAAATGCCCCCGCGAGCGAACCTGCCAGCAAAGTCTTGCCGCGCGTGATACCGTGCAAATCAGCAAAAACCAACCGGATGGTGTTGATGCCATCGGCTTCGACGCGCTTGAGAAGCTGCGCGGCGGCGCGCTTCTGCTCGTCAGACCAGAGCCCATGCTGCTCGACGAAATTGCTCATCCGGCAACCGGCGCGTCATGGCCCCAAGGCGCGGCTTCACGGCGGCGGGCAACAACGCCCCGCCAATATTGCTCAAGGTCCGCGCCGACCGGCGCAACGCCATCGACCGTGCCGGGATCATTGACGGATTTCGCTTCCTCATCGGTCAATTGCAGCAGCACGCGCTCGCCCTCCTGCACCGCGCGCAATTGCTTGAGCAGCAATTTGCGATAGGCGACCACGCCCTTGTCGGTCGTGCCCAGATGCTCGCGGGTGCGATCCTGAATGCGGCCCATCGATTCCACCGCCCATTGATCATGGACGTTAATGTCATCACCCATGCCGGTGTATGTCTTGCTGCGCTGCTCGACGAGATCATAGCCATAATCATTGTGCCGGCCGAGGCGCGGCTTGTAATCCGGCAGCTCATAAAGCGTCAGGCGCTGGCGGCGCATTTCGGCCTTGTCGACCGCATCGGTGAAGCTGGTGAACGCGGCATACCAATAGCAGCTCTCATCATCGATCGGCACATGCCACTGCGTGATCGTCATCGTCTCCGACAAGGGAATGACGAACGCCTGTGGGAAGAAGAGGTTCGTGATGCGCACATGCGTCTGCCCTTCCGGCAGCGCGCGCAATGCGGTGAGACGAAAGCCGATGTCCGTCGGCGTGATCGCGATGTCCGGATTCTCGAACTCGCGCAGCACCTGAATCATCGTGCGATCACTGTCAGCCGAGCGGCCACGGAACTGCTTGCCATAGGCATCAGCCTCTTCATCCTCGAAGAAGCGATGGAGGAAGCTGGCATGGGCGGGATCGACACCGACCTCCAGCGCCTGCAGCCAGTTGCAATGGAGATAGCCCTTGAAGGCAAACACATGCGTATCGGGCGCGGCAAAGCAATCCAGGCCGGGGAATGCGGGCGGTTCACCCTCGCCCAGATAGCCAAAGATCATGCCCGCGCGCTCAATCACCGGATAGGCGCGCTGCTTGACGCGGCTGCACAGCTTGGAGCCGGAAGGTTCGCCCGGCGTCTCCAGGCAATTGCCATCGACATCGAAAAGCCAGCCGTGAAACAGGCAGCGAAGGCCACCGCCTTCCAGCCGCCCGAACGCCAGATCCGCGCCGCGATGCGGGCAATCGCGATCCAGCATGCCCAGTCGGCCAGCCTCATCGCGGAACAGCACCATATCCTGCCCCAGCACCTTGACGGCCTTGGCTGGACGCGGGCCTTCCAGCTCATCAACAAGCGCGATCGGCTGCCAGTAGCGCCGCAACAGCGTGCCCAATGGGCGGTCCGCGCCGCTCCGCGTGATGAGATCATTTTGTTCGGGTGTCATATCAGCTGTCCGCGTTCCGTTCGATCTGCGAACAGAGGCCCGCTCGCATTCAAGTTCATCATGCCCCATGCCGCGCTTCCCTCGTGTTGCCGAGTGGAGGGCGGCATGTTGCTGAAAGCGAAACTGAAGGATGATTGTGGAACCAGTTTTGCGAACATAGACAGGTTGAAACCTTCCAACCTTGCGAGTCGCACATCATGACCTCTGCCACCCGAGACCTGCGCAATGTCGCCGTATTTTGCGGCTCCAACCCCGGTCTTGGCGATAAATATGAGAAGGCAGCGGCTGATCTGGGCCGGGCGCTCGCCAAGCGCGGCATCGGCATCGTTTATGGCGGCACCCACAAGGGCCTGATGGGCATCCTTGCAGACGCGGCGCTGGCCGAGGGCGGTCATGTGCATGGCGTGATCAACCGCCGCCTGTTTGACAAGGGGCATCTCCACCCCAAGCTGAGCCTCCACGAGGTTGTCGAGTCCATGCGCATCCGCAAGGAGCGAATGCTGGACATTGCCGATGCCTGCATTGCGCTACCCGGCGGTATCGGCACGCTGGAGGAATATATGGAAGCCTGGACGCTCAACCAGCTTGGCGAGATCGACAAGCCAGTGGGGCTATATAGCGTCGATGGCTTCCACGACCCGTTCATCAGCTTCATTGATCGGATGATCGAAGAGAAATTCCTGCCGCCCGAGCATCGCAAGGGGATCGTCGTGGAAAGCGAGCCGGAGGCGCTGATCGATGCGCTCGCCGCCTTCAGCCAGCCTGTCGTGCCGAAGTGGCTGTAAAGTCAGACGCTCGTATCGATCCAGATCGACTTGAGTTGCAGATGCTCCTCGACATGCTGCTGTCCATATTCACGCCCCTGCCCGCTCGACTTCACGCCGCCTGACGGGACGGCGGGATCGACCGCATTATAGCAGTTCACCCATACCGAACCGGTGTGCAGCGCGCGCGACATGCGATGGGCGCGACCAAGATTGCTCGTCCACAGCCCGGCGCCGAGCCCGAACTCGGTGGCATTTGCGCGGGAGACAACCTCTTCTTCGCTATCAAACGGCAGAGTTGCGAGGATAGGCCCGAAAATCTCTTCGCGGACCGCGCGCATATCGTCATGAGCGCCAACAAGCACGGTTGGCGGGAAGAAGAAGCCAGCATCATAAGCGCCGCCCGAGAGACGCGCGCCACCACTGATCGGCTCTGCGCCCGCCGCAAGCGCATCCGCCATATGCCCGGAGACACGCTCAAGCTGGCGCGCGGAGACGAGCGGGCCGAGATCGGTCGTGGCATCGATGCCATTGCCGATCTTCATGGTCGCCGCGATGCGAGCCACCTCTGCGGCAAATTCGCGATGGACCGAGCGCTCCACGAACAGCCGCGTACCTGCGCTGCACACCTGCCCGGAATTGGCGAAGGCCGCGACGACGGCCATGCTGGCCGCCGCTTCCAGATTGGCATCGGCAAACACGATGTTGGGCGACTTGCCGCCAAGCTCCAGCGAAAGCCGCTTGAGATTGCCAGCCGATGCCTCGATCACGCGCTGCCCGGTTGCCACCGAGCCGGTGAAAGCCACCTTGTCGACGCCCGCATGGCTCGCGAGCGCGGTCCCCGCCTCGCTGCCATAGCCGGTAACCACGTTGAACACGCCATCCGGCACGCCTGCTTCACGGGTGAGTTCGGCGAGGAGCAATGGGGAGAGGCTGGCATCTTCCGCAGGCTTGAGCACGAGGGTGCAGCCGCTGGCGAGAACCGGGCCGAGCTTGAGGATGGACGCCCAGAGCGGTCCATTCCACGGAATGATCGCGCCGCATACGCCGATCGGCGTCTTGACCGTGCAGGCGAATAAAGCGCTGTTGTTGGGCGTGTTCGTGCTGCCCTCGATCGTGCGGGCAATCCCGGCGAAATAGCGCAGCAGATCGACCAGCATGGCAACCGATCCGCGCGTATGGCGAATAGGCGAGCCCATCTCCATCGTATCGAGCCGCGCAAAAGCCTCTGCGTCGCGCTCAAGCAGATCGGCGAGCCGCAGCATCACCCGTTGGCGATCTGCCGGGGTGAAGCGCGCCCACGGGCCATCGTCAAAGGCATGGCGCGCCGCAGCGACCGCCCGGTCCACATCCTTCGCGCTGCCACGCGCCAAAGTGCCGAGCAATTCGCCCGTCGCGGGATTGCGCGTCTCGAAAGTCTCGCCACTCATGGCAGGCGACCATTTGCCGCCGATGAACAGGCCGTGCTCGGAAATCGTCATGGTTCAGGCCCTCAGCTTGAAGCTGACAGACTGCGCGCCATCCCACAGCACTGTCTTGCCGAGCTCTGGAAGCTGATCGAGCCCTTCAATGATGGTCAGGAAGTGAATGCCTGCGAGCGGCCCCAGCTTGCTCGCAAAGGCAACGCCGCCATAAGCCAGCAGGATTTCGCATTCGCTATAGCCGCCGGGGTAGAAAATGAACTGACCCGGCGCGGGGTAGCGCGTGGGGTTTTCCCACGGCAGCTCATAATGCGCATCGCCCAGAGGGATCCAAACGCCCTCGCCGCTCCAGCGAACATGGATCAGCCGCTCATCATAAGGCAGCATAGCCTTGAACCGCGCGGCGGTGACCGGGGCCAGCTCTTCTTCCAGACGAGCAACGAAGTCGAAGCCGCCTGCGGTGATGTCGATCAATGTCATATGCGTCTTTCCAGCAAATCAGGCAGCAGCGGCGAGGCGGGCAAAGCCGCGCTCAAGATCATTCTTCAAATCCTCGACATTTTCGAGGCCGACATGGATGCGCACGGCAGGACCAGGCGCGGACCATTCGGTCGCGGAGCGCAGCGTGTTCGGATAGGTCGGCACGACCAGACTCTCATAGCCACCCCAGGAATAGCCAAGTTTGAAAAGGTCCATATGATCCATGAAGGCTGCGAACTGCGCTTCGCTGCAGGCCTCCAGCACAAAGCCGAACAGACCGGAGGCGCCGTCATAATCCCGCTTCCAGATCGCATGGCCAGGGTCGGTCTCAAGCGCAGGGTGCATGACCTTGTGAACCTCTGGCCGATCCTGCAGCCAGCGCGCAATGATCAGCCCCGAGACATGGTGCTGCTTCATGCGCAGCGGCAAGGTGCGCAAGCCCCGCATCGCCATGTAGACATCGTCCGGCCCCGCGCAGTAGCCTGATGCGGACGCGGTTTTCTTGACTGGGATGAAGGCATCCTCGGTCGTCACGGCGATACCCAGCATCAGGTCCGAATGGCCGGAGATGTATTTCGTCGCCGCATTAATGGTGACGTCCACGCCATGTTCGAGCGGACGGAAGTTGAGCGGCGAACCCCATGTATTGTCGAAGATCGTGCGGATGCCGAGCGGCTTGCAGGCATTGGTAATCGCCCGAACATCCGTCATTTCGAACGTCAGTGAGCCCGGGCTTTCGAGATACACGACCTTGGTGTTGGGCTGGAACAGATCGGCGATCCCGGCGCCCACATCCGGCCGATAATAGGTCACTTCGACGCCAAATTTGCGCAGGAAGGTTTCGCAAAAATCGCGCGCTGGGCCATAAAGGCTGTCGACGATAAGCAGATGATCGCCCGCCGCGAGGAAGGCGGTGAGCGAGGCGCAGATCGCACCAAGGCCGCAGCTGGTCGTGATGGCGCGATAGCCGCCTTCCAGCAAAGTTATGGCATCCTCGAACGCGCGGGTCGTCACCGTGCCTTCGCGACCATAAGTGAAGCCCTCAAACGCACCGGATGCACGATCGCGCCGCGTTTCGAGCAGCGCATCGACGGAATCGAACAGCACGGTCGAGCAATGATAGACAGGCGGATTGACGACGCCGAAATTATCCTTCGGGTTGCGTCCGGCGTGGAGCGCCTGCGTGTCGCGATGGAAACCGCTGATGTCCGTCATATATGCTGATGCCTTCCGTTAAATCACTGTGCCGGAATCGACCACGATGTCTTGCCCCGTGATCATCGTTCCGCCCGGGCCAACAAGATGAAAGAGCGCTGCGGCGATATCATCCTCGGTCACGAGGCGGCCGAGCGCGGTGGTGGAGAGGAAGCGCTTCAACGGCGCATCTTCCGGCTCGCCCCGGCGTATTGCGGACTCGCGGAACATGCGGTGAATGCGCTCGCCATCCACGCCGCCCGGCGAAATGAGATTGACGCGTACCCCGGTCGGGGCCGCATCAAGTGCTGCTGATTTAACAAGGCCGCGCAAGGCCCATTTGGACGCGCAATAAAGCCCGAAGTCCGCCGCGCCCTTATGGCCATAGGTGCCGCCGATGACGACGACATTGCCACTGCCGCGTTCCACCATAGCGGGCATCACGGCAGCCATCGCGTTCAGCACGCCCAGCACGTTTACATCGAAGCAATCGCAAAATTCCGCCGCCGTGGCTTCCCAGATCGGGTGCCGGGGTGCGCCCACACCTGCGGTGCAGAGCAATATGTCGATTGGGCCAAGCGCATTGACGACCGCCTCACGCGCTGCCGCCATCGCATCCCCATCGGCAACGTCAGCGGAGAAGGAGCAGGCCTCAATCCCCAATGCAGTGAGCGCAGCGATCGCCGCCTCCCCAGTGGACGCCTCACGACCGATCAGGCCGACTTTCACGCCCTGCAGGCCAAGGTTGCGCGCCAGCCCCAAACCGAGGCCGCGCGTTCCGCCCGTAATCAGCGCAACTTTGCCCGCCAGAGACTGGTCGCTCAGGGGCGTGGTTTCCACTGTTTCGTTCATAAGCGCAGCATCCGTGACTCGTTTCATTTGGCATAGCGCAGGGTACAAATTGTATAAGGTGATCATTAGGCGACGGCCCGCCACCTAAAAAGCACCGCAAGGGCAGTTTGCGTTGCCGTAAACAGGTCACCTCCCTGGAGAATAGGGCTGAGCAGCCGATGTCATCATCGCTCGCAGCGCCCCTAAAGGTCGATCGAGGAGTATGTGAATGAGCCGGAGTGAACAGAGCGAAGACGATATTGCGGCGGCTGCCGTCGTTTCACTTGAAGAAGTCCCGATGATCGACTTCAGCCCGTTTTTGAACGGCAGCAGCGAGGAGCGGCAGGCCGTCGCCGACGACATCGCCCGTGCCTGTGAGGAAATCGGCTTCTTCTATCTCTCCGGCCACGGCGTGCCACAGATGCAGATCGACGCGATCTTTGACGCTGCCGCGACATTCTTCGCGCTGCCGGACGAGGAGCGCTATAAAGCAAACGCTACGCCCGAATGGTATCGCGGCTATATCCCCATGCCCAAGGCGCAGGCCCTATCGCGCAACACCCGCATGTTCGAGCAATATCGCCTGCAGCATGTTTGGCCCGCCGATCCGGAAGACATGGCGCATGCGCAAATTTTCGATCATGACAATCGCTGGCCGCAGGGGCTGGACATGTTCCGCACCGCCAGCGAGGATTATCTGGCGGCAATGCTGACGCTGGGCCGCGAACTGCTCCATGCCTTCGCGCTCGGCCTGGGCCTGGAAGAGACGCGGTTCGACAAATGGTTCACCATGCCGCCCTCACAATTGAGCCTGAACTATTATCCCGTGCTGCCGGAAGATGCCGACCCGGAAGTCTCCAACATGATCTCCCATACGGACGAAGGTCCGTTCACCATCCTCGCGCAGAGTCCCATTGGCGGCCTTGAAGTGAAGCGTCGCGATGGCGCGTGGATCAAGGCGCCGCCCGTGCGTGGCGCCTTCACGATCAACGTCGGTGACATGATGATGTGGTGGTCCAACGGACGCTTCCTCTCCAACTATCACCGAGTGCGCAATCGCACCGATGAGGAGCGCTTCTCCGTGCCCTATTTCGCCAATCCGGATCGCTCCGTTGTGGTTGCCCCGCAACCCGAGTTGATCGGCGATGGCCCCCGCTACGAGCCGGTCCGCGTCGCAGATCATCTGTCACGCTTCTACAGCCAGCTCTCGAAGAATCCCCATGAAGCCTATAGCTGAGCACCCCCGCCCATGAACGCTAAGATCGGCGCCGACATCGGCGGAACATTCACTGACGTCGTCCTCGAAGTGGATGGACGGCGCCATTCGACCAAATTGCTCACCACCTATGACGCACCAGAGCGGGCGTTGCTCGATGGCGTCAAGCTGCTGCTTGAAGAGGCAAAGGTCGCTCCGGGCGATGTATCGCTCGTCGTTCACGGCACGACGCTGGCGACGAACGCGCTGATCGAGCGGCGCGGCGTTACCCTGGCAATGCTGACGACCGAGGGCTTTCGCGACGTGCTGGCGCTCGGCACCGAGAGCCGCTTCGATCAATATGATATCGGCATCGAGAAGCCGGCGCCGCTGGTGCCGCGCAAGCTGCGCCTTGGTGTTGCCGAACGTGTCGATGCGCTGGGCAATGTGCTGCTGCCGCTGGATGAAGAGGCCGTGCGCGAAGCTGCAAGGACGTTCCGTGCTGCCGATGTGCAGAGCATCGCCGTCGCCTTCCTCCACAGCTATGCCAATGACGCGCATGAGAAGCGCGCAGCGGAAATTTTGCGGAAAGAGATGCCCGGCGTTTCGATTTCGCTTTCCTGCGAAGTTTCGCCCGAAATGCGCGAATATGAGCGTTTCTCGACGACGACGGCCAATGCCTATGTGCAGCCGCTCGTCGAAGCCTATCTGCGCAGGCTGGAAAGCAAGCTGATCGAGCTGGGCTTCACTTGCCCGCTCTATCTGATGCTTTCCTCCGGCGGGCTAACCACAGTCGATACCGCCGCACGCTTCCCCGTGCGTTTGGTCGAAAGCGGCCCGGCAGGCGGCGCAATCTTCGCGGCATCGGTTGCGATGGAATGCGGCGCGAACCGCGTGCTGGCGCTCGACGTTGGCGGAACGACAGCCAAAATCTGCCTGATCAACGATGGATCGCCACAAAGCTCACAGGTTTTTGAGGTTGGCCGCGCGCACCGCTTCCGCAAAGGCAGCGGACTGCCCTTGCGCATCCCGGTGGTGGAGATGGTGGAGATTGGCGCGGGTGGCGGCTCGATCGCATCGGTGGATAGCGCCGGACGGCTTGCGGTCGGGCCGCACAGCGCAGGCTCCGAGCCCGGCCCTGCGGCCTATGGTCGCGGCGGCGAACGCCCGACAGTGACGGATGCGGACATCGTACTTGGCCGGATTGATCCATCGCGCTTTGCAGGCGGAAAGGTGACGCTCGATCCTGCTTTGTCCAGTGCCGCACTCGCCAGCCTCGGCCTTTGGGATGGCAAGGCGCAGACAC
Source organism: uncultured Alphaproteobacteria bacterium (assembly GCA_966205705.1). Taxonomy (GTDB): domain Bacteria; phylum Pseudomonadota; class Alphaproteobacteria; order Sphingomonadales; family Sphingomonadaceae; genus Sphingobium. The sequence continues at coordinate 26,463 of CBIHKY010000027.1, forward strand.
TCGCGGCAGGCGTGAGCGAGATTGTGGATGAGACAATGGCCAGCGCCGCGCGCGTGCATGCAGTCGAACAGGGCATGACGCTCGATGATCGCAGCCTGATTGCCTTTGGCGGGGCGGCACCGCTCCATGCAGTGAGCTTTGCCGAGAAGCTGGGCATCGAGACAGTCATCATTCCATCGGGCGCGGGCGTAGGCTCCGCTGTCGGCTTTCTGCGCGCGCCGGTCTCCTATGAGGTTGCGCGCAGCCTCACGATGCTGCTCGAAACCGCTGACATCGCACGGCTGAACAGTCTGCTCGATGATATGACAGCCGAGGCAAAAACGCTGGTAAGCGTGGGCGCACTCGGGGCGGAGCAAACCGAAAAGCGTGTGTGCCTCGCGCGTTATCAGGGTCAGGGCTTCGAGATTCCGTTCGAGTTCCCGACACGCACGCTTACAGCTTCTGACATCGAGGTGCTCAAAGCAGCGTTCGAGCAGGCCTATCGCGCACAATATGGCGGGATGACGCTCGATCTACCGATCGAGATGCTGACCTGGCGCGTGACCGTGCGTGCCGGTGGCTTTGCGACCGATCAGGCGCCCGCCAAGGCTGCGGAGCGCACAGCGATCGCGGTGGGCAGTCGGCAAGTGATCGATCCGGCCAGTGGCGACCTGCTCGACTTCCCGCTCTATGCGCGCGAGTCCATGCAGCCCGGTGACACCTTCAGCGGACCGGCCCTTGTGGCCGAGCGCGAAACGACCACAGTCGTCTCACCCCGCTTCGATGGCCGCATGGATGAGCGCGGCTATCTGGTTCTCACGCGGCGCAAGGCAGGAGCTTCCCAATGACCACGGCTCTTAAAGAATTGCGGATGCAGGTCATCTGGACCCGCATGATTTCGATTGTCGAGGAGCAGGCGCAAACCCTCATGCGCACCGCCTTCTCGACGACAGTGCGTGATGCTGGCGATCTCTCCGCCGCCTTGTTCGACGTTCAAGGCAGGCTGATTGCCGAAGCCGTGACCGGCACGCCGGGACATGTGAATTCGATGGCCGAGGGCGTAAAACATTTCCTCGCCAAATTCCCCGCCGAGAGCATGAAGCAGGGCGATCATTTCATCACCAATGATCCCTGGCTCACCGCCGGGCATCTGCATGACGTGACGGTCGTCTCACCGGCATTCCATGATGGCAAGCTGGTCGGCCTGTTCGGCGTGTGCTGCCATCAGGTGGATATAGGCGGTCTCGGGCAAGGGCCGGATGGCCGCTCGATCTACGAGGAAGGCCTGCAAATCCCCTTGCTCAAGCTGGTCGATGCAGGCCGCATCAATCAAGACCTGATCGACATTCTGCGCCAGAATGTGCGCATGCCGATGCAGGTGGAAGGCGATGTGATGTCCTACATCACGAGCAATGAGGCAGCAGGGCGGCGGCTGAGCGCAATGCTCGGCGATTTCGCGATTCAGGATCTTGTGGATGTCAGCGACTATATCATCGAGCGCTCGCTCGCGGCGACCAAGGCGGAAATCGCGAAACTGCCTGATGGCACATGGACCAGCACGCTTGTGATCGACGGCTATGATGCGCCCGTCACGCTCGTCGGGACCCTCACCATCAAGGGCGACGCGCTGACGATGGACTATGCGGGCACGGATAGCTGCGTGCCGCGCGGGATCAATGTGGTGCTGAATTATTGCCGCGCTTACACGGTGTTCGGCCTCAAATGCGTGATCTCGCCGGAAGTGCCGAATAATTTCGGCGCGCTCGACCCATTTGTGGTGGAAGCGCCGGAAGGCTCCATCCTCAATGTCCAGCGCCCCTGGCCCGTGGCCGCGCGCCATGTGATTGGCCAGATGCTGCCCGATCTGGTGTTCGGCTGCCTCTCGCAGGCCATCCCCGACCGGGTGCCTGCGGAGGGCTCCTCCTGCCTCTGGTCCGTCCAGCTGCGTGGCCGCATGCCCATGCAGGGCAATGGCCAGCAAGGTGAGAGCTTTGATGCGATCTTCTTCAATTCCGGCGGATCAGGCGCAAGGCCCTTGCAGGATGGCCTGTCCGGCACCGCCTTCCCCAGCGGTGTGCGGGCCATGCCGGTCGAGGTGACGGAGAGCGCATCGCCCATCGTGATCTGGCGCAAGGAGCTGCGCGCGGATAGCGGCGGGCCCGGCGAGCGACGCGGCGGCCTTGGCCAGACCGTTGAGGTCGGGATGCGCGACAATAGCGCGTTTGAAGTCTTGGCGATGTTCGAGCGGGTCGACCGCCCTGCCAAGGGCCGCGATGGCGGGCAGGATGGCGCAGCGGGTGTGGTCAGCACGTCCACCGGCAAGCCGATGCGCGCCAAAGGCCTGCAGGAAATTCCGGCGGGCGAGCGGCTCGTGCTGCAGATTCCGGGTGGCGCTGGCCTTGGTAACCCAACCGAGCGGGACCGCGCGAAAATCCAGCAGGATATCGACGAGGGGATGATCACCGCCGAGGCGGCGCAGCGCCATTATGGCGCGAACTTGTGACGGCGATGCGGGCTGGACAGCCCCGCGCCCGCACATAGACTGAACGACACATCTTCGAAAGGATGGCCAACCCCTTGCATCGAACCGACAGCCTTGCACGCCCACAGCAGCGCCACCAGCGCGTCGATGGACATGCGAGTTTGCGGTTTGCGCGGGGCGGCCTTGCCGATCTTTATCAGCGCGCGCCCTGCCGACTGCTCTTTCCAGATGGGGAAGAAGGCGAATTCCCCCTCGCCGTTCTGCTCACCACCAGCGGCGGACTGACCGGCGGCGACCGCATTCGCTTCGACTTCAGTGTCGGTGAAGGCGCGCGCGGAACGGTCACCACACAGGCTGCCGAAAAGCTCTATCGCGTTCTCGACGCCGACGCCGATATCAGGATCGAAACGCATATCGAGGTCGCGCGCGGCGGCATTGCCGAATGGCTGGGGCAGGAAGCGATCCTGTTCAACCGCTCTCGCCTGCGCCGCTCCATGCATGTGGATCTGGAAGCAGACGCCCGCTTACTTGCCGTCGAGATGATCGTGTTCGGGCGGGACGCGATGGGCGAAACCTTCGAGCATGGCTCGATCCACGACAGCTGGCGGCTGCGACGCGATGGTCGGCTCATTTGGGCGGATGCGCTGCATCTGGATGGCGATTGCGCCGCACAAGCCGCGCTTCCCTATGGCTTTGACGAAGCGCGGGCGATGGCCACGTTGATCTATGCCGGGCCGGATGCCGCAACACATCTGGAACTGGCGCGTGAGCTGGCCCTGGCACCCATCGGTGGCGCAACCTGCCTCAACGATATTCTCATCCTCCGCCTGATCGACCGCGATGGCATGGCCCTGCGCAGTGCCACAATGCGCGCAATGTCTGCGCTGCGTGCGGCGACCATCGGCGCCCCTTCCCGCCTCCCAGCCTTGTGGACCTGCTGATGCAATTGACTCCGCGCGAAAAAGACAAGCTGCTCATTGCCCTCGCCGCGATGGTCGCGCGCAATCGTCTTGAGCGCGGCGTAAAGCTCAATCATCCCGAGGCGATTGCCCTCATCACCGAGCATGTGGTGGAAGGTGCGCGCGATGGGCGCAGGGTGGCCGATTTGATGGCGAGCGGCGGCAGAGTGCTCACGCGCGATCAGGTGATGGATGGCATTGCCGAAATGATCCACGATGTTCAGGTGGAGGCGACTTTCCCGGACGGGACCAAGCTTGTGACCGTGCATCAGCCGATCCGCAACCGGGAGGAGCTGATATGATTCCGGGCGAAATCCTTGCTGCGCCTGGCGACATCCTGCTCAACGCCACTGCCGAGCCGATCACGCTGGTCGTGGCCAATAGCGGTGACAGGCCAATTCAGGTCGGCAGCCATTATCACTTCGCCGAGACCAACCCGGCGCTGATGTTCGATCGCGGGGCCGCACTTGGATGCAGGCTCGATATCGCGCCGGGCACGGCCATCCGTTTCGAGCCGGGGCAAAGCCGCTCGGTCAACCTCATCCCCTATGGCGGCGCACGGCGTGTGATCGGCTTTCGGGGCGATGTGATGGGAGCGCTCTGATGCCCGTCTCGATGAGCCGCCGCGCTTATGCGGGCATGTTCGGCCCCACCACCGGAGACCGCATCCGGTTGGGCGATTCCGATCTGCTGATCCGTGTCGAGAAAGACTTCACGCTTTATGGCGAGGAAGTGAAGTTCGGCGGCGGGAAAGTGATCCGCGATGGCATGGGCCAAAGCCAGATGTCGCGCGCGCAAGGCGCTGTGGATACAGTTATCACCAACGCCGTTATCCTCGACCATTGGGGCATCGTGAAGGCCGATATCGCCATTCGCGATGGGCGCATCGTCGCGATCGGCAAGGCAGGCAATCCTGATGTGCAGGATGGTGTCGATATCATCATCGGCCCCGGCACCGAGATTATCGCTGGTGAGGGCAAGATCGTCACGGCCGGCGCCATCGATGCGCATATCCATTTCATTTGCCCGCAGCAGGTGACCGAAGCGCTTTTTTCCGGCGTGACCACCATGCTGGGTGGCGGCACTGGCCCGGCGCATGGCACGCTCGCCACCACCTGCACGCCCGGCCCCTGGCACATGACGCGGATGCTCCAGTCGCTCGAAGCCATGCCGATGAACTTCGGCCTGTTCGGCAAGGGCAATGCAAGCCAACCAGCAGCGCTGGAGGAAATGATCCGCGCGGGCGCCTGCGGTCTCAAACTGCATGAGGATTGGGGCACGACCCCAGCCGCGATCGATTGCTGCCTGAGCGTTGCGGATGCCCATGATGTTCAGGTGACGCTGCACACTGATACGCTGAACGAGAGCGGCTTTGTGGAAAGCACCATCGCGGCGTTCAAGGGGCGCACGATCCACGCCTTCCATACCGAGGGTGCGGGTGGTGGCCATGCGCCGGATATCATTCGGGTGGCGGGCCTGCCCAATGTGCTTCCCTCCTCCACCAATCCCACGCGGCCCTACACGGTCAACACGCTGGATGAGCATCTCGACATGCTCATGGTATGCCACCATCTCGATCCGCGCATTGCCGAGGACGTTGCCTTTGCCGAAAGCCGCATCCGCAAGGAGACCATCGCGGCGGAGGATATACTCCACGATCTGGGCGCTTTCTCGATGATGTCGTCCGATAGCCAGGCGATGGGCCGGGTGGGTGAGACGATTATCCGGTGCTGGCAGACCGCGCACAAGATGAAGCAGCAGCGCGGACCGCTGGGCAGCGATGATAGTGAGGCCGACAATTTCCGGGCAAAGCGCTACATCGCCAAATATACGATCAACCCTGCCATCGCGCATGGGATCAGCGAGCATGTCGGGTCGGTCGCAGTCGGCAAGCTGGCCGATCTCATCATCTGGTCGCCCGCCTTCTTCGCCGCCAAGCCCGACCTGATCATCAAGGGCGGCATGATCGTCGCGGCGCCGATGGGCGATCCCAATGCAAGCATTCCGACGCCGCAGCCGGTGCATTATCGCCCGATGTTCGGGGCGTATGGGCGGGCGTCTACGCTCTCATCCGTGCTGTTCACATCGCAAGCTGCGATCGATGAGAAGGTCGATGAGAAGGCTGGCCTCTCGCGTGAGCTGGTTGCGGTGAAGAATACGCGCGGCGGCATCGGCAAGGCGTCGATGATCCTCAACGACGCCATGCCGCACATCGAGGTCGATTCAGAAACCTATGAGGTGCGGGCCGATGGCGAGTTGCTGACCTGCGAGCCAGCGCAAAGCCTGCCCTTTACCCAGCGTTACTTTCTTTTTTAGGGCCTCCCATGATCCGCGCACACCACATCCTTTCCCCCTGCGACTGGTCCAGCAAGTCTGCTGCGGACACCATCACGCTCGACCATGACGCACGCCATCGCCGCAGGATTGCGCTGACGGGCGATGGCGGTCTTGCCTTCCTGCTCGATCTCCCCCGCGCAGCGGTTCTGCTCAATGACGATGGCTTACAGCTGGACGATGGCCGACTGGTGCGTGTGCGCGCCGCCGATGAACCACTGATGCGCGTGACTGCGGGCAACGGCGCCAGCCTTGCGCGCCTCGCCTGGCATATCGGCAATCGCCACTTGCCTGCCGTGATCGGCGAGGATCATCTGCTGCTGCGCGAGGACCATGTGATTGCTGCCATGCTTGAAGGACTGGGCGCGCATGTTGCGCACATAGAGGCGCCGTTCACGCCCGAGCAGGGTGCCTATAGCGGTGGCGGGCATGATCATTCGCACGGGCATTCCCATGATCATGGGGACAGCCACGACCATGATCACGACCACAATCATGCTCACTGACGACGCACTCCAGCTCCTGCTCGCATGGACGTCGCCGTCCTATCCAATCGGCGCGTTCACCTACAGCCACGGGCTTGAGACGGCGGTGAGCGACGGACGAGTGCGTACGGCAGCCGACATCGTCGATTATGTCGAGGCGGTGCTGTCGCGTGGCGGCGGCTGGGTCGATGCCGTGCTGTTCTGCCATAGCTGGCGCGATGCGGGCGACGAAACCAGCTTTGACGAGATCGCCGAACTCGCCGCAGCCTTTCGGGCGAGCAGCGAGACATTGCTGGAAAGCGTGCAGCAGGGGCGCTCATTCCTGCAAGTCACGCAGCGGGCATGGCCTCACCCAGCGCTCGCTGCCTTCGCAGAGCGGTGGGGGAAACAGCCGGTCGCGCACTGCTCGGTCATGGCACTGGCCTGCGCGGCCCATGCCATCCCGCTGGAGCCTGCGCTCCACGCCTATCTGCACGGCACGGCTGCCAATCTGGTCTCGGCAGGCGTGCGCCTCGTTCCGCTTGGGCAGACCGACGGGCAGATCGCGACGGCGGCGCTCTCGCGCCTGATCCCTGCCGTCGCCGCACGAGCGTTGGCGACAGCGCTCGATGATCTCGGCACAGCCTCGCCCGTGCTTGAGCTCGCCTCGCTCCATCATGAAACCCTCTACACAAGGCTATTTCGCTCATGACCGATCCACAGCACAGCTATTCGCAGGCAAGCGGCCCCTTGCGGGTCGGCATCGGCGGTCCGGTCGGCTCAGGCAAAACAGCGCTGACGGACCGGCTCTGCAAGGCGATGCGCGACCAATATAATATCGCCGCTATCACCAATGATATTTACACGCGCGAGGATGCCGATTTCCTCAATCGCTCCGGCGCACTCGCACCCGAGCGGATCATGGGCGTGGAAACAGGAGGCTGCCCGCACACGGCTATCCGCGAAGATGCCAGCATCAATCTGGCGGCAGTGGATGAAATGGTCAGCCGCTTCCCCGGGCTTGAGCTGATCTTCATCGAGAGCGGCGGCGACAATCTGGCAGCGACCTTCTCGCCAGAGCTCGCGGATATCACGCTTTATGTGATCGATGTTTCGGCAGGCGACAAAATCCCGCGCAAGGGTGGCCCGGGCATCACCCGCTCGGACCTGCTCATCATCAACAAGATCGACCTTGCGCCGCTCGTTGGCGCCAATCTGGATGTGATGGATCGCGACAGCCGCAAGATGCGCGGCGAGCGGCCTTTCCTCTTCACCAATCTCAAGGAGAATGTCGGGCTCGATGCCATCATCTCCTTCATCATCACTGCTGGCGGACTAAAGGGAGCATGACCATGAGACAGAAATTGCGCGCTGTATTACTGACAGTCACCACGCTTGGCCTTGCTTGCATCCCCTCGCAGGTGATGGCGCACCCCGGGCACGGCGTGGGCGTCGGCTTTGTCGAGGGCGTAATGCACCCGATCACCGGCGCAGATCACATCCTGTTCCTGCTGCTCATCGGCATCTGGGGCGCTATGCTTGGCGCGGGCATGCGCTGGCGCATTGCACTGGCCAGCCTGAGCGCGATGGTTGGAGGATTTCTCCTCGCCCCGTTCGCCACATCGGCCAGCGCCGAACTATGGATTCTGCTGTCCCTCATCGCCATCGGCTTCGTCATTGCGCGTGAGGCACGGCCAGCAAGCCATATCGCGCTCGCGTTCGTCGCGCTGCTGAGCCTTGGCCACGGCCTTGCGCATGGTCTGGAAGCGCCACTGGCAGAAGGTCGCAACAGCTTCGCTATCGGCTTCCTCATCTCGGCACTGATGCTGCAATTGGTCGGTTTCGCGCTGTCAGGTCCGTTTAGCCGGGCCATGCGCAAGCTGATGCCATCGTCCATCCGCGCCCGATAGCAGGGTTACTGGCGCGATCTCCAATGTTCCAGATCGCTTTCCTTGTCGTCCGGTTCTTGGCCGGTGAACACCTCACCATCAGGCGTGGTGGGCGGTGATTGAAATGTTGAGAGATCGGCCGCCATCTGCTCTGCAAATTTTGCAGTGACGATCGGCAAGGGGCGGCCCTTCAGCTGGCCCAGAACCAGCGGACCATAGGTGCGGTCGATATCGCTGATCCGGCGAACGGCAAAGCGCGGATCGTTCCGCCAGCTCTCAGCGCCAATGTCGATCTGGAAGGTGATGAGATCGCTCGTCGCGACCAGCCCTGCCAGAAAATCGAAGCTGTTGGATTCGACGGCAACGTTGAACTTGGCGGAGCTCGCCATCAGGCGGCTCTCGACGATTTCGCGCCCGCCGAAGGACATGCCCGGCATCGCGACATTATATTGTGCACACTCACGCAGGCGCAGCACCGACTTTGCCGCAAGGGGATGATCGGCTGCCATGATTGCATCGAGCCCCTGCCCGACCGACATGATCGGCTGCAACTCAACCGACCGCAGCGGACGGAAGATCAGGACCAGATCCATCTCATATTCGATCAAAGCGCGCAGGGCCGTGGCGTGATCCGTGACGGTCACCTTGAACTTGACGCTTGGATGCTTGGCCCGAAATTGCGCGACATGGCGCAGTACGAAGCTGTTGGCGACGGCCTGGCTGCACGCAATGCGCACTTCGCCGCGCTGCAGCCCTTCCAGCTCCTCAATCTGCGAATAGACACGTCGCAACTCTGCATTTTGCGAGCGAATCCAGCCGATCAACAACTCGCCTGCTGCTGTCAGACGCACGCCAGATGTGTGTCGTTCGAAGATCGTGGTATCGAGATCATGCTCGACATCCTGAATGCGGCGGAGCAGTGCCGAGGGCGTTACATTCAGCCGC